>NZ_JBIEKD010000049.1:0-8456 GCF_043496955.1 Thalassobacillus sp. B23F22_16 | reverse complement strand
TTTGGCAGTAACCATTCTAACCAGATTAACCTACGATTTTACGAGTAAGGAGCTAGTTTTCGTTCATGATAACTCGAGCTAAAGCTCTGCGGGGTCTTGCCAGTCTATCCTTTCCCGCAGGAGTCTCACCCTTCCCCCACGCCCCTTGCCATATAAGATACTCGAAATCGCGTGTGGAAAGTCCAGCCCTATTTTGTGATGAGAATCCTATTACAATGGTAAATTGACCGTATATTCTGCTCCAAAAGCACTCTATTTCTGATGGATGTTTCGAGAAACTAACGAACGTATGGTGGCTGGGAAAACGGTGAGACTCCTGTGGGATGAACATGAGCGGTGAGATCCCGCAAGGCGTCGCCTGAGGAAGCTCACCACATGCCCACGGAAAGCGATCCGTTTTCCTAGTCACCATAATTACTACCTAACGTCTCGAAACTGAGTCTTCCATTAAAGGGAGCTTATCTGTAACAAGAAAAAAGCAGCGATTTAGAAATTCCATAAATCGCTGCGTGATGTTGAAATAGCAGTGGCACCGGCTTCAATCGCCTGATCGACTTCCTGCTGATTGCGGATAAGCCCGCCTGCTATGATAGGGATTCCCAGGGTTTCTTTGATAAATGCTATTTGCTCCGGTAAGATTCCGGGGAGCAGTTCGACATAATCCGGCTTCGTTTTCTGGATCAGTTTCAGGTTATGATCTATCGCATGACTATCAATCAAAAACATTCTCTGTATGGCTGTCATACGATACCTTTTACCCTGTTGAATCACGCTGGCTCTTGTAGAAATGACACCATCCGGCTTGATATCCTGCCCGAGGAATTCCATGCCATAATCGTCCGTCTTCAACCCTTGAATTAAATCCGTGTGGACGAACACACGCTTCCCTGCCTTTTGGCCGTATCGAACCAAATGCTTCAACTGGGAAACTCTCGTATCCAATAAAACGATATAATCACTGTCGCTCTCCAGCAGCTTTTCAAAATCCTTCATCTTTTTCACCGCAGGGAGAATTTTCTGCTCAATCATAGTTCCGGCCTGCCTTCCGTCGCAAAGAATTCATCCCGGTCCATCCGGTCCTGCAACTCCTCTTTCGTATAAATGATCCGCATTGGATTACCTCCGACGAAGCATCCCGCGGGCACATCCTTATGAACCAGGGTACCTGCAGAAACAATGGCGCCGTCACCGATTTCCACTCCTGGGAGAATGGTTGAGTTTGCACCGATCATGACTTCATTCCCGATTCTGACGTCCCCAAGCCGGTACTCTTTTATTAAATATTCATGAGCAAGAATCGTCGTATTATATCCAATTACGCTATTTTCACCGACAAAAATCTTTTCCGGGAACATGACATCGAGCATCACCATCAGAGCAAAAGCTGTCTGATTCCCTACCTCCATACGGAGAAATTTACGGTATAGCCAATTTTTCACCCCTAGAAATGGAGTGTATCTGGCAGCCTGGATGACAAGGAAATTCTTGACTACTTTCCAAAAGGGAACTGTTTTATAGATATGCCATAATGAATTGCCATGATCAACACGATACCTCTCTGTCTTACGCATGGGTGTTCATCCCCCTATGATATCTAATATCTCCCTCATCTCGGTCAACATAAAATCAGGGTCCAGTGCTTCCAAAACTTCCTTCCCCTTGATTGTCCAGGCAACGCCCGCTGTTTTTGTTCCGGCATTCTTGCCGGCTAATATATCATGGGTATTATCTCCAACCATAAGTGTCTCGGAAGCAGTGGAGTCCAGTTGCTCAAGGGCCTTATTTATCGGTTCAGGATCTGGTTTCGCATTGCTCACATCATCCAGGGTGACTACAACCGGAAAAGATTCTTTTAAACCAGTTAATTTCAGCCCCATCTCAACGGTTTGACGCATCTTGGTCGTAACAATTCCCAGTTTATAACCTTTTTCTTTTAACGTTTCGATGGTTTCAACTACAGTGGGATATGCTTCCACTAACTCATCATGATGCTTCATATTATGCTCACGGTAAACATTAACCAGTTCTTCCACCCTGTCTTTATCTATCTTCGCCAGGCTTTCCCTAAGTGGTGGCCCGATGAAGCTCATAATTTCTTCGCGGGAGTACAACCTGTCCCCGTATTGTTCCGTAGTGTGCGTAAAAGACGAGATAATCAATTCATTTGTATCAATTAATGTACCATCTAAATCAAAGAGTATTGTATTTATGCTCATGGATGTGTTCCTCTCTATTCTTTTCTAGCCTATTCCAAACGAATCCGATAGCCGCGGTTAATAAAATAGCGGTAATCAGCCGGAATGCCAAAAGCGGCCATACCGGAATACCGAGCGGAATAAATATCAATGTATCCTCTACAACGGCGTGGCAGGAAACCAGGAATATCATTGCCAGGTACATATCTTTCCTGGAAACTCCATCTTCCTTTACTGCCTGGATCATCATTCCGGCTCCATAAGCCAGGCCGATCGTCAAACCAGCAACCAAGGTCATTGAAGTATTGCGTTCCATCCCTAAAAATCTCGTCGCTGGTGCTACCCAGCCTGAGAATATGTCCAGCCAGCCTTTTTCCCTTAAATATTGCATGAACATCATCAACGTAATGACAATCAACGCCAATTGCAATATGCCCATCGCTGCTGTCTGCAGGCCTTGCAGCACAATTTCTCCCCATTCGTCAGGTGCGGCTTCCTGTTTGGGCGCCAGTCCATAAACTGCCATCTCATTGCCACCCTTCCACACCAGGTTGATGACTGCTGCAGAAATGACAGCCAGACTAAGCCGGAAACCGATGACGAACCACCAGCTGACCCCTACTCTTGAAGCAACGGTGGATTCAATCAGCAGATTGTGAGAAAACGATAGCATAACAGCCAGAATAAATACTTCTTTTACGGTAAAATCAAAGGAAAGGATGGCTGCGATGCCGGCATATAAATTCAAAAAGTTACCTAATACCAGGGGAACCGCCGCTTCTCCAGACAACCCCAGCCATGCCATGAACGGAGCAATTTTCTCCATGGCCCATGGCAAAACCGGAGTGAATCGGAGGATGGTGACAATCAACGTAACCGGAAAAATGACTTTCCCTAATGTCCATGTCACGGATAAGCCCTGTTTTAAACCTCTCATGATGATGCCTGTCACTAGTCCTCCCCCTTATCTCAAGCTTTCTTTCCATTGTAATGCTTGTCCGCCATTTTCGATTTGCGGCGATAAATGATAGCTGCGATACTCGCAACTACTAATACAATTGAAATCGCCTGTGCTGTACGGATATCTCCTACTAAGTACAAGCTATCAGTCCGCAGCCCTTCAACGAAAAAGCGGCCGATTGAATACCAGATGACATAACTTAAGAATACCTCGCCACGCAATGGATTATAGCGTCGCAGGACTAAAAGTAATACGAAACCGATAATATTCCAGACCGATTCGTACAAAAATGTCGGATGATACATCGTTCCACCGATACACATCTGATTGGTGATGAATTCAGGTAAGAACTGCATAAAGTTGTTATAAAAACTTTCTGATACAGGGCCGCCATGGGCTTCCTGGTTCATGAAATTACCCCAGCGTCCAATCGCCTGACCTAGAAGAATACTTGGTGCAGCAATATCAAGCAGCATCCAGACCGATACTTTTTTCACACGGGCATAAATGATAGCAGTAATTACCGAACCAATCAACGCCCCATGAATTGCTATACCACCTTCCCATATAGCGAATATATCCAATAGAGAACCGCCGGCATAACGTTCCCATTCAAATATGACGTAATAAATCCTGGCAGATATAATAGCAACCGGGATAGCAATGACGACTGCATCGATCATCAAATCTTTTTTTAATCCCAGCCGCTCCGTTTCACGGACAGCAAGCCAGAGACCCAAATAAGCACCAGCAGCAATGATAACACCATACCAGTAAATCGATAATGGGCCTAACTGTAAAAACACCCGGTCAAGGGCTTCAGCACTACACGACACACAAACTCCTCCTTACTCTTCCATATGCTTTTCACGATCGATGACATTCGTCAATCGCTGTGAAAATTCCTCTGCCGCGTTGACTCCCATACGCTTTAAGCGGAAGTTCATCGCCGCCACTTCAATGATGACAGCCAGGTTTCTTCCAGGACGGACAGGAATCGTTGCTTTTGGTATTTCCACATCCATGATCTTCATCGTATCTTCATCCAGGCCCAATCGATCATATTGCTTTTTCGGATCCCATAATTCCAGGTTCATTACCATGGAAATCCGTTTATAATTCCGGACTGCGCCCGCTCCAAACAAGGTCATTACATTGATAATGCCCAGCCCCCGGATTTCTAACAAATGTTCGATCAAAGGCGGACTATTCCCGATCAATGTATCAAAGTCTTCCTGGCGAATTTCCACACTATCATCGGCTACAAGACGATGGCCGCGTTTCACCAGTTCCAGTGCTGTTTCACTTTTACCTACACCACTTTGGCCGGTGATTAAAACTCCGATACCATAAATATCGACCAATACCCCGTGAATCGCAGTAAACGGTGCAAACTTTGTCTCCAGAAAATTGGTCAACCGGCTGATGACCCGAGTCGTTTTATAAGGAGAACGCATTAACGGCACTCCAGCTTCCCTGGCGGAATCAATCAATTCTGGTGGAATATCCATACCTCGGGTAATGACGATACCAGGGGTGACATCTGTACATAGTTTTTCCGTTCGGTCTTTACGCTCTTCCGTATTCAATTCATTGAAATAAGATAATTCCGTTTTTCCTAATAACTGCAGCCGTTCTTTCGGGTAGAACTTAAAGTAACCGGTCATCTCTACCCCTGGCCTGGAAATATCACTCGTATGTATTTCACGATGGACGCCGTCCTCGCCCGTCACCAATTCTAGTTCGAATCTGTCCAATAAGTCCTGGGTGCGAACTTTCGACATATCGTCTCCTCCTCTACTATCATCTCAATTACTGTATCCTATTGTAGCATTTTTTCCAAATAACTTGGACAAAAACCGGTTATTTAAGAATGGCGTCATATTTTACCACCCACAACTGTTCATAATCGAATGTTGGAGAGGAATAATGAAAAAAAGACGTAAAAGGCTGGTGTTACTTTATGGAAATTCAAAACCCGCAGGATTCCATGGATGCAGGGGATATCGTTTATGTCATCTATCGCAACCCACATACACAAAATGTAGCAAATATACAGGAAGCAGCTGTAGTCCGTAATCCGGAAGAGCCGGAGCAGCTCGCTCTCTTTTTATACGAAACCTATTATCCGCTCACAGAAGAAATAGCTATTTATCGTACCGAAGCTGAAGCGGAACAGGCATACGCTGATCACTTCGGCGGGAGTGAGCTCACGTGGTAAAACCCTTCATTCCACAACTCGTGTATATTGAGCCAAGGGCGTTGGATTACCCGCTTGGAAGAGAACTTAAGGAAAAGTTCCAAAATATGGGAATCGAAATAAGAGAAACCACCTCCCATAATCATGTCAGGAATCTGCCAGGAGACAATCATTTTCAGCAATACCGTGTAGCCAAATCCACTCTTGTCGTAGGAGTAAGAAAAACCTTAAAATTCGACACATCCAAACCTTCTGCTGAATATGCCATTCCATTAGCTACCGGATGCATGGGCCATTGTCACTACTGTTATCTTCAAACCACCATGGGGAGCAAACCGTATATTCGAACATACGTCAACATAGAAGAAGTTTTCGAATCTGCAGAAAAGTATATGAAAGAGCGAGCTCCAGAACAAACAAGGTTTGAAGCCTCCTGCACCTCCGATATTGTAGGCATAGACCATTTGACTCATTCCTTAAAAAGTGCAATTGAATATTTCGGAGAGTCGGAATATGGAAAGCTCCGTTTTGTAACGAAATTTGCCCACGTCGATCATTTATTGGATGCCAATCACAACGGCAAGACACGTTTTCGCTTCAGTATGAATGCTGATTATGTCATCAAATATCTGGAACCCGGTACCTCCAGGCTGGACGACCGGATTGAAGCCGCTGTAAAAGTAGCCAACGCCGGCTATCCTTTGGGGTTTATCATCGCCCCGATTTATTTATATGACGATTGGAAAGAAGGATACCGTGAATTATTTGAAAAGCTGGAGGCCGAATTGCCCGATTTCGCCAAAAAAGATCTTACGTTTGAATTGATCCAGCACCGCTTCACACAGCCTGCTAAAAAGACGATTCAAAAAAACTATCCGATGAGCAAACTGGAGATGGATGAAACAAAGCGACAATACAAATGGGGGAAATACGGAATCGGGAAATACGTTTATAAAAAAGAACAGCAAGAGGATATGAAAGATACGTTAAAGGGATACATTGAGAGATATATTCCTGAAGGCAAGTTTGAATATTTCACTTAAAAAAATAAAAATCGAGTATAAACAAGAAGTTATACTCGATTTTTTGTCGTATTATGAGGATTATTTTTTAACAAAAGAATTCAAAATCAAGTTGAGGAGGGATATGACGATGGCAGCGAGAATTGCCATGAAAAATCCGTCAATTTCGAACATGCTTCCTAATATAGCATCCGTCAGCAATAAGGTGATTGCATTGACCACAAATAAGAATAAACCGAGCGTCAATATCGTAATTGGTAATGTAAGGACAACCAAAATCGGGCGCACAATTGCATTCAGAATAGATAAAATAAATGCGGCCAGCAATGCTCCAGCTACCCCATCGATGTGCACCGCCTGGAACAATGCAGCGACAATGAATAGCGCTAAAGCGTTTAAGATAATATGGAGCAGCCAATTTTTCATGAATCCATTCTCCTTTCATTCGGCATAATGAATATGGCCGCAAGGTAGACAAGAATCAAAGGAGAGATAGGAATCGTCAACACGACAAAGATAATACGAAGCAATGTAGCATCTATATTAAAATATTCAGCTAAGCCGCCCAGCACCCCGGCAAGCATACGATCTGATTTTGACCTCATTAATTTTCCTTCCATTCTCTTCTACCTCCTTTATATTATTCAACAGTGACCGAACCTGTCTTAGTCTCTGCCTCTAAATAATATTCCTTTTCTTTCTGTTCGTTAATCACAAACAGTAATTCTTTACGTACCACTTCATTTTTCTCTTTATAGATTTTCGCATGATCTAAATTACATTTAAGACTCCCCATATTGGTTTGGAGCTTGCCATCTACTTTGACATGATGAGGAAGATGGACGTTAATGCTGCCTGTTGTCGTTTGGAAAAATCCTGTATGCGCTTTGTCTCCGAAGTATTCACATGTCACACCTCCGGTGACAGTAGAAGCATCCAGCTTTCCGAAATCTCCGCTTAATTTTACAGAACCATTTATGGTATCCGCTTCAAGCTCATCAAAGGAGCTTCCTTTAACATGAATGGTCCCATTGGACGTTTCGATATCACCATCTACACCGTTAACTCGATCCAAATGTATCGAACCGTTGGAGGTCTTCAATTCCATGTCATGCAGCTCTAGTCTTTCTAAAGAAATCGCCCCGTTGAACAGCTTGGCATGAACTTTTTCATAAAGTGATTCAGGGACATAGACAGTAACATCTGCTTTAATTTTCTTTTCTTCTAAACTTAAGGTGAAGTTATTATCCGCTACTTTGAAATCAACTTGTTTGAGCAAGCTTTTTTTAGCTGCATCATAGTCCTCCGCCTGATAAACTTTCGCTTCGCATTCCACACGAGTGGCAGACTCCTTCCAGGACTTCAAAGTTAATGAACCATTCGCAATAGAAAGTGTCAGGCGATCATAGGAATCATCCACGTTTTGATAGATATGGGAAACTTCCACATAGTCACCAAAATTCAAGTCAAAATCAGCATTCTTTATTTTTTGAAAAGCCTGTTCAACATAATCCATGATATTCTTTTTCTTTTTATCGGGCTGCTTCTTCTCTGATTTAGCGCCGTTTTCCCAGTCTACCTGTTTCGAAACAGTATGTGTTTGTTCATCTGTGTTTAATGCATCCAGCAGTTTTGATCCTTCTTCTGCAGAAATGGTGCCGTCTTCTATCATTTTCAAAATCCGCAATCGTTCCTCTTTCATCGTTAGCCTCCCCTTTCAACTACACGATTATCTACCTTTATTATACGTCAACCATCCTATAATTTTATGCTTAATTTGTGACTTTATGTTATAGATCTGTTAAACCTTGTTGTTTATTTTTATAAAAGTCTTATTCAATTAAAAGGCCGAATAGTCGAAGACTTGATTTCGAGATGTTATTTGGGAGTTTAGGGGCGGTGGGGAAGGATTCGCTTTCCTGCGGGGGAACTGGCGAGCCTCCTCAGGCAATGAAATGACCCCCTAAAATTGGACACTATGTAATTAAACAGCTTCTTCAAATTTTTCACGGTATTGGACAGGACTCATTCTAAGCTTTGATTTGATTCGTTGGTGATTGTAGTCATCCACAAATGCT
>NZ_JBIEKD010000048.1:0-8620 GCF_043496955.1 Thalassobacillus sp. B23F22_16 | reverse complement strand
ACAGCCAGGAACGGAAGCCATCCAACCAGGCATGGGATAAATTCAACCAAAAAGGGTTCCGATCATCAAAATTCGATGATCGGAACCCTTTTTTACTATTTTCGACTAGTTATGTCCCAGCCTCTTTTTTAGGCTTTCTTCTTCGTTTTTACTTTTGGCAGAATTTTCTTTTGCTCGACTTTTGATTCTCTAATCCAAGTGTCTTCGTTTTCCGTATCATATTGTTCAATGAACTTGATAACTTCTTTGGTTATTGGAGTAGGTGTGGAAG
This sequence comes from Thalassobacillus sp. B23F22_16, assembly GCF_043496955.1. NCBI lineage: Bacteria > Bacillati > Bacillota > Bacilli > Caryophanales > Bacillaceae > Thalassobacillus > Thalassobacillus sp. B23F22_16. The sequence continues at coordinate 8,349 of NZ_JBIEKD010000048.1, read as the reverse complement.
CGCCTGCTGTTACTGCCACTTTTTCTACACCTTGCAGCCATTCTAATTGGATTTCCGTTACATCAGCAATTCGATATGCCTCCGTACCAGCGATTTCTTTAGAAACTTGAGCCAATCGATTGGAGTTGTTACTTCGCGGATCCCCAACGACCAAGGTCAAGTCTGCATCTTTTGCTTGTTCTGCTACAGCTTCTTGACGAACCTGGGTTGCCATGCATATCTCCTGATGAAGTTCGACGTGGGGATATTTGTCTTTGATTTCTTCCATGACATCATAAACGTCCCACTGACTCATCGTAGTCTGGTTAGTCACCAGCAGCTTATCATGTTCAACACTCAACTGTTCGACATCCTCTTCCGTTTGCACGAGATGCACTTTACCTGGAGCTACACCAACGGCGCCTTCTGGCTCAGGATGTCCTTTTTTACCGATATAAATGACTTCATAACCGTCGCTTACACGGTCACGGATCAAGTTGTGTGTATTAGTTACATCAGGACAGGTCGCATCAAGCACAGTAAGACCTTTGTCCTTTGCACGCTCTTTGACCTCCGGTGAAACACCATGAGCAGTGAAAATAACGGTGCCCTCAGTAATTCCCTCTAATATATCTAAACGATTTTTTCCATCCAGTGTGACGATTCCCTGGTCTTTAAAAGCTTCCGTTACGTGTGTATTATGCACAATCATACCCAATATATAGATAGGACGGGGTAAATTGGGGTCTTTGGATGCATTTTGTGCGATTACCATGGCATCTACTACCCCATAGCAATAACCACGCGGTGCGATTTTAATTACTTCCATGCTGGTTGGTTCCCCCTCTGCTTAAAATAAATCTTTATTCTTCCAGACATCAATTCCATTATAAAGGGAAAAGTGGAAGATGACAAAGAAGAGCTGTTTAGAAACGTGCAATTGTGCGCAGTGTCTACTATAATGAGGAAGGAAGTTTTTTTTTCAATGGCTAAGTTCAGTTTGCATCTATCATGGACTTGTCTCTAAAAAAGGAGTAATAAAATGAAAAATCATGAGTTCAATCAATTTGCTATCCATCCGGTAGTCAGTGAAATTATTACTAAATATGGGTTCACCACACCGACTCCGATTCAACAGAAAGTCATACCTGCAGCTTTGCGTGGGGAGAGCATCATCGGACAGTCCCATACTGGATCGGGAAAAACCCATTCCTATTTGCTCCCTCTATTGAACCAATTAGATGAAACGAAAAATCATGTGCAATTTGTTGTCACTGCTCCTACACGAGAGCTGGCTATCCAGATTTATGATGAAGTGCGTAAAAGTATCCACTATGCCGAGAAGGATCATCGTTGGAGGGCTAAGCTTCTGATTGGCGGGACAGATAAACAGAAAACAATGGAAAAATTAAAGGAACCGCCGCATATTATCGTCGGTACGCCAGGTCGTATATTGGATTTGGTAAAAGAGGAAGCTTTGAATTTGCATCAGGCGAATGCTTTTGTACTTGATGAAGCCGATTTGATGCTGGACTTAGGGTTTATAGACGATGTCGATCAGATTCTAATTCGCATGAGTCCGGAGGTACAGCTGCTTGTATTCTCAGCTACTATCCCGGAACGCTTGCAGCCGTTTTTGAAAAAATATCTCTCCAACCCAACTTATATCCATATTAAAGATGAAACGCCTTCTCCGGCTAATATGGAGCACCGGCTGATCCCATTGCGTCACCGCTCTGCTTCAGATATGATTATCAGCATTTCTGAAGTGATACAGCCCTATTTGGCGATTATTTTTACAAATGGAAAAGAACATGCCGACCGCCTCGCACGTGAATTACAGGAAAAAGGTTTAGAGGTCGGTATCTTACACGGGGGGCTGTCTCCGCGTGAAAGAAAAAGAATGTTAAAGGAATTGCAAAATTTGCGCTATCAGTATATCGTAGCAACTGACCTGGCTTCTAGAGGCATTGATATCCAGGGAGTGAGTCATGTTATCAATGCGCAGATGCCGAAGGAAGAAGAATTCTATATCCATCGTGTGGGAAGGACAGCTCGTGCCGGACTTGAAGGCACGGCGATCAATCTGTTCACAGATGAGAATCTTCCTTTAGTACAACGGTTAGAGAAAAAAGGTATTTCCTTCACTTACTACGACATTCGTAATGGAGAATGGAAAGAAGTAAAAGCGCACAATGAGCGACAAAAACGTGAAAAAACGCAGGAATCAACGGTAGAAAAGCAGGCATGGAATATGGTGAAGAAACCGAAAAAAGTGAAGCCTGGTTATAAAAAGAAAATGAAGAGACAAGCAGAAAAAAATATGAAAAAGCTAAAGAGAAACAATTTTAAAAAGAAATAATATAGATTGCAGAGGTGTCGTTGTTAATGGTTAAAATAGGGTCACACGTTTCTATGAAGGGGAAAAAAATGCTTTTAGGCGCCAGTGAAGAGGCGGCTTCTTATGGTTCCAATACATTTATGATTTATACTGGTGCTCCTCAAAACACACGGAGAAGACCAATAGAGGAGCTGAACATCGAGGCAGGAATAGAGCATATGCAAGCGAATGAAATTTCGGATATCGTGGTCCATGCTCCATACATTATCAATGTTGGCAATACGACGAAACCAGAAACATTTCAATTAGGCGTTGATTTTCTTAGAAATGAAATTCTGCGGACAGAAGCCATCGGTGCTGATCAGATTGTTCTTCATCCTGGTTCTCATGTAGGGGCAGGAGCAGAGCAAGGGATAGATAAAATCATTGCTGGTTTAAATGAAGTTCTGCATAAAGATCAAAAAGCCCAAATCGCATTAGAAACGATGGCAGGTAAAGGGTCGGAATGTGGCAGAACTTTTGATGAGTTAGCTAAAATCATTGATGGAGTCGAGCTGAACAATAAATTATCTATTTGTCTGGATACTTGTCACATTCATGATGCAGGTTATGATATCGTAAATAATTTTGATGGGGTACTGGAAGAGTTTGATAAAATCATCGGACTCGATCGTCTTAAAGTCATCCATGTCAATGATAGTAAAAACGAGCGCGGAGCCGCAAAAGACCGACATGAAAATATCGGCTTCGGTCACATCGGTTTCGATGCACTAAGTTACGTCGTCCATCATCCGCAGTTACAAGAACTCCCTAAAATATTGGAGACCCCATATGTAGGCGAAGATAAGAAAAATAAAAAGCCTCCATATAAATTTGAAATTGAAATGTTAAAAGCTAAGAAATTCGATGAAAAGTTAAAAGAAAAGATCGTGGAGCAATAAAAATCACGCTCTCCCTTAAAAAGGAGAGCGTGATTTTTTGTTATTTAAGTAAATGACTGACCCCGTATTCCTTGGCGATTTGATTTAATATACGATTTACTTTATTAGCTGTATCACGACTTGTGATGGCTGCTAATTTTTTTAGCATCATTAAACGCTCATTACTATCTAAAGGATTCAGTTTATTACTTTTCAGTTCCTTGATAATATCCTCTGCTTCCTGACGACTAATATCTATCTGGTACATATTACTATATTTAATAATGTCTTTTACGGTTAGCTGCTTTAATTTTTGGGTAACTATATGTTGTGCCATCTCTTTTTTCATACGGACCGCCTCCTTGAGGGTTATTCTCTTTACACCGTATTCCTACATAATGGAAACGTGAATGGTAAGTTCAGGAATGTAGTGTATTTGAATTGCTTTCTCATAACTAGTCCGTTAGTATCGTTTGATGAGTCCAATTATCTATTGTTCCATTTGGAACAGCCAGTGACTCATCGTAAGGAGTGATATTATGCTATCAACAATAAAAAAGGTTTTTAAATTAGGAGCTACCGTTTTGCTTGTCGGTTTATTCTTTTTTGTTCTTCATATAATCAAAGCAGATACTAAAACAACTGCAGAAGAAAATGATAAGGAAAGGGAAGAAAGAATTGTGGCAGATAGTGCCAAGTCTGCTACACCAAAAAAGTCACAGAAATTAGAAGAAGGGCATTATAAATGGCAGGAGCTGGAGATTAATGCGGACAGGTTAGTGAAAGAAAGTGAAGGAAGGTTTAAGAAGTCATGGGCTATGTTCCTCGTTCGAGAATCAGAGCGTTACGAAATCGATCCATTTTTAGTATATGAACTTTTGAACGTGGAGACAGGAGGAACTTTTAATCCTGAACTGGTCGGCCCATCAACAAAATATGGACGAGCTTATGGAATGGCTCAATTCATGAAAAATACGGCACCATGGATTGCGGATATGGGAGGACTGCCGTATGAAGATGAATTATTGTTCGACCCATACTATTCCATGCAATTATCCCTTATCTACCTGGATTATCTTCACGAAAAATATGGAAACTGGGATGAAGCCTTGACCGCTTACCATCGAGGAGTAGGTGGGTTAGAAAATTACAAAAAAGAGAATGGCCACGCCAGAAGCTGGTATGCTGTTGAAATTCAAGAAAATGCAGAAACCCACCCTACTTTCGCTTCTGCAAATTAACAGATAAGCCCGGGAACCTTCAAAGGTCTTCCCGGCTTTTTGTACTTTATGCTCTGCTAAAACTCAGTCTTGATATAGTTGGGCCCTTTATCATGATTGGGAAAGGATGGGCTGGGAAACGACTCGCTTTCCTGCGGGGGATCTGGCGAGCTTCCTCGGGCAAAAAAGCCCTGCGGGATCTCGCCGTTTCCCTGCCCTTCCAACCGGTTATGGAACAAACGGACCCTTCAAAAGGTGTATAACTAAAACCTTTATCTTAGGGCAACTATAAAGGGCAAATCGCCTTTTTCATTATGATGGGTCTGTCCCACAAGGCGATTTCGAGAACTTTTTATGGTAAGGGGCGATGGGGAAGGTTGAAACTCCTCAAAAATGCTACGCATTTTCTTCGTGCGTGGGATTAGTCAAGATGAAATTCAATGTCCTGCGGGAAAGGATAGACTGGCAAGACCCCGCAGAGCTTATAGCTCGAGGAGGCTTTCCGTCTTCCCCGCGGAAAGAAATTAATGCGTAATCACCTTGGGAGACACGACACGCATAAGCAGAACATCAAAAGGGAAGTGATTTTTCTTCCCGTTGATGGACTGCTTATGTCGCGAGTGTCTAGGTGATGGAGCTGGAAAGCGAATCCTTCCCCATCGCCCCTAAACTCTCACAATCATCTCGAAATCAAGTCTTCGACTTTTCAGCCCTTTTGTTGAATAAACCTTTTGTGAAAATCAATAACAACGCTTAACAGAGAGCAATTATTTAAGGAAGTTTTTCTTTGTAAAAGAAGCTAATAAGGACTTTTGTAATATTTACCATGTAAGTTCAAGTGCTGCCTGCAAATAATATTAAGGAATCTCCATAAAGAAAGTGAGGGTGTCAGCATGGATGATTCCAAAAAGCGCTCAACCTATGATGAGGTGGAAAAAGCACCTCATTATGGAGATGACCACAGGCAGGAAGAAAAACAAGGACTTGTTTATCATGACGAGCCTTATCGGGAAGAGGAATATGAGGAAGAATTCGCCCAGGAACTGGCGATGAGCCCGAATGAAGCGATGAGATCTGAAGAACAAGAGACAGAAATGCAAACAGAAGTGAAATCCGGTATGGGCTGGTTAGCATTAATCCTTGCTGGATTGTCTCTATTTTTTGCTCCCATCCTTTTAGGAGGAGCAGGGATTGTACTTGGTTTCATCTCCAGAAAACGAGGAGCAGAAACCTTAGGAAATACAGCAATCTTCATTGGTGTGGCTTCCATCCTCTTGTCACTGTTCTTCAGCCCGTTTTAGTATAATTAAAAAAGTGAGCCCGATTGGGCTCACTTTTTTATGCTTCCTGCTTTTGTTTTTTGTAATGCTCTTCCGCTAATTTATCGACTTCTTTTTTCAATTCATCAACCATTATATCCTCTGGTACTTTTCGGATGATTTCGCCATGACGGAACAATAATCCTTCACCCCGCGCACCGGCAATACCAATATCCGCTTCACGAGCTTCACCCGGCCCATTAACCGCGCAGCCTAATACAGCTACTTTTATAGGTGCTTTAATGTTTTGAATATATTCTTCCACTTCATTTGCAATGGAAATCAAATCAATTTCAATCCGTCCGCAAGTGGGGCAGGAAATAAGAGTGGCTGCATTAGCAGCAAGGCCAAATGATTTGAGAAGTTCACGACCGACCTTCACCTCTTCTACAGGGTCCGCACTAAGAGAAATTCGTAGTGTGCTGCCAATACCTTTGCTTAAAATAGCTCCCAAACCTGCCGCACTTTTGACAGTGCCGGCAAACTGTGTGCCTGATTCTGTAATTCCTAAGTGGAGCGGATATTTGATCGCTTCCGCAGCTTTCGTGTATGCCTCGATTGCCAACTGCACATCGGATGCTTTTAGAGAAACGATGATGTCATGAAAATCCAGGTCTTCGAGAATCTTGATATGATGTAAGGCACTTTCCACCATTCCATCAGCGGTTGGATAGCCATATTTTTTCAAAATGTGCTTCTCTAAGGAACCAGCATTGACCCCAATTCGAATAGGGATGCCTTTTCTCTTAGCAGCATTTACTACAGCTTCCACCTTTTCCCTGCGACCGATATTACCAGGGTTGATTCGGATTTTATCTGCTCCGCCTTCAATGGCTTTTAAGGCCATTTTATAATCAAAGTGAATGTCGACAACAAGAGGGATGTTAATGCGTTTTTTAATTTCCGGGATGGCGTCAGCAGCTCGATCATCCGGACATGCGACCCTTACAACTTGACAGCCGGCTTCTTCCAGGCGATGTATTTCATTTACGGTAGCTTCTACATCATGCGTTTTGGTGGTGGTCATGGATTGTACCACTACCTGGTCTGATCCACCAATTATCAAATCGCCGACTCTGACTGGCCGGGTATCTTTTCTATGCGTAATTGCCATAAGTGAAACGCTCCTTTGTTTGTTCACATTGAAGTGTAATTCTCTATTCTTCAAGAAAGTTTACCTTTATTAGTGGAATTAAGTCAAAGACTTTCGTAGTAATATATCGGCGACAAGCCGGATTACTATAACACCATCCTTTATTATAAGGCCTAAAGTTTAAAATGAGAAGTAAGATTACTTAGATTATCTTTCTGCTTGTTCATTTTCGTATAAGGGAAAGTAATAAACTTTATCAATGGAGAGAGAAGAAGGTTCAGTTCCCGGGTTCAATTGTTGAAAGTCATGAAGCATATCTTCAATAGAATGGTGATAGCCCCCGTTGTGGAGCTGTTCCATAATAGAAAGGACTGTATCGCCAGGTTTTACCTTCACTGGCACTTGCTGTTCGTATCGGAGTGGTGGATCGAGAATTTCAGCTTGTGAAGGCGGAGGATATTCGATATTTGCAGGCTTTTTTTCGGTTTCAGTACGCACTATTGTTGTGCCAACAGTCAAGTCTTTGTATAAACTAACTAAAAGCAGTAAGATAAAGATAAATAAACCGAACTTTTTCATACAACAGGTCACCCCCGAAGAAGATATATATGTTCTATTCGCCTTTGAATAAAAAGTTTCCTTGTTTGAAACAAAATTAAATTTGATTCGTATATATCTATATAGTATGGAGAGGGCGTGATGAAGTGGGAATTTTACAGTATGATTGGGTCAGCTTTGTTATTACATTCTTAGGTACCTTATTTTTGATTGGTGAGCTGCTTGTCAACGCACGTGGGATATTTGGAATTGTAGGTTTAGGGTTCATCACCGTTTATTTTTATTCCTTCCTTTCCCCAAGCATGTTTATTATTATGATGTTCATTTACCTGATTGGACTTATTTTGATTATTATAGATGGCAAACTTATTAATGATGGGACATTGGCTACCATCGGTGGAGTTTGTATGATTATTGCTGTCGGTTTCAGCTCACCTAACTGGGTAGCCGGATTGTACGGAATAATAGGGGTAATATTGGGTTCTGCAAGCTCCTTATTTTTCTTAAAAGCATTTAAGCGTAGAGATATGTGGTCCAAAATAACCTTAATTGACCAGTTATCAACAGAAGCAGGCTATAATACAATGAATGAAACGTATCGCGATTTGCTCAATAAGGAAGGGATTGCACAGACGGATATGCGTCCGGTCGGCACCATAAATATAGCCGGAAGGAATTATAGTGCCGTTTCGAATGGACAGTGGATCGAGAGGGGTGCTTCTATTGTTGTAGAAGCAGTCGATGGTACGAAAATTTTAGTAGCAAAGAAAATAAATGAAGAGAAAAAATAATGAGGCTGGGACAAAACCCAGTAAATTAAACGGAAAGTGGTCGGCATCAAAATGATGCCGACCACTTTTTTATGGTTTTCTTTTATTTTCAATAAAGAAAATAAGGACAACCTCTGATAAAATTAAAG
>NZ_JBIEKD010000047.1:0-8990 GCF_043496955.1 Thalassobacillus sp. B23F22_16 | reverse complement strand
CCTGAAACGGAAACCGTCTAACCAATTATGAGATTGACTCAGTAAAAAAGGTTCCGGTCATCAAAATTCGATAATCGGAACCCTTTTTTTACTATTTTCGGCTAGTTATGTCCCAGACTCTTTTTATCATGTTATATCTAATTAACATCCAAAATGTGAAATATATCAAAGGTTTCTCTTATTACCGATCGATTAGCTGAGCCATCAACAAAGCTTTTCCAACCAACGTTTTTTCATGGTAAAGCTCCACATCCACTTTTGCGAATTTACGACCTACTTCCATGATTTCCGGTTTAAGTTCAATAACACTTTCTATTTGTACCGGCTTAATGAAATAGATGGATAAATTCTCCACCACCAAATCACCTTTTTTATACTTGCGAAGCAGTCTGCTGCTTGCTTCTGTGACGAGAGAAGTAAATACTCCGTAAGAAAGGCTGCCAAGCTGATTGGTCATTTGAGGTGTAACAGCTACCTGGAACAGCATATCATTGCCTTCTTCAGCGAGAACTTCTACTTGTTTGCTTACGAGATCGTCAATGGTTTCACCCACCTGAGGCTGGCGCTGGATATGCTGGAGGGCTTTTAATACATCCTGCCTTGAAATGAGGCCTTGGAGTTTATGATGCTGATCAACAACCGGCATGATCTCAATACCTTCCCACACCATCATGTGAGCGGCATTTGCCAGGGAAGTTTTCGTCTGGACGGTCATAGGGTTCTTTGTCATCACTTTATCAATGCCAAGACTTCTGTCTTTTCCGATGACATCTTTAGACGTTACCATCCCTACTACCCGGTTAGCTGCGTCGACTACTGGATACCTGCTGTGAGAAGTAGCCTCATTTAATTCATGCCAATTTTGGACGGAATCTGTTGTTTTAAGGTAATAAGATTGCTCATATGAAGTATAGATATCTTCGACAAGGACGATTTCTTTTTTAATCAGCTGGTCATAAATAGCACGGTTGATCATTGCAGCTACGGTAAACGTATCATAGCTAGTGGAAATGATCGGGAGTTTTTTCTCATCCGCAAGCTTTTTTACTCGTTCTTCGGTGTCAAAACCACCTGTAATTAACACAGCCGCTCCTTCTTTTAACGCTAATTCATGCGCATTCGTACGGTTCCCGACAATCAATAACGACCCTGCTTCTGTATAGCGCATCATCGCTTCCAGTTTCATGGCACCGATGACAAACTTATTCAATGTTTTATATAGCCCTTCTCTACCACCAAGGACCTGACCATCAACTATATTGATAATTTCCGCAAAGGTGAGCCGTTCAATGTTTTCCTTTTTCTTCTTTTCGATGCGGATTGTCCCCACCCGCTCAATTGTACTCACAAGGCTTTGATTTTCCGCTTCTTTAATCGCTCGGTAGGCGGTTCCTTCACTTACATTTAATTCTTTCGCGATTTGGCGTACGGATATTTTATTGCCCACAGAAAGTGATTCAATAAATTGCAGGATCTGTTCATGTTTCGTAGCCATTGTCATTCACCATTCTTTCTAACTGTACTAGTGTTTATGTATCTAATTGTTATTATACAGATGATACAGGCTTCCTGCAATTTTTTACAGAAAATCCAAGCTCGGGATTTTCATTGGTAAAGCCGCCATGCTGTTTAACCAGTTAAAAAACCGCCACTCATGTAGAGTGACGGTTCCATGTCTTACTTATAGTTCAATAGATTCGCCTACTTCCAATGCTTTCCCTGTTCCAGGGCTCACTTTTTCTGCGAATGCTTTTCCGTCCTGGTTGATTAAATCGAAGGTGTTATAGTGTATAGGTACAACCTGTTTAGCATCGAGCCACTTCGCTGCGACTAATGCATCGTCAGGTCCCATAGTGAAATTATCTCCGATTGGAAGGAACGCCAACTCGATATTATTCATATCACCAATCATTTTCATATCACTGAACAATCCAGTATCACCCGCATGGAAGATGGTCTTCCCCTCAACCGTCAATAAAATACCAGTTGGCATACCAGTGTAGACGATGGTACCATCCTCTTCCGTGTAAGAAGAGCCATGAAATGCCTGAGTAAACTTCACTTTACCAAAATCGAACTCATGAGAGCCGCCAATATACATCGGATGCGCATTCACGCCTTTATTTCCAAGGTAAGTAGCCAGTTCGAAAGGCGCTACTACCAATGCGTCATTACGCTTAGCTATATCTACCGTGTCCCCCACATGATCGTTATGACCATGCGTCAACAGGATCACATCCGCTTTAACTTCATCAGCATTAAGGTCCGTATTTCCATTCTCAGAAATGAACGGATCGAATAAAATCATTTTTCCATTCGCTTCCACTTTTACGACTGAATGACCATGATAAGTTGCTTTCACACTATCCTCTCCTTCGTTCGTAAAATTTACTATAACCTCATTTAGTAATTATCCCAAGCCTGCTCGTATTTTTCAATTAAATGAGGGTCGATCAATGTATTGGGTTTCAGGGAAACCTTTTCCCCTTTGCGATTGAATATTTCCCTGTCCTCATCTTTTCCAAACACCGTAAAAGCAGAAAGCAGCTCTTCGGTCAGAAAATCGGTTTCAACAGTAAAGTCCAGTCCAGATAAATTAATCGGATCCCGGGATGCCATGACGAAACCCCAATTCCCAAAGCTCGGGATATCTACATGAAAATTTTCCGTTTCCAACCCGGCGGAACGGATTGTTTCATCTATCGTCCAATAGACTTCTGTCGCAAACACAGGGCTTGTGGCTTGTACCATTGCTGCTCCCCCAGGACGCAGATGATTTCTTACGAGAGAGTAAAACTCCCGTGTGTATAATTTGTTCAGGCTTTCATTATTCGGGTCAGGAAGGTCAATGAGAATGACATCATAAAACATCCCGTCTTTTTCCAAATATTCAAAGGCATCTTCGTTACGCACAGTTACTCGATCATCCTTCAATGCCCCCTGGTTCAGCTGCAGCAAATGATAATTATTATTAGCCAGCTCGGTAATGGCAGGGTCCAAATCTATCAGGTGGATTGATTCTAATTCGTCATATTTTAAAAGTTCCCTGACAGCAAGACCATCCCCACCGCCAAGCACTAATACACGCTTAGCATCTTCAGTTGCAGTCATCGGTACGTGAACAAGGGTCTCATGATAACGATACTCATCAAAAGAGCTGAACTGCAGCGAACCATCTAGATAAAGACGGGTGTCCCCTTGTTCTTTGGTAAGGATAATTTTTTGATAAGCGCTGTTTTCTGAATGTATGATGGGATCCTTGTATAATTTCTGCTCAAAAGAAAATGCCATTTCTTCTCCAAAAAACAATCCTGCAATCAGGAATATAGCGATTCCCACCCCGGAAATCAGGTGAATTTTCAGCTTTAAGATTTCTTTTCGGAATAAATACAGCACAGCCATGGCTACTGTCAGGTTGATCAGCCCTACAAAAAATGCACTTTTAACCATACCTAATTGTGGCCTCAACAAGAAAACAAATAACAGACCGCCAATTAATCCACCGGCATAATCAGAAAATAACACGCGGGCAGTACTCCGGTTAAGTTCTACGCCAATCTCATTTGCTTTTCTGATGAGAATCGGCAATTCAAGCCCTGTCAGTGCCCCAATGGTTAAAGTCACCGTGTATAAAAATAAAGCATCTGTCCCGTCTGGTGCAAAAGCTGTCATTCCAAACATAATGAAGCTGGAAAAGCCCCCAATTAAAGCAACCAGGAACTCTATCCAGATGAAAGCGACAATTAATCGCTTCATCACCTTTTCGCTAATGGAAGCTCCAATCCCCATGCCTGTCAAGAAGAGGCTGATAGTCAATGTATATTGTTTGACTCCATCCCCAAGTATGTAGGAACCTAACGCGCCAAATAAAACTTCAAAAATGATACCGCAAATGGAGACAATACCAGAAGCCCAGTATATGAAATGACTCTGTTTGACAGCTTCTTGTTTCATTGTTAATCACTCCGAATGCACATTAGAAAATATGGCTTGTCGCCAAGCACTTATAGCGAAAGCCTTAGTTTATCTTATACTTTAATCCTTCAACAAAGTTAAACTTTCTTAAAATAAAGAAAAGGGCTGCACCGCCTAAGCGGAGGCAGCCCGAGACGAAGGCTTATGTGATGGATGCCCCGATAACGAAGGCTAAGCCGATCGATACACCTACTGAAATGATGCCGACTGCGATATTGTTTTCCTTCAGCATGGTTTCGACAGAGAACTTTCGAGTGAAAATTTCAAACAGGTAATAGGCAAGCATTTGCAACGCCACACCATAAGCACCCCAAATCAATGTATCCCACAGTGTCAAACTATGATATATGGCAAATGAAAGGATGATACAAATTCCAACTATCTTTCCGGCTATCGATAACGCAACTGCAGTGTTACCCTGTTTAACTTCATCCCAATCTTTATACTTGGACGTGATCACTTCAAAAATTGCCAAGCCGACCAATACAACAATAATGGCAATAACAAAATAAGCAAAAGTAGCAATGAATGGTCCCATAATTCAACCTCCTAGATAATTATTTTCCTGTGCCAGGTCCTCCACCACGTCCCGACGAACCACGAAATGTACCTGTCTCACCTGAACGGTATCCACCGTACATCGAGTACCCTCCATAACAATCATTGGATGCCCGGCAACGCCCAGCCTGTTTATCTGCCCAATTATTGGAGTTCAGCATTCGGTTCAACACGGCATAAGTCAGGAGTCCATTAAAGAAACCTGGGGAGTAATGATTGCGTACGAATTGATCATTCGCCAGTTCTATGAACACCACTCCAGGCTCTTCTTCACTTTCTTTCATAATTACAAAATCATCCGGATAAACAAGCACTTGTTTATTCTCGGTAAAATCACTCTTCTCTTCCGGCTCAAGCGTTTCAGAAAGCAGATCGGCAAGTTCGGGTATGGTGAACTTCCTGGTTACATATATCTTGGAAATGCCCTGATCGGTACGTATAGTGTCAATCAGGGGGAAATGGTCACTGACCATTTTATCAGCATCTTCCGGGCTGGATTGTTCCATAGCGGAGATAATATCTGTTTTTGCCTGTTCATCAGGTAACTCATCATATGTACGTTCCTCGTTAGATAGGGGCCCGGTAATCCCTCTTGACCTGTCGTCATTACCGCCAAAGACATTCATGAACAAGACGATTACAATAATACCTAAGCCAAACAATACCAGGTAATCCTTCATATCGAGTCCTCCTTTCTGGAGAGAGATTCATGGACTAACGGAGAAGGGCCTGACTATTCGAGTCAGACCCTTCTACCATAGCTCCATTATCTGTTGTCATAGCTATGCTCAGTAAGTGGGTTACTCTTTGCCCATTTTTTTCTTTAAGGCTGCCAGCTCATCATCCACTCCGTTTTTCTCCAAAGCTTCAAATTCATCGTCCAAAGAACGGCTGGCCTGTGACATATCCTCGCTTGTTTCTGCTTCCGCTTCTTGCTGGAGTACTTTCTCCTCCATCCGGTCGAAACCCTGGCGAGATTCATCTCCGCCGATATTGGACATCGTGCGATTCATCTTCGTACGGGTTTTGGCAGATTCGGAACGAGCTTTAAGAGAATCTTTCTTCAATTTCATCTGCTGATATTCCTTTTTCATTTCGTCAAGCTTTTCGCGCAGACTGTCTGCATCTGTTTTTGCCTGTTCCCACGATGCCTTCAGCTGCTCCGCCTGCTCCTGTTGACTATTCTTATCTTCCAGTGCACGTCGTGCCAGATCTTCATTCCCTGCTTCAATCGCTTGTTCCGCTTGCTTCATTCGCTTATCGACAAGTGCCTGGGCGTCATCATATTTCCTTTTCAACATTTTCTCGTTTGCAATCTGCTTGGCAACAGCACTCTCCGCTTCACGGATATCATTTTCCATGTCGCGCATAAACTGATCCAGCATTTTCACTGGATCTTCCGCTTTATCCAACATCGCGTTCAATTCTGAATTAACAACCGTCTTCATACGCTTAAAAAATTGGAACATCTTTAAACTCCTCCTTAAAATTAATGGGACCCTGCTATAATTTTAATATCATACGGATCAATATCGTGACCCAGACTCACTTCTGTATCGCTGCCCCAGGCCTCCACACTAAGATACGCTGTCTCATCTTCTGAAATATAATCGGCATACTGGATCATTTGTCCATTAACGTTGCGGCTTCTTCCCTCACCTACTACTCTTGCTTGCCCATCGCTATCCTTATGAAAGGTCTTCCCCTCATATTCCAGTTTGCTCGGGAAAGGCTGAGAGACGGGCAGTTTGATCGTTCGATAAATACCCAGCTCTAATTCATCGTCCATTTCAGCTGAAAGCCAAATTGTGGAGCGCCCTTCAAGCAATTGATAACCAAACCATTCATAGGCATGTTCCCTATAAGTGATTTTTCCTACCACTTCATAATCTACCAGTTCATAGTTCACGATATCTCCTACTTGAATATTCAGTGGCGTTCGCTCTTTCACTTTTGGAGCTTGTGCTTTTTTATTTGAAAATAAACGTGAAAACAGTCCCAGACCAGCCACCTCTCCTTCCTGAAAACGCTGCGTCACTTTTATATACGGAATGATAATAAGAACGTTTCATTTTTTTATTAAAATTTTTATATTCATCCTATCTAAAACAGCGAGGAAAGTTTAATCTTTCCTCGCTGTTCCCCATTAATTATACGCTAACAATGTCTCAACATCTGAGTATTCCAACTGATGAGCTTCAGCAACTGCACGGTACGTGACAAAACCATCAAGTGTATTGATTCCTTTGCGCAATGCTTTATTATCCTGACAAGCCTGACGATATCCTTTGTTCGCCAGCTGAAGTGCGTAAGGAATAGTGACATTGGTCAATCCTATGGTAGATGTTCTCGGAACTGCCCCAGGCATATTGGCAACAGCATAATGGACAACACCATGTTTCTCATATGTTGGATTGTCATGGGTAGTGATTCGATCCGTTGTTTCAAAAATACCCCCCTGGTCGATTGCTACATCTACGATGACTGAACCTTTCATCATAGACTGTACCATTTCATCGGTAACTAGTTTCGGGGCTTTCGCTCCTGGAATCAAAACAGCTCCGATTACGAGGTCCGATTCCGCAAGGGCTTCCTGGATATTCAATGGATTTGACATTAATGTATTGATTTCGGACCCAAATATATCATCCAATTGTCGTAAACGTTCTGGATTTAAATCAATGATGGTGACATCGGCACCGAGTCCCATCGCTATTTTGGCAGCGTTCGTTCCCACAACTCCCCCGCCGATTACGGTCACCCGGCCGCGGCGAACGCCCGGAATACCACCAAGTAAAATACCTTTACCGCCGTGCAGTTTTTCTAAAAACTGCGCGCCTATTTGGGTAGCCATACGACCGGCAACTTCACTCATCGGGGTCAATAATGGCAGCGAGCCATTATCCGATTGAACCGTTTCATAAGCAATGCTGACCACCTTACGATCGATCAATGCTTTTGTCAATTCCGGCTCTGGAGCCAGATGAAGATACGTAAACAAGATAAGCCCTTCATAAAAATAATCATATTCTTCAGGAAGGGGCTCTTTAACTTTCATGACCATCTCCTGACTCCAGGCTTCTTTAGCTGTGTCGACAATGTGGGCTCCAGCTTCTATGTACTGCGCATCCGTGAAATTAGAGCCTATTCCTGCATTTGCTTCCACATACACTTCATGACCGGCATTTGTCAAAGAAATAACCCCGGCCGGAGTCATAGCAACGCGATTTTCATTGTTTTTTATCTCTCTGGGTACTCCGATTTTCATATTCATTTACCTCCCAATCCATTGTTCTAGGACTCTTGTCCTTCCCTTATCACAATCACTATACCATTATTTGTGTCGAGTGGATAGATGACACAAATGTAAGCCTTTACATTGTAACAAATATCTTACTTTTTTACATTTTAAATCGACAAAATTTACACCATCATCGATGACGGTGGATGACATCCAGTCCTCCGGTCACCTCATAGACGGCTCCGGTTATCATGTCGCTGTCTTTATCGCATAAAAATTCGATGGTACGGGCGATATCTTCTCCTGTACCTGACCGGCCTATTGGAGTATGTTCATCATGGTATTTGCGGCTTTCTGCAATTGTTGTTTCCTTCATGTCTCCCGTAATATTTCCTGGACAAACCATGTTGGATGTAATGCCATTTTCCGCTTCTTCAAAAGCTATCGTTTTCGTCAGGGAAACCAATCCGACTTTAGCAGCTGCAAAAGCAGAACGATAGATCCATCCTGATGCTGCACCAGCCCCTTGAAACCCGTAATTGATGATTCGGCCGAATTGCTGCTTTCTCATATAAGGGGCAACCTGTTGAAATAAATGAAAGGAAGCATCCAGGTTACCACGGATCATAGCGTCCCATTCCTCCTGTGTATAATCGAGTAATTTCTTACGTTCAAAGATGTAAGGACCCGCATTATTGATCAAATAATCAATCCTCCCAAAACGGTCCACGGTTTCCTGAACAAGCCTGATCAGATCCTCTTTTTTTGTTACGTCTGCCTGGATAATCTGAATGCGGCTGTGCTCCTCTGGCCATTCTTCCAGAAGCTGTTCCGCTTTATTACGGTCAGTACGATAGGTGACCGTTACAGAATGTCCCTTCTCTAAGAAACGTGTAGTCACTACTTTACCCAGTCCTTTTGTCCCGGCCGTAATCAGCGCATGGCGCATAATGATTCCCCCTTCAGTCTTTGACAATCAGCTGTTTTTTATGTAAATATCCCAGCATTTCGCTGATCTCAAGATGATAAACTATACATGCTACCTCTACTTTACTACATAAAGCGAAAATGGTTCACATGTGACGCTTTTTAATCGAGTAGGAGGAGGTGACTAACCTCCGTCCTCTCACACCACCGTACGTACGGACCCGTATACGGCGGTTTCTTTAAGATTGACGTAAGAAAATATATCTTTGATACAAACTGCGAAGCCCTA
>NZ_JBIEKD010000046.1:0-10177 GCF_043496955.1 Thalassobacillus sp. B23F22_16 | reverse complement strand
TGCCTCCAGCTTCCTTCAGATTCCAGGTCGTCCCAGACACCCTTGCCTTCAGCTAACGGTTACAATGACCTTCACCGCTCGGGACTTGAACCCTAAAGCGTGCGCACATGCCGGGCACACACAAAAAGGCAGCATGGAAATACTATGCCATGCCGCCTCTGATTCGATCCGATCCGGGGTTGTCATGTCTGTCACTCTTATGCTGCTTTTCTTTACGTGGCTGGAATTCAATATTTCCTGTCTGATAGCTTTCATTAATTCCTTCTTCCGGGGTTCCCGTTTCTTGCCTGAATAGCTTCTTGTCTTTTTTCATATTTTCCACCTCCATTAATAATGTTCACAAAAGTGTATATTTTCATCACTGACAACGTTTACATTAATAACATTCTGCATGTTATAATAGAAGTATAAAAAGGAAGGGAGCGTTTCCTATGTCATTTGAATATAGCCATATTGTGGTAGCTATTGATGGTTCTAACGCTGCTGAATACGCTTTTAAAAAAGCGATAGATATCGCCAAACGAAATGATGCCCAGCTGATTCTTTCCCATGTAGTCGACACACGCGCCTTTGCAACAGTCGAAGCCTATGACAGGTCTCTTGCTATTCGCGCGGAAGGTTACGCGAAAGAGCTGTTGGATGAATATCAGGACAAAGCAAAAGCAGCAGGAGTCGACAATATCATAATCGATGTTGAATATGGTTCACCTAAAATTAAAATTGCAAAAGATGTAGCACCAAAATACAAAGCAGACTTAATTATCTGTGGAGCTACCGGGTTAAATGCTATGGAACGCTTCTTCATCGGAAGTGTATCGGAACATATTACCCGATATGCCAAATGTGATGTACTGGTTGTACGGATGCCAGAACAAAAATAATGGATTGGAGACTTTATGGAACATTTTTTCACCTATGATTCACGGCTCGGGATTTCTGTACCGCAACTTCCCCGCTCATTCTCTTCCTATTCCATTGAGCAACAGGCAATTATATTAGCTGAATGGGAAAATCATAGGGGAGCAATACCGGATAGAGTCAAGGAGCTGGAGAGAGAAATAGACCAATGCCTTTATAATCTTAACCGTGAAGATGATTTCGAAGCATCCTGTCGTTTGAACAATCAAATCAGCGAGTTTGCTTCTACAATCAATGACTTATGGATATGGTACCGGACGAACCCTCACATTACGTCATCCAAAAACAACGAAAAAACCCTGCCTATCAAATAAGAGAGGCAGGGTTAACTTTAGATATCTTTTTGGATTTCACGTACGATGTGGCTAAGTTCAGGAATGATCAGCTTATCCATCGCCAATTTCACCGCTCCGCTCGACCCGGGTGTCGAAAAAATTGCAGTATCCCCGCTTACACCGGCGATCGCACGGGAGAGTATCGCAGCTGAGCCGATATCTTCTGTGTAACTCAGCATACGGAACAGTTCCCCGAAGCCAGTGATCTCCTTATCAAACAGGGCAGCCACTGTTTCAATTGTCACATCACGTTTGGCGATCCCTGTACCGCCATTTGTCAGAACCGCCTCTACTTTAGGGTCTTCACAACCATCACTAACCGCTGCTCTTATCGCTTGTTCCTCGTCTTTTACTATTCGATGATCAACGATATGATGGCCATGCGAGGTCAGATAATCGATCATTAAGTCCCCACTTTTATCTGTTTCTTTAGTTCTTGTGTCACTGACTGTAATAACCATGCAGCTGATAGAGAGTTTTGCTTCTTGTTTATGTTGTTCAACGGACATGGTTCTCCCCACCTTCTTGTTCTAGTAAATACCGATATTGATAAAATCTTAGAGCGAATTCGGATACCCTTCGAGTCAGACGATAATTGACTACAGCTCCCACTCCCATACTGACTAACGGGAGACCCTGGATCACTTTTTTTCGGAACATCATGATAAACAAAGATTTAAACACTTGCTTAAGTGGCTGCTCCAGCCAGGATTCATCAGTCAGCTCGTCTGCGCCTTCAAACACATACGGGTGTCTATCATTTCTTATTTCCTTGATAAGTTCATCCCATGCCTTTTTCTGCATTCGTTTCGGTAAAGTTGCGGCATGGAAGACCCGAAGAGAAAGCATCATTTCGTATGGGTGGTTCATTTCATGACCAAAAGACAACCCAATCATCTGTACAGCCCTCAGGTTCATCCCCATCATTAATGGAAAATCAATTCCGAACAATAACAAGCCGCCTGTTCCTGTAAGGCCGCCCTGAGCGAAAGAATAAAGCCGAATTCGTGAAATCTGCTGTTGTGCGATATATGTAAGTCGATCGACCGATAAAACGTCCAAGTCGGAAATTTGTTCAATTTCCGGATCAAATACCCGTCCTACCGTAATAATACGCTCTCTTGCATCATTCTGAAAAGAGGTGCCCTGGATGAAGGCATGGGTATGGAATAAGTAATTATCCAAATTACTAAAAAATAGCTTTTTCCATTTTGGGTCGATATTTTCAAACGTCTGATTGATCCAGGCATCATACATCCGCTCAAAATCGTTGGGCTGGTAATCGGTATAATGTCTTTTCCACAGTTGGATGTCTTTACTCACTTTTTTGTCACTCATTGTGGTTCCTCCCATCCTCTCTTACATGTCTATTCTTATTCTAGCTTGAATAGGAGAAAAAAGAAAATCTGCTATATAAGAAAACCAGGTATCCAACCCTTAAGAGCTGGATACCTTGTTATAGATTAACTGGATAGACGAACCGTATCACGAGCAATCATGACTTCTTCGTTGGTTGGAATAATCATCACTTTTACTGGTGAATGTGGATAGTTTACAAAAGCTTCTTTTCCACGGACTTTATTAAGAGAAGGATCCCAGTAAACACCCATGAACTCCAGCCCTTTCAGGACGCGTTCACGGATTGCTGTACTGTTTTCTCCTACACCCGCCGTAAAGATAATTGCATCCACTCCATGCATGCGAGAGGCATAAGAGCCAATATATTTATGGATGCGTGCTGCAAATACTTCTAAAGCCAATTCTGCACGCTCTTCTCCATCAGAAGCTTTTTCTTCAATATCACGCAAGTCACTGGAGAAGCCGGAAAGTGCAAGCATACCGCTTTCCTTATTTAATACATTCATCACTTCCGCAGCAGTTTTGCCTGTCTTGTCCATGATATAAGGAATCAAAGCAGGGTCGATATTCCCGGAGCGTGTCCCCATCGTTACACCAGCCAATGGAGTGAATCCCATAGAAGTATCGATGGATTTTCCGCCTTCGATTGCCGCTATACTCGCTCCGTTACCTAGGTGGCAGGAGATTACGCGCAGCTGTTCGATCGGCAAACCTAGCATTTCAGCCGCTCGTTCGGAAACGTACTTATGTGAAGTACCATGGAAGCCATATTTACGTATGCCATACTTTTCATAATACTCATACGGCAAGCTATATAAATACGATTGTTCTGGCATTGTTTGATGAAAAGCTGTATCGAATACCGCCACCGATGGTACTTCCGGTAGTACCTGTTTAAATGCCCGGATGCCCGTTAAGTTAGCCGGATTATGAAGTGGAGCCAAGTCAGAAACTTCTTCAATTTCTCTAATGACTTCATCCGTGATCAGAACGGAATCACTGAACCGCTCTCCACCATGGACAACACGATGACCTACGCCATCGATTTCATCCAGAGAATCGATAATACCTGTAGAAGTTAATTTCCCCAAAAGCATTTTGACAGCTTCTGCATGGTCAGCAATATCCTGTGTGGTCGTTACTTTTTCGGCGCCCACTTCTATAGTAAAGATAGAATCGTTGATGCCGATTCGCTCAACTAAACCTTTCGTGATTACAGTTTCTTCCGGCATTTCCATCAGTTGAAACTTTAATGAAGAACTGCCGGCATTAATAGCTATGATTTTACTCAAGGTTGTTCATCCCCTTAAATTAGGCTCTCTTGTTTCTTTCCACTACCATTTAATCACCCGGCGTAGACATTTTCAAGATGCAAGGGTAAATGGTAACGTTTACGCAAGAAAATCTTTATTTTCACATAATTAGGAAGAATGATTTTTTTCGAACCATTGATTGATTTGACCCAGTATGTCAGCCATTGCGGTGTGATTCTTAAAGGAAGGAAGCTTCGCAAGCAAGGCCTCTTTCGGTGCTTTAGACCCTTCTCCCTTTTTTTGCAGAATCAGGATACTTTTGGCATGTTTTTCTTCTTTAAACAGGCTTTCTGGCAGCTGAAGCATCCCGAAAATGTGAGCCTGCTCTCTGAGAAACTCATTCAGCTGCTGGGCCTGATCACTCTCAAACAAAAAGTTAGGAATGATGAACATCAAAAATCCGCCTGGCTTTGTATACCGGAGCCCTTGCTCGATGAATAAATGATGAGAGTAAGAATATCCTTCCTCCGCGTGTAACGTAAACTCTTTCGCCTGGACTTCATCAGGATAATAACCAACAGGAAGGTCAGCTAAAACAAAATCGACTGGCTCTAACAGAAACGGCCGCAAGCTGTCCTGATGGAAAAATTCTATTTCACTCTTTTGAAGGTTGGCATTTGCCAAGGCCAGCTTCATCAGCGTTTCATCCACATCACTTCCATAAGCAGCAACCTTCTTATCCAGCTGGTTTAATACTGCAGTCAGCAAATTAGCAGTACCGCAGGCAGGATCGAAAATTCGTAATTCCTTTTCACCAGGAAATAAACGCTGAGTTAAATACCCCATAAACATAGCCACCGTATCGGGGGTGATAAGATGCTGCTGCTGAGTGGCTCCCTTCATCCCTTTTAATATCGCAAGCTGTGTCGATTTCCGGATTTCCTCTTTTTCATACTTGTTCAGCTCAATGTCTTTTAAATGCTTTTCTAGCTGCTGTTTTAACAGCTCAGCCATATCATCAAAGGGTGTTTGATGAAATAAAACATCCAGGGCATCTGCAACAGCTTCTAAATAGGTGCTGTTTTCCTGATATTCGATAGCTGTCGCCGCTTCATCGATCCATTCAAAGAGTTCTTCTACATGTTTATGGTCCATTGACGTCTCCTCCTTACTTTACCCCTGCACTTTCCTATGATTCAAAGTTTATAAACAAGCAAATGGCGCATTCATTTTTAGAAATGCGCCATGTTGATTCAATCGATATCCTATTTACATTCCGATGATACATTTTCGTGTAATGGCAGTCAACTTACTTGGCCTGTTCAACCGCAGCGATCGCTGATTCATAATCAGGATGGTTCGTTGCTTCGCTGACATACTCTGCATAAGTGACTTTATTCTCGGAATCAACAACAAAAACGGCTCGAGCCAGGAGACGCAGTTCTTCAATCAATACACCATATGCCTTACCGAAAGAAGCATCACGATGATCTGACAACGTATCAACATTCTCGATACCTTCCGCACCACACCAGCGCTTTTGAGCGAACGGTAAATCCATACTGATGGTCAATACTTTGACATCCCCCAGGCTAGTAGCTTCTTCGTTGAAACGACGCGTCTGCTCCGCACAAACTCCAGTATCAAGAGAAGGAACTACACTGATCAATTTCACGCTGCCCTGGTAATCATCCAATGTAACTTCACTTAGGTCATTTGCCAGTACTTTAAAATCAGGTGCCTTGTCCCCTGCCTTTACTTCTTCTCCAACTAGTGTAACCGGGTTTTCTTTAAATGTAATTGAAGCCATTTCATCGTCCTCCTTGCATCCATTAAAATTTAGTTACCCAAAAAAAAACTGCCTATCTTTTATTATGAAGGCAGTTTGTTTCAATGTCTAATATTAACCTATAAAAGATCGGAAGAAGAACGTCTCGACCTCGATTCCTGCTGGCTTCCACTTTTATTACCTTTTTGCAGTATCTCCTGTATCTTCTCAATGACTGGCGGTGCCAAGTCAAGCATTCGTTCATATAAGTGGGTCTGTTCGTTCAAATGGATCATTTGGACTCCTTGTTTTCTGACAACTAAAAATGCAATCGGGGTAATAGAGACTCCGCCCCCGCTTCCACCTCCAAAAGGCAGTTCCATATCAGACTGCCCCTGTCCGCTGTCCTGCCCTTGATCGCTTCCGCTTTTAGGTTTGAACTCACTGCCGCCGGCAGCAAATCCAAAGCCTACCCTGGACACAGGTATGATGATGCTTCCATCAGGGGACTCGACCGGTTCACCTACGATTGTATTAACATCAATCATTTCTTTAAGACTATCCATTGCTGTGGTCATCAGACCTTGAATCGGATGCTCATCCATGTTATTACCTCCTGCTTGTCATCTCGCTTACTCAGCTTTTCTGTTCACGTATCGTAACCACACATATATAGCTTTGCCCAGACGAAATGAAAATATACCATCGGCAAGTACATGGAAACAGGGCATTTGAAACGACGGTTCCACACGGAATTTAGCTGGTTTTTTTATGGTAAACAATTGGTCGAGCAACTGTTCCAAAAGAGCCCCTAAAGCCATCAACCCTCCAGCCAAGGATCCTGTTGATGAAGCCATTCCCGTGCCTACACGCATGATACTATCCATTTTATGTACGGTTATGACCCTTCCCAATTCCATAACCTGAGAGAAAGAAAGGCTCCTTTTAACTTTCCCTTCCGAAACTTTATCCTTCCAAATTTCTTCTGCTTTCTTTTCAACTTTAGCCCACTCTTCTTCATTTTCTACTATCCGCGAAAAATCTATTTGGCGGCGGAAAACAGGAAGAAAGCCGAAATAAGCGACTAAAGTCAGACGCTTGTCTTCTGGCAATATTTTTAAATGAAAACGTAATGATATCTTCATGAACAATAAACCGGTCACAATGATAATTAACACAATCAAGCTAATCAATATCCATTTCATGAGCCTCACCTGCATACTAGTATCCTCAGATGACCATCCTAATAAACATCTATCATCAATATTTTAAAGAAAACTCAGATTTTCCCAAAAGATATTATAGACAATTCTTAAATTCTGTACGGTTGTAAACTTACCTTAATTTTAAATAGGCGACCATCTCTCTTAGCATTTCCACTTCACAGTCAGAGATGATAAAATAAGGATTACCATGTAGAGGGAGGCATACATAATGGCTAATGACAGACAAAATCTATACTTTTATTACCCGCCTAATGAAGAGCTCGATGAAAAACTAAAGCCTTTATTTCGTTTAGCAGAAGAGAATGGCTTTACTATATTAGAGGATCCACAGGACGCCAATATCATTGTCAGTGTCGGCGGAGATGGGACGTTCCTGCAAGCAGTCAGGAAAACGGGTTTCCGGCAGGATTGCTTATATGTAGGTGTTCGCAGAGAAGATGAGGCAGGTCTTTATTGTGATTTCAATATCGACGACTTTGATAAAATGGTTGATTCGATGGTAAATGCCGACCTGGAAGTGAGAAGATTCCCCGTCATAGAAACTACAGTCAATAACGAGTCTACCATGCTTTGCCTGAATGAATGCAGTGTACGTTCAACATTAATTAAGACGATCGTAATTGATGTATTCATCGATGGGCGCCAGTTTGAAACCTTCCGAGGTGATGGCCTGGTAGTCTCAACACCAACTGGAAGTACAGGTTATAACAAATCAACCAAAGGAGCTGTCATCGATCCAAAACTCCCATGTTTCCAGGTCAGCGAACTTGCTTCTTTAAACAATAATCGCTACCGCACATTGGGCTCACCATTTGTCCTTGGCAATGAACGCACATTGAAACTTAAAGTGCAGCAGGATGGAAATGACTATCCGATCATTGGGATGGACAACGAAGCATACTCCATCAGAAACATCAAGGAGTTATCTATCCAATTAAGTGACCGAGTCATCAAAACCGTTAAAATGAAAGATAACACCTTCTGGGACCGCGTCCAGCGCACATTCCTTTAAGCCACAAAGTAAGTGCTGGAGCAGGGTGAAGTACTTTAATCAGAAGCCTGACACAGGGAGATGTGTCAGGCTTCTGTTTTTTTATGTCCGCTGATACATTACATCCCCGTCTACAATCGTCATTGTTACGTTTGTATCGCCTATTTCATGGGGAGCTAACGTAAACAGGTCCCTATCTAACACAGTGAAATCTGCTGTGTAGCCTTCTTTAATCTTACCTCGGTCATTTTCATGACGGATAGCATACGCACTTCCACTTGTATAAAGAGAAATCGCTTCATACATGGAGAGCTGTTGGGAAGCATTATATATTTTCTGATCAAAACTGGCTCTACGCTCGACTGCCGCGCGGATACCTAATAACGGGTTAATTTCTTCAATCGGGGCATCAGAACCACCCGCACAAGGTATCCCTTTATCTAACAATGTTTTCCATGCATAAGCATGTGTCAGCCGATGTTTTCCAATTCTCTCGATGACCCACGGAAAATCTGATGCTACAAAAGTCGGCTGTAAATCTAAAATAACATTCAGCTTTGTCAGCTTATCATATAGTTCATCCCGTAATATTTGTGCATGGATAATCCGATCTCTTTCCCCACTATCCAGTGGATTGTCGTGGAGAATCTCGGCTATTGTTTCTACAGCCTGATCACCAATCGCATGTACAGCCACTGGCATTCGTTTTTTTCTTGCCTGCTGAACAAGCGCTTCTAACTGTGCTTTTTCGTGTATAGCTACTCCTTCATTCAATGGGTCATCGGCATACGCTTCGGACAACCAAGCCGTCCTGCCACCAAGGGCACCGTCCGAAAAGATCTTCACGGCTCCTAATTCCACGAATTCTGTACCGCTTTTATATCGATACCCATTGTCATGCATGTCTTCCACTACCTCGTGATGGACAAGTAAATGTGCCCGGAATTTCAGTTGGTTTCCATCAATGACTTTACAGAAAGCATCAAATGTTTTTTGGAAGCCGCCATAATAATTTAAATCTTCCGTATGTCCGCCTACCAATCCATGCCGATGCATATCATTTACAGCTAATGTCAGAGCCCGTTCCAAATATTGAGGGGTGACTTCCGGCATTGCCTGCTTGATCAGCTCCTGTGCCTGGTCATGAAAATAACCAAGGGGTTCACCAGCGTCCGACCGTACAATCAGACCGCCCTGAGGATCATTTGTAGCAGCTGTAACACCAGCAAGTTCCATTGCCTTAGAATTAGCCAGCAGTGCATGACGGCAGATGCGTGTCAACATCATGGGATGTTCATTTGTAATCTCATCCAGTTCATCCTTATAGATAATCCGCTGGTCACTCCATTGATTTTCGTTCCATCCCTCCCCAATGATCCATTCGCCTTTGGGAACCTGCTCTGCGTGCTGTTTTAACGCCCACTTCACTTCTTCAGCGGACTTCATAAACGACAAATCGAGCCGCTGCAGCCGCTCTCCATGTCCAATAATATGCAAATGGCTATCTACGAAGCCAGGATACATGACCTGGCCCATCAGGTTATATTCTTTGGTAAGTTGATCTCCATATGTACGGTACAATTGTTGACTGTCGCCTACCGCTATGATTTTTCCCTTATCGGTAACTACTGCTTCTACCCAGTCGTTCTCTCGCTCCATCGTATAAATCTTGCCTCCATACCATAGTTCGGCCATTGTCCCATCTCCCTTCTTTCCACTCATTGTATACTATAAATTCATCTTTTTCCTTACCTTATTTTCGTCTTTCTCAGCTCATACATCAACTATTTACAACTGGTATGTTGAATATTAGGATTGCGACTACAGAATGACTGGCTGTTAATATAAGTTTTGCTTTTCCAATTAAAGCTCCCTTTTGCTGTAGACTCAGTTTCGAGACGTTAGGTAGTAATTATGGTGGCTGGGAAAACGGCTCGCTTTCCGTGGGCATGTGGTGAGCTTCCTCAGGCTTCGCCTTGCGGGATCTCACCGCTCATGTTCATCCCACTGGAGTCTCACCGTTTTCCCAACCACCATACGTTCGTTAGTTTCTCGAAACTTCGATCAGAAAATAGCGTGCTTTTGGAGCAGAAAACACGGTCAATTTACCATTGCAATAGGATTTTCATCCCAAAAAAGGGCTGGACTT
The DNA here is from genome assembly GCF_043496955.1 of Thalassobacillus sp. B23F22_16. NCBI lineage: Bacteria > Bacillati > Bacillota > Bacilli > Caryophanales > Bacillaceae > Thalassobacillus > Thalassobacillus sp. B23F22_16. The sequence continues at coordinate 178 of NZ_JBIEKD010000046.1, read as the reverse complement.
TCTAAACACCATTTCGAGTATCTTATATGGCGAGGGTCGTGGGGGAAGGGTGAGACTCCCTCCGGAAATGTTGATACACCAAGGGTTATGGATCGTTTTAACACCTTAAAAAAATTTTTATACTCCATTTGTTAAACAAGTTATTCCTTTTCTTCAATATTAAGGAAAACAAAGGGAC
>NZ_JBIEKD010000045.1:0-11434 GCF_043496955.1 Thalassobacillus sp. B23F22_16 | reverse complement strand
TTTAGCATTCCTATTAGAATTCAAGGGGAAGTCCTCCTTTTGATGTTTGTATTTGGGTACAAATGCATCATAACGGAGGGCTTTTTTTCATTCAAGGATCCTTCTACTGAATCCCACAGGAATCTCCTGCGGGATGAGCATGACAGGTGAGACCCCGGAAGACGAAGTCTGAGGAGGCTCAGCGCATGTCCGCGGAAAGGGAGTCGTTCCCCACCGGACCGTTATGCAGGCAAACATCTCGAAATCAAGTCTTCGACTTTTCGTCCCTTTTATTGAATAAGGGCTTTTGGTAGATCTACACAAAAAAGTCGTGATTGGACGGGTCCAACGCACGACTTAGCAGTTAAAAGTTGAAAAGCATTTGCGGCATTTCCAACTCCAATAATTTTCTTTTCTTCTCTAGCCCACCGTTATAGCCTACTAATTTACCATTTGATCCAATGACACGATGACATGGAATAATGATGGATAATGGATTGCGGTTGATCGCTCCCCCTACAGCCCGAATTGCTTTCGGAGACTGAATCGCTTTTGCAATATCTTTGTACGATCGTGTTTCGCCATAAGGGATTTCTGTGGATAACGCCTTCCATACCTTTTGTTGAAAAGGGGTTCCATACATTTGGTAATCAAAGGAGAAATGATGTCTGGTTCCTTGAAAATACTCTTGGAACTCCTTAATGGCCGCTTCTAACAACTCACCATCCTGAACAAATTTCGGACATAGGAAATACTGTCTCGCCCAATTATTATGATGTGTTGCTAATTCTTGATAGCTTCCATAATCGATGCGACAGACACCGTCTTTGTCAGCGACTAATGTCATCGTACCTAGTGGAGTTTCCAATTCATCATAATAAAGAAAGGAACGTTTAGTCATAAACAACCCCTTCTTTTGAAAAGTTTGTTTTATTATACTAGAGAAATGCAAAGATGGGAAGAAGTTTTCTGTTAATTCAGCTGAAATCCAAGCCCTTTTTCCATTTCAAATTTAACTTGCTTATCCGTTTCCTTTTCCATTGCCGCTTCAATAGCCTCGAATACCCCAGGGGAGCCGATTTTCCCAAGGGACCAGGCAGCCGTTCCACGAATGACCGGACGTGGGTCTTCTTTCATTAATCGAATTAAATCGTCTACTGCCGTTTCATCTTTGTAGTGTCCTAATGCAAGAATTGCATTTCGCTGAATCGGCTTCTTGCCACGCCATGAACCGGCAATCGGACCGAACTGCTCCTTGAACTCCCTGTTCGATATCGAAAGCAATGGCTTCAGCCTCGGCTTGGTCACTTCTGGGTCCGGTTCAAACTCCTCATGCAGGTGAAAATCTTTCTTTTTATTTTTCGGACAAACCGTCTGACATGTGTCACAACCATATAAACGGTTGCCAATCTTCACACGATATTCATCCGCAAGAAACCCCTTTGTCTGTGTCAAAAATGCGATGCACTTATTGGCGTCAAGTTGTCCGCCCTGGACAAGGGCTCCAGTCGGACAAGCATCTACACAGATATTACAGTCGCCGCAGCTATCCTCGACAGGTTCATCCGGTGCAAACGGAATATTTGTAATCATTTCCCCGAGATAGACATAGGAACCAAACTCCGGCGTGATGATTGCGCAGTTTTTGCCGCTGAATCCAATTCCAGCACGTTCCGCTACGGCGCGATCGGCAAGTTCCCCTGTGTCTACCATCGATTTGATGCTGACTTCCGGGAATCTCTCTGTTAAAAACTCACCGAGCTTTTGCAGACGGTCCCGCAGGACATCGTGGTAATCTTTCCCCCACGAAGCCCGGCAGAAGATCCCCCGCCGGTCACCCTTTTTACTTTTGGGTGCATCTTTCATTTTAGAGGGATAAGCTAAAGCAATCGAAATGATCGATTGGGCTTCTGGTAATAATCGGGCCGGTTCGGTACGTTCTTCGATACTTCCCTTTTCAAATCCTGACTGATAAGAAAGCTCTTCCTGTCTCTTGAGCCGTGCTTTCAATTCACCGAACACATCTACAGAAGCAAATCCAATCTTATCGATTCCGATTTCCTTACTATAGGCGATGACTTCATCCTTTAATTGTTGATAATCCATCCTTATCCCTCCTTTCTCATTCGTTATGATAAAGGTTTAACCTTTGCTGTCCTCATCCGGTTTAAAGTCGCGGCGATTTCAAACCGCCGCGGCCTAGCCAATTCGCCTGGATGCTGGCCTTGAAACGGAGCAAAAGAAGACAACCCTTTTTCGTTCAACTGATTTTCTATAGCATCTAGCAGTTCTTTTAATGACCATTCTTTTTCCAGCCAGCCTTTTTTATCAAGATGAAGCAGCATATCCGCAATCATCCTCGTTTGGGATTGATCTACCAGCTGCTCGACATAATGGAGAGAAATCTCGGTATTTCCTTTTAGAATCATCGATTTGCTCTTCGATTGTACTTTTGACTTTCGCCCTTTTTGTGTTTGCAGGCTGCTAGGCAAAAACCTGCGTTCTGTTACCTCTCCAAAGGTAATATCTTTATCTGCTTGGCGTTGCTGGGGATGTCGATCGGCAATTTCTTTCGCCTTTTCCGTTACATTATAAGGCAGGTATTGATCCATCATAATAACCTGATCAGCAGCATCAAAATAATCACCAGAACCACCCATGACAAGAATAGTGGATACATCAAGTTCATCACGAAGCTGCTTGATTTTATCGATGAATGGGGTGATCGGCTCTTTTTCTTTCACGACCAGCTGTTGCATTCTTTCGTCCCGAATCATGAAGTTCGTCGCACTTGTATCTTCATCTATCAATAAGGTCGAAGCCCCTGCCTCTAATGCCTCTACTACATTCGCAGCCTGCGAGGTGCTCCCGCTGGCATTATCTGTTGAAAAACCTGTTGTGTCCGTCCCATGAGGAAGTTTTTTGATGAAGGGTGAAATATTTACCGTAGAAACTCTGCGACCATCTTCTGCCCGGACTTTTACAGCAGCTGGATCCGTCAGAACATATTCTCGCCCATCCCCTTTAATATGAGGATACACCCCACGTTCAACTGCATTCAACAGGGTACTTTTACCATGGTACCCTCCCCCGACGATTAAGGTGATTCCTTTCTTCAAAGCCATGCCTGTCACCGGTTCATTACGGTGTGGCAAGTTGATCGACACACGGTCTTGCCCCGGACTTTGAAATGATACCGCCCCTTCCATCGGACGGTCACTGACCCCACTTTTCCGCGGAAGGACAGCCCCATCCGCAACGAAGGAAACCCAATCATTCGCTTCCATTTCGTTACGAATAGCCTCATGCTGATCGGAAAGCCTGACCACGTCTTCAATCTCCTGATCATTTATGCTGAAAACGGAGTGATCCATCAGTTGTGGCAGCACTTGAAAGAATAATTTCTCTGCCTGCTTGCCATTGATCCGTCTGCCATTTGCAGGCAGCCCGATAGATAGGCAGATAATCATATGATCTTCATTCAAGTCCACAGCAGTCCGTTCCAGAATTTCCTGTCCTGGCCGGTCGATCGCTACAAGTCCACTTTTACCTGACCCTTTCACATTAGCATTCAGCTTCAGTATAGCCTTGGCAACTTTTCTTGTTATCACATCTTCTGCATAAATGCGGCGATTCCTACCTTGCCGCCATTCTAGTTTGATTGGACGCTCCTTAAAAGGAATCTGTATCCGGATTTTTGACGGAGCCGCAAACGGATCTCCCTGAACATAATCAATCCAAAGTTTATAACGCTCGAATTGATAATTACCTTGTAACTGCTTATATCCTTTATAACTTTTACCATCTATTTGCCGTAATTGCTGTTGAAGTTTATTCATAATGAACCTCTCCAATCCAATTAATCGAATCAATCTACTATTTAGCCTAGCCATTTTTCCAACATAAAAAACGCAATGCTTCGTTGTCACCTAGAACGAAACACTGCGTTGGTTAACTTGATTGGGGTAATAAATCAATTGCCGGAACTATGCGGCAATAAGAGCGGGTGATGGGAATCGAACCCACATCATCAGCTTGGAAGGCTGAGGTTTTACCACTAAACTACACCCGCATACTAAAAAGTCTATTGCTCCTGTGCTGCTCACGAACAGTCATGCCTCTTCCTCTACTAGCTGATTCAATGAAGCTATATCCGTCGAGGCAACTCGCAGTTTACTCGGTGGATGCTTTGCTCGTGGCTGAGGTTTTACCACTAAACTACACCCGCATGAAAACTTTTGAAGAGTCCCCTTTTCGAAATTACATTTTTCATTATAACAAGCGTAATAAAGTGCTGCAATGGAATTTTTAAATTTTTTGTCGAAAATTTGCTGGAAAAATATTAGCCAGCGATACATCAAAAAACTGATTGCAAACTAAAAAGAGGCTTATCACCTCTTTTTATAGCGTACAGTTTCGAACTCCACATAAATCGCACATCAACAAAGAACGGAAGTACTCGATATCACAGATAAGAAATTTTTTAGCCTCATTTTCAATAAGCCCCTGGTCTTTCCATTTACTAATTACCCTGCTGGCCGTTTCTCTAGTAATCCCTACGTATTTAGCCACATCCTGGACAACCACAGGCTCAGTAATTTCTATTCCCCTGGCAGTCTCTTTCCCATACATGTTGCTTAACCGAATGAAAATCGAAGCGACCGCCCCTTCCGAACCAAAGACCAAATAGTCACGCAGTTTTGCTTTGCTGGCTTCCAGTGACTCGGCGAGCCATTTGGTAATCTGCAATGCAAGACGCCCATTTTGAGCCATTAACGTTTCCATGTCGCTTTTAGAAATATAAAGCAAGGAAGCGTCGGTTAATGCAACAGCAGAACAAGAATAAAATTCACTGGAAAAAATCCCGATCTCCCCAAATGCATCATCAGCTTTACGTAGAAACACAGTCACTTCTTTATTTTGTTTCATTTGCTTATGAACACGAATGGTCCCATCCATAATAAAATAGAGGTCGGAAGCTACGGATCCTTCTTCAAAAATAATCTCCCCGCGTTTAACAGTGAGTTCCCTGGAGTTCGCAAGCAGCAGTTCCCTTTCATTTTCTTCTAATCTATTGAGTAAAGGCTTCATTGTGCCTACCTCCTGTATGGTGAATATACTAATAGGATAAAGGAGAAAACTTAAGGAGGCTGTGATATTTATCACGTTTTCACTATCATAATAATTAAAAGTTAATCTAAAAGAAAAAAGACACCGAAATAGCCACAGTGTCCTTACTCAGCTTTCTAAATATAAGAAATACGCCAGGATAAATATTAAGATAATAATCATCAATGCAGAGACTAATGAAACAGATGTATTGGATGGAGTGAAGCTTTCATCATTCATGATCTGTTTCTTTTTATTGAAATAAGCGACAGTTGCTAAAACGATGATAATGAAACCTAACAAGACTGCAAACACACCTAAGGCCAGGCTGATCATATCGATGGTACTGTTTCGCTGTACGCCGATTGTAAAATGCAGACTTGTATTTAAAAAGCCAATCCCTACAATAGCGATGACAGTACGAACCCATGCCAGGTAGGTACGCTCATTTGCTAGGTGCTGCTGGGCGTATTTCAATTGATTTTTGTCTTCTTTTTTCATACCATCACTCTCTCATTTCTTCCTGGTTATTTAGGTTGTGTCACTCTGTATTAATCATACGATTAAGAACTTTAAAAAGCTAATGCTTCAAATCGTTGTACAGGTGATGTACCTTCCCTGCTATGTAATCGGTTTAACTTTTCAGAAAACTTTGTTAATATCTTAAAGTATACAGAAAGGAGAATGGCAGATGGAAGTAATTACAGCAGAAGCAATCAAGAAAAAATTTTCTATGAAAGAAACAATGGAAGCAATCGAAGGCTTCTACAACGACAAACAAGAAGACTACATATCTCCAGATCGTATGCATATCGAAGATGGGAGTAACACCGCTCTCCTCATGCCAGCATTTTATGGCAATTACTATGCAACAAAATTAGTGGGAGTTGCTCCCTCCAACACCAGGCTAAATAAAGACACGATTCATGGATTAATGATCCTTTATAATCGTGAAACGATGGAACCATTATTTTTATGTGATGCTACCGCCATCACTTCCTTGCGTACCGGAGCTCTTGGCGGCTTAGGAATGAAGTATTTAGCGAAAGAAGATGCGAAAACACTAGGGATTATCGGCACAGGCACACAAGGATGGAGTCACTTGCAATCAGGACTTGCTGCTCGCGATATTAAAGATGTATACATTTTCAATCGTACAGCAGAAAAGGCTCACAATTTTAAAAAACGGGCAGAAGCTGCTTTTCCGTCGGTCACCTTTCACGTTACATCCGTAGAGGAGCTCGTAAAAAAGGCAGATATTGTTGTAACAACCACTACTTCCACACATCCAGTTTTCCCTGAACTTGACTCCTCCGAATGGAAAGGGAAACTAATTGTCGGAGTTGGCTCATTTCGTCCTGACATGCAGGAAATTTCAGATCAAGTATTGCGTGAGGCCGATGATATTTTTGTGGATGCCGCTAGTGCATTACATGAATCCGGGGATATGCTCCGGGCGAAAGACCTTCGTACTAATATAGATAACACCTGGGACCTCGAAAAGATTATCCAGGAAAATCACCGCCCAGCGGACGTCCATGACAAAACAATGGTTTTCAAGTCTGTCGGTGCCTCTATTTTTGATTTGGTAACAGTTAAAGCAATTTATGAAACCTTTTACAGCTAGGAAGGAGATAGAGAAATGAAACAACTGACAAGGAAAAAGTGGAAAGACCCTGGTATCGTAATGGTAATTATTCTGTCACTCGTGTCCTTATTTGTATGGATCTGGTGGCCAACAGAGACATTTATTGGCGGTATATCATTAGCTGGCTGGGCTATGTTTGTCTGCTTCTTCATTTGGTTAGCCCTGACAGTAGCTTATGTTATATGGATGGAAAAAATAGAAAAAGAAGAAATAGAATAAAGGGAGTGAGAAAGCATGCAAGTAATGGAAGCAATCATTTTAGCAATTTATTTAATTATCATGACCTTCATTGGAATATGGTTCGCAAAGCGGGCTCACTCTTCCGAAGGGGATTACTGGACTGCCGGGGGCAAAATTAACAGTTTTGTTGGCTCGTTCGCCTTTTTTGCAGCCGTAGCAAGTTCGAGCTCCTTAATGGGAGCGGTCGGTTCCGGTGTGGCTTTAGGCGTACCATTCTTATTAGCCTACGGGTTTGGAGCGGTAGCGATCCCCTCATTTGCCATGTTTTTAATTTCCGGTCAGATAAGGAGAACCGGCGTAAAAACATTGCCTGAGTTTTTTAAGACCCGATACGGAAAATCTGTTCAAATAGTTTCAGCTATTCTGGTCGTATTGAGCATGACCTTCTATATGATTCCGCAGTTAACAGCCTCAGGACTGATTGGTTCTTATGTCTTAGGTATCGATTATGTAACAGCGGTCATCATTCTGGGGTTAGGGTTCACCCTTTATGCCGCGCTTGGGGGTATGTGGGCGATTACATACACAGACTTGATTCAGGGCGCTGTCATGGTCATAGGGATGTTCATTCTGGCAGTCATTATCCTGATGGATCATGGTGGTGTCGGTTCCCTTATCCAGGATGCATTAGCGGTTGACCCTCAATTTGGATCGATCACTCAGCCATGGATGTCTTATTTCGGACTATTTGTAGCATTCCTATGGTTTGGAGTTGTATCGCCATCTGCAGTAATGAGGAACTTTGCTGCCCGTGATGCTAAAACTGCCCGTCGCTCTGCCTTAGGTGCCTGTTTTCTTTATGTAACAGTATTCATATTCGGATTCGTGATCGCCTCCGCTGGTGCAAGCCTGGGAATTGCAGAATCCCTGGACAACCAGGATATGATTTTCATTTCAGTAATTGAGCATTATATGCCTGCATTATTAGCCGGAGTCATGCTTGCAGGCTTACTGGCGGCAATTATGTCTTCCGCAGACGCAATGCTGCTCGCAGTTTCTGCAGGGATTGCCCATGATATTTATAAAGAACATATCAATAAACAAGCTTCTGAAAAAACAGTCACTCGCTTAGGGCTTGTCGTTATGATTTTAGCCAGTATAGTCGGTATCATTTTCGCTATCGATCCACCTCAACTGATTGCTGTTATGGTAGGCTGGGTAAGTGGTGCCATGCTTTCCGCATTTGGTTTTCCACTTGTGTTAGGACTTTGGTGGAAGCGTACCAATACAGCAGGAGCTTTGGCGGGAATGATTGGAGGAACAGTGGCCTTCATCATCATGGCATTATTGCCGTTCGCATTAGTTTCGGAACATTTGGTGTCTGCACCTATCTCTGCTATCCTTACCATCGTTGTAAGTTTAATGACAGAACCACCATCCGAAGAAATACAATTACAAGTTGATCGTTATCATACCAACATTGACGCTTAAGCAGGTGACATAATGAATGTGAACGTATTAGGGGAAGACACCCTGGAAACACACGAGCTTCCAGCGTATATATATAAAAGTTTGAAGCCATCTCTAAAGTTAAACAGACAATTGAACAAAGAACTTATAGAAAAAGGGATTGTAAAAAAAGAAAAAGTCTATCACCCGATGTGGATCGTTAAAATGCTTGAAATTGCAGACAGAAAACCCTTTCCACCGCGAAAACGACCAAACATGTTATTTGTAGATGCTAGTTCAGGTTATCGGGGACTATTTCCAAATGTCCCCCCTATCACACAAAAAGAAGTCAGTTCATCAAAACTAAAAAAGGCTTCGATAACTAAACAAGAGTTGATAGAAAAGTATATAGTGGATGTCCAGGAAAAACAAATCAATCGAAAATATGTGCTAAAGAAGCCGAGATATGAGATTAAAGAAAAAGAAATGGTGTATCTGCCGTTATGGATGGTAGAAGTCGAAACTGCTTTCTTCACTAAAACCTTCGTCATAAATGGAAATACTGGAGAATCAGAGGATTTGTTGATGAAGCTTTGGAAATCGCAGGAGTGGAAGTTATAAAGCAAAAAAGTGCTTGCAGCGAAGCAAGCACTTTTTGTGTACGCTTATTTAAATACCGGTGGCCGGGGTCGAACCGGCACGGGATAAACCCACACGATTTTGAGTCGTGCGCGTCTGCCAATTCCGCCACACCGGCATAGGAAATTGGCGGAGAAGGTGAGATTCGAACTCACGCGACGGTTGCCCGCCCTAGCGCATTTCGAGTACGCCCCCTTACAGCCACTTGGGTACTTCTCCTTTTTAGTGATGCGGATGAAGGGATTCGAACCCCCACGGTGTTGCCACCACTAGACCCTGAATCTAGCGCGTCTGCCAGTTCCGCCACATCCGCAAAATATTAAATAGTACAAGGCATCTAATATAGTAAGACAATAAGAAAAAAGACTCTTTCAAAATGAAAGAAGTCAGTTCTCTTACAAATAAATTGTTAAGTAGTACCGGTGGCCGGGGTCGAACCGGCACTCCCGAAGGAACACGATTTTGAGTCGTGCGCGTCTGCCAATTCCGCCACACCGGCATATTGTTTATGGAGGCGGCAACCGGATTTGAACCGGTGATAAAGGTTTTGCAGACCTCTGCCTTACCACTTGGCTATGCCGCCTTGTGATACCCTGAAAATTAAATTTGGAGCGAGAGACGGGATTCGAACCCGCGACCCCCACCTTGGCAAGGTGGTGTTCTACCACTGAACTACTCTCGCAATTTAAATGGCTGGCCCAGCTGGATTCGAACCAGCGCATGACGGAATCAAAATCCGCTGCCTTACCGCTTGGCTATGGGCCAACAGGTAAAAATATAATGGGGCGACCGATGGGAATCGAACCCATGAATGCCGGAGCCACAATCCGGTGCGTTAACCCCTTCGCCACGGCCGCCATAATGGCAGGGGTAGTAGGAATCGAACCCACATCAAAGGTTTTGGAGACCTTCGTTTTACCATTAAACTATACCCCTATATATGGTGGAGGGAGTAGGACTCGAACCTACGAACCCGATGGGAGCGGATTTACAGTCCGCCGCGTTTGGCCAACTTCGCTATCCCTCCATATAGTTAAAAAGACTTTCAATGGTGCACTTTTCAGCACTACTATTGTTCCCTAGCTTAGAAGATTATTCAACGTAGTAAAGGAACCGTTCAATGGTGCACTTTGCAGCACTACTATTGTTTTCCAGCAGGAAGTCTATTCGACGTTGTAGGAAAACATTCAATGGTGCCGGCCAGAGGACTTGAACCCCCAACCTACTGATTACAAGTCAGTTGCTCTACCAATTGAGCTAGACCGGCTAATCAGAAATAATGGTGGCTTGGGACGGAATCGAACCGCCGACACACGGATTTTCAGTCCGTTGCTCTACCGACTGAGCTACCAAGCCGACATAAGTATTAGGAATTAATGAAACTATGTAAATGTAATAATGGCGGTCCGGACGGGACTCGAACCCGCGACCTCCTGCGTGACAGGCAGGCATTCTAACCAACTGAACTACCGGACCATTGGTTGCACTTTGCAGTACTACTATCTTTTCACTAGCAATGATGATTGATCAACGATGCAAGTGAAAATAACTTGGTTGCGGGGGCAAGATTTGAACTTGCGACCTTCGGGTTATGAGCCCGACGAGCTACCAGACTGCTCCACCCCGCGATAGTGTAAATGCATTAGTTTATAGCACTTACGAAAATGTAAGACAATATATCTTACGATATTCACCTGAAAATGTGAATGATATGGTGGAGGATGCAGGGTTCGAACCTGCGACCCCTTGCTTGTAAGGCAAGTGCTCTCCCAGCTGAGCTAATCCTCCTATGTAAGTGGTGACCCGTACGGGATTCGAACCCGTGTTACCGCCGTGAAAGGGCGGTGTCTTAACCACTTGACCAACGGGCCAATATGTTATGGCGGAGAGCGAGGGATTCGAACCCTCGAGACCGCGGTAACGGTCTACACGAATTCCAATCGTGCTCCTTCGGCCAACTCGGACAGCTCTCCATGGCTCCACCGGTAGGATTCGAACCTACGACCGATCGGTTAACAGCCGATTGCTCTACCACTGAGCTACGGTGGAATAACTTTAGAAAGAAATATGACAGGCTTGGCAGCGTCCTACTCTCACGGGGATAAACCCGACTACCATCGGCGCTGGAGAGCTTAACTGCTGTGTTCGGCATGGGAACAGGTGTGGCCTCTCCGCTATCGCCACCAACCCTTTTTTCTTTTTTTAAGGACAAGGTATATTATATGCACCTTTGACCAAAATTTCAAGGGTTTTTATAAAAAATATGTAAACCCTCAAAACTAGATAAGCAACATTCAACGACGAACATCTTTCACGAAATTAGGTTAGTTAAGTCCTCGATCGATTAGTATCCGTCAGCTCCACGTGTCACCACGCTTCCACCTCGGACCTATCTACCTCATCGTCTCTGAGGGATCTTACTCACTCGAA
>NZ_JBIEKD010000044.1:0-12063 GCF_043496955.1 Thalassobacillus sp. B23F22_16 | reverse complement strand
TTAGGGCTTCGCAGTTTGTATCAAAGATATATTTTCTTACGTCAATCTTAAAGAAACCGCCGTATACGGGTCCGTACGTACGGTGGTGTGAGAGGACGGAGGTTAGTCACCTCCTCCTACTCGATTGAATATTTTACAAAGCGACGGAGTTTTGAACGCGTTTCTTCTGGCGATACTGGTTGATGAAGCTGATGGCTAATTCATTGAACTTGTCCGCCTGTTCAATGTTGCAGACGTGTCCGCATTCCGGAATCTCAGCTAGCTTTGCATGTTCGAGTTGCTTCACCGTCTTTCGCACATCTTTAATGCAAAGGTGATCTTGTGTCCCGGAGATATATAGTTTTGGAACTTTAGCCGCGCGGTGGATTTTTTCTAACGTCTTTTTCGGGTGCCTGGCTACCTTATACCAGGCCAGGAAGTCTTTCCGCTTCATTTTTTTCGCTTCACGGACGAATGCTTCACGTCCGGATTTGTGGTTGGATCTTGGCATCAGAATTTGAGCGAACAATTTATAAAGGGTATGGTAGGGCATGAAGTTCTTAATTGATTCACCAAAAACCAGCAGACCCTTTGATAGTGCGTTCAACCTGACAATCGATCCGCCAAGAACTGTGGATCTGACACGTTCTGGGAAATGAGAAATTAAACTTTGAATCACCATGGACCCTAATGAAATGCCAACAAAATGTGCTTTAGGAATTTTTAAATGGTTCATTAAAGCGATGATCTCTTCGTTTACTGTTTGGAAAGTCATTTTTTCTGAATAAGACGTCGTGCTTGGCGATTTTCCATGACCAGGCAAGTGGATAGAAAGCACATTGAATTGCTTTCGAAATGCCTTGATCTGTTTATAAAATATCCTGGAGTTTCCTCCAATTCCGTGGACAAAAACAACATACTCAGATGTAGAATCATTTGTTTTCAAAACGTAATCTAGCATTGATGAACTCCTTTGTAACAGCACATTAAACATTACCCATACACCATTGGCAGTAAACCAGAGGTGCGGTTGTATGTGCTGGTTATGAAAACAGGTGTACCTTGGGCATTATAGCATGTTTTCAGACTAATTTCCTCCGGTAATGCCTTCCTTCCTATTTAATAGTTTCTGATGAGTCATCCATTGTTTTATGTTAAGATAGGAAAGGTGAAAAAACTTGAACGTTGCTTATTGAATCAATCATTTGGTATCATCTAATATTATGTGAGTACGAAAACTCGATGGAGGGTTAGTTATGTCTAGAATCAGCAAGGAAGAAGTAAAGCACGTAGCCAATCTGGCGCGTCTTGCGATTAGTGAAAAAGAGGCGGACATGTTTACCAAACAGCTGGACGATATCATTACGTATGCTGAACAATTGAATGAGTTGGATACTACTGATGTCGAACCGACGACGCATGTATTAGATTTGAAAAACGTCATGCGTAAGGACGAACCTAGAAAGTGGCTGGAGAAGGAAGATGTTCTGAACAACGCTCCAGATCATAAAGATGGACAATTTAAAGTTCCATCTATATTGGAATAAAGGAGGTACACCAATGTCATTGTTTGATTATACATTAAAAGAGCTTCAAGAGAAGCTACATAATAAAGAAATAAGTGTCACGGAGCTTGTAGAAGAATCCTACCAGCGCATTGAAGCGGTAGATGGCGAAGTAAAAGCTTTTTTGGCATTGAATAAAGAACAAGCATTGAAACAGGCGGAAGAATTAGATGCTGCCCGCGGAACGGATGATACAGGAGCATTGTTCGGTCTTCCGATCGGTGTGAAAGATAATATCGTCACAAACGGATTGCGTACGACATGTGCCAGTCAGTTTTTGGACAACTTTATAAATCCTTTGTATGACGCAACAGTCGTGGAAAAATTAGCGGATGCGAAATCCGTGACGATCGGCAAACTCAACATGGATGAATTCGCTATGGGATCTTCTAATGAAAATTCAAGCTATTATGCAACTCGTAACCCATGGAACACCGACTATGTCCCAGGTGGTTCCAGTGGTGGCTCTGCAGCAGCAGTAGCTGCTGGAGAAGTGTTTTTCTCCCTTGGTTCCGATACAGGGGGGTCCATCCGCCAACCGGCAGCTTTCTGTGGCGTGGTAGGTTTGAAGCCGACATACGGCCGCGTATCCCGTTTCGGACTGGTCGCATTCGCGTCTTCTCTTGACCAGATCGGCCCAGTTACAAGAACGGTAGAAGATAATGCTTACTTGCTTGAAGCCATTTCCGGGCATGACAAAATGGACGCTACTTCTGCTGATGTAGACGTACCAAAATTCACAGAAGCCCTGACTGGCGATGTCAAAGGCTTGAGAATTGCAGTTCCTAAAGAATACCTTAGTGAAGGTGTTTCTGAAGAAGTAAAAGAAGCAGTCATGAGTGCTTTAAGAAAGTACGAAGAGCTTGGAGCTACATGGGAAGAGGTTTCCCTGCCACATTCTAAGTATGCGGTAGCCACCTACTATCTGATCGCTTCCTCGGAAGCGTCTGCTAACCTTGCCCGCTTTGACGGCGTGCGCTATGGTGTCCGTACACAAAATGCGGAATCCATGCTCGATATGTTCAAGCGTTCCCGTTCCGAAGGCTTTGGTGATGAAGTCAAGCGACGTATCATGCTTGGAACATTTGCGTTAAGCTCAGGCTATTATGATGCTTACTATAAAAAAGCACAGCAAGTGCGGACATTGATCAAGAACGATTTTGAAAAAGTATTGGAAGACTACGATGTTATCATCGGACCAACAACGCCGACACCTGCTTTCAAAGTCGGTGAAATCGTAGACGATCCACTTACGATGTATGCCAACGATATCCTGACCATCCCAGTCAACCTGGCAGGTGTACCAGGAATCTCGGTACCATGCGGATTCTCTTCTGATGGTTTGCCAATCGGTCTGCAGATCATCGGCAAACACTTTGATGAAAGTACTGTCTACCGCACCGCACATGCGTTCGAACAGGCGACAGACTTCCACAAACAACGCCCATCCCTTGGAGGTGCGCAGTCATGAATTTTGAAACAATCATAGGTCTTGAAGTACACGTTGAATTAAAAACCAACTCGAAAATATTCAGCCCGTCTCCGAATATGTTCGGGGATGAGCCGAATACGAATGTCAACCCAATCGACCTCGGGTATCCGGGAGTACTTCCGGTATTGAACGAGGAAGCGGTCAACTTCGCAATGAAAGCTGCGATGGCACTAAATTGCGATATCGCTACAGATACGAAATTTGACCGAAAAAACTATTTCTATCCTGACAATCCAAAAGCTTATCAAATTTCCCAGTTCGATCAGCCAATTGGGGAAAATGGCTACATCGATATCGAAGTAGATGGCGTACAGAAGCGTATCGGCATTACTCGTCTTCATTTAGAAGAAGATGCCGGTAAACTGACGCACAGTGATGAAGGGTATTCCCTGGTAGACTATAACCGTCAGGGAACTCCGCTTGTAGAGATCGTATCGGAACCCGATATCCGTTCTCCACAGGAGGCCTACGCGTATCTTGAGAAATTGAAGAATATCATCCAATATACTGGTGTATCGGATTGTAAAATGGAAGAAGGTTCTTTGCGTTGTGACGCCAACCTGTCACTCCGACCTATTGGCCAGGAAGAGTTCGGAACGAAGACAGAGTTGAAGAACTTGAACTCGTTCTCCTTCGTTCAAAAAGGTCTGGAGTTTGAAGAAAAGCGTCAGGCCCAGGTGTTGCTGGCTGGCGGAGAAATTTTGCAGGAGACACGCCGCTACGATGAACAGACAAAAGAAACACTCCTGATGCGTGTCAAAGAAGGCTCGGATGACTACCGTTACTTCCCGGAACCGGATCTCGTGCCACTCTATATTGATGAAGATTGGAAAGAGCGCGTTCGTGCAGAAATTCCTGAGCTCCCAGATGCGCGTAAGAAGCGTTATATTGAAGAACTTGAACTTCCGGAATATGATGCAATGGTGCTGACAAATAACAAAGCGATGTCCGACTTCTTTGAAGAAACAATTGACCATGGCGCAGATGTTAAACAGGCATCCAACTGGCTGATGGGAGAGGTATCTGCTTATTTGAATAAGCAGCAGAAAGAATTCGACGAACTGGCCTTGACGCCTGAGTCACTTGCTAAGATGATCAAACTTCTGGAAGACGGCACAATTTCCTCTAAAATCGCCAAGAAAGTTTTTGCTGAGTTAGTGGAAAAAGGCGGCGATCCAGAAAAGATTGTTAAAGATAAAGGCCTCGTGCAGATTTCTGACGAGGGTCAGCTGACGGAAATCATCACGAAGATCTTAGATGAAAACCAGCAGTCCATCGAGGACTACAAGAATGGGAAAGACCGTGCACTTGGCTTCCTTGTTGGTCAGGTAATGAAAGCAACCAAAGGACAGGCAAACCCGCCGATGGTCAACAAGATCATCCTTGCGGAAATGGAAAAACGGTAAACGATATTTTCAAAAAACACGGCCCTGCAAAAGCACGCAAAGGACTGCGTGCTTTTGTATGTTTGTAAACAGTTTCCATATACTATATTAATGGCGAAATAACAGTAAACAAGCTATGATAGATAATGGTAGAAAGCCTGGATGAGGGGGAGACCTTATGAAACGTGCTCGGATCATTTATAATCCGACCTCCGGAAGGGAAGTATTCAAAAAAGTATTGCCTGACGTGCTGGTACGCTTCGAGCAGGCGGGGTATGAAACATCGGCGCACGCTACGACCTGTGCGGGAGATGCGACAGAAGCAGCTACAATAGCGGTACAGCGTGGTTTTGACATTGTAGTAGCGGCAGGTGGCGATGGCACCATCAATGAAGTGATCAATGGCATAGCGGAACAGGAAAACCGACCGAAACTCGGTATCATTCCTGTTGGCACAACGAATGACTTTGCCCGTGCGTTAAGTGTACCGCGGAATAATATCCATAAAGCAGTCGATGTCATTCTTGATGATCATTATGAAGCTCTCGATATCGGCAGAGTCAACGATCAATACTTTATGAATATCGCCGGTGGAGGAAAACTGACCGAACTTTCTTATGAGGTGCCCAGCAAGCTGAAAACAATGCTGGGTCAGCTTGCCTATTACTTGAAAGGCATCGAGATGCTCCCTTCCCTGAGACCAACTTACGTAGAAATTGAATATGACGGCAAAGAATTCAAAGGGGAAATCATGTTATTCCTCGTCTCTAATACGAATTCAGTCGGCGGCTTTGAGAAGCTGGCTCCCGGTGCGGAAATGAATGACGGTTTGTTCGACTTACTAATCATCAAAAAAATGAATATCGCAGATTTTATTAGAATTGCGTCTATGGCAACTCAGGGTAAGCACTTGAACGACCCACACATCATTTATACGAAGGCAAGCCTGATCAAAGTTCACACAGAAGAGAAAATGCAGTTGAATATCGACGGGGAATTTGGCGGATTATTGCCCGGGAAATTTGTCAACTTGTATCGACATATCGACTTTTTTGTCCCGAAGGGTAAATTTGAGGCGGAAGAGAAGAAGCTGGAAGACATTGATATGAAATAAACTGCTGGAAAAGGGTTGTAGATATAATTATCTGCAGCCTTTTTTCGCTATCCATATCGGCATGTGTTAAACTTTGGGCAAGGAACTTAGGGTTTTTATCGCTTAATTAGGCGTTATTCTCATGAAATTAAGCGTTCAAAATTTAAAGTGGAACGAGCGTATTTATTTAGATAAAACTTAAGAAAAAGGACGATGTTAAATGGCTAAACCAAAGCCGCCAGTACAAAAGAATCAACGGGTGGAACTGACTTTTGAGGATTTGACCCATGAAGGAGACGGTGTAGGGAAAATCGACGGCTACCCGCTGTTTGTCCCTTATGGACTGCCTGGTGAAAAAGCAACAGTGAAAGTGATAAAAGTGAAGAAAAACTTTGGGTTTGGAAAGTTGCTCGATCTTCATGAAAAAAGTCCGGAGCGGGTAGAGCCGCCTTGCAACGTCTTTTTCCAATGTGGCGGATGCCAGATCCAACACATGAGCTACGACATGCAACTCGAAATGAAACAGAAGCAGGTCAAAGACGCGATGCGGAAAATCGGTCACCTTGAGCATGTCCCTGTCCACCCGGTAAAAGGGTTGAAGGATCCATGGCGCTATCGTAACAAGGTGCAGATGCCAGTAGGAGAACGTGACGGCCGACTGGTTGCTGGTTTTTATCAAAAACGGAGCCACAATATCATTGATATGGATACATGTGTCGTTCAGGACGAATCAAATGATCGGATGGTTGAAGCGGTGCGCCGTATCGCCGAGCGATACGGAATCCGAGCCTACGATGAAGAAAACAACCGTGGTGCGTTGCGCCATATCATGGTGCGTACCGGACAGAACACCAAGGATGTTATGGTTGTACTCGTTACCAGAACGGAAAAACTTGAGAACCAGGATGAGATTATAGATGAAATACGTGACGCTTATCCAAGTGTGAAATCCATTGTTCAAAACGTAAACCCAAAACGGACGAATGTCGTATTGGGTGACGATACAAAGGTTCTTTACGGGGAAGAATACATCTACGATACGATTGGCGAAATCAAATTCGCCATATCGCCTAAATCGTTCTATCAGGTCAACCCGACCCAGACAAAAACCCTCTACGATCAAGCATTAGAGTACGCGGCGTTGACAGGGAAAGAACAAGTCATCGATGCTTATTGCGGTATAGGAACCATATCACTTTTCTTAGCTCAAAACGCTAAGAAGGTTTATGGAGTCGAAGTGGTGCCGGAAGCCGTAGCGGACGCCAAAGCAAATGCCAAACTCAACCATATCGATAACGCAGAGTTCTATGTCGGACAGGCAGAGAAAGTGATGCCATGGTGGAAGTCGCAAGGTTTGGATCCAGATGTCATTGTTGTTGACCCGCCACGAAAAGGCTGCGACGATCAATTATTGCAATCCATGCTGGAAATGGAACCGGAGCGTATCGTTTACGTATCGTGTAATCCATCAACCCTGGCGCGTGATTTAAGAATACTGGAAGATGGCGGCTATGAAACAAAAGAAGTTCAGCCGGTCGATATGTTCCCCCAGACATCTCACGTGGAGTGCGTCTCGTGGTTAGAAAAGAAATAAATATGGAACCTAATCAAAAAAGCACCTTACCAGGTATCCTGGTAAGGTGCTTTTCATTATGCATTATATAGACAAGGTAGATTCCTGTTTTCTTTTAAGATCAAAGCGATCAGCGTTCATGACTTTCACCCAGGCAGCTACGAAGTCACGCACAAATTTTGCTTTGTTGTCGTCTTGTGCATAAACTTCTGCCAGAGCCCGAAGTTCTGAATTTGAACCAAAGACGAGATCTACGCGTGTAGCTGTCCGTACGACTTCACCGGTTTTACGGTCGCGTCCTTCGTACAGGTTATAATCTTTTGGTTTCCATTCAATGCCCATATCCAGTAGGTTTACGAAGAAGTCGTTTGTCAGTGTGCCGACTCGATCTGTGAATACGCCATGGTCTGTACCGCCGTGGTTTGTACCAAGAACACGCATCCCGCCGATTAGCACGCTCATTTCAGGTGGAGTGAGGCCGAGCAGCTGGGATTTGTCTACGAGTAATTCTTCCGGACTTAAGGTGTATGCTTTCTTCTCGTAATTACGGAATGCGTCTGCCATTGGTTCTAATACATCAAAGCTTTCCGCATCTGTCATCTCTGCAGCAGCATCTCCGCGTCCTGGGGCGAACGGAACGGTTACATCGACGCCGGCATCTTTGGCAGCTTTTTCTATTGCTGCGCTGCCACCCAGGACAATCAAGTCTGCGATACTGACTTTTTTATCAAGCTGGTTTTGAAGATCTTGATAGACAGATAGCACGTGCTCCAGTTTTTCCGGCTCGTTCACTTCCCAGTCTTTCTGAGGAGCAAGACGGATGCGTGCCCCATTCGCGCCGCCACGCATATCAGAGCCCCGGAATGTGCTTGCTGAAGCCCAGGCAGTTGTAACCAGTTCGCCGATTGTTAATCCAGTATTAACAATTTTCCCTTTCAGCTCGGACACTTCTTCATCTGTCAATACATAATCAACAGCAGGGATAGGATCCTGCCAAATCAAATCCTCTTCTGGAACTTCAGGTCCCAGATATCTTGATTTCGGGCCCATGTCACGGTGAAGCAGCTTGAACCATGCGCGGGAGAAAGCGTCTGCAAATTCATCAGGGTTTTCATAGTAATGCCGTGAAATCTTTTCATAGTCCGGATCCATGCGCAATGCCATATCAGCTGTTGTCATAAAGGTAGGGACTTTGATAGCCGGGTCTTCAGCATCCGGAGCAAGGTCATCTTCCTTCGGATTTACAGGAGCCCACTGATTCGCACCGGCCCGGCTCTTCGTCAGCTCCCATTCATAGTTGAATAGGAGGTCGAAATAGCCGTTGTCCCATTTTGTAGGGTTGGACGTCCATGCACCGTCTACGCCACTGGAAATCGTGTCCCGGCCTTTCCCGCTTCCGTGCGTGCTTTCCCAGCCTAACCCTTGTGCTTCAATATCAGCGGCTTCAGGTGCAGCGCCAACCTTTTCCGGATCACCTGCGCCGTGTGCTTTACCAAATGTATGACCTCCGGCAATCAGGGCAACTGTTTCCTCATCATTCATACCCATACGAGCAAATGTTTCACGAATGTCGCGCGCACTTGCAAGCGGGTCAGGTTCACCGTTAGGTCCTTCAGGATTTACATATATCAAACCCATTTGCACGGCAGCAAGCGGATTTTCAAGCTCACGGTCGCCTGAATAACGGTTGTCAGCCAGCCATTCCTTTTCTGTGCCCCAATAGACGTCTTCTTCTGGATGCCAGATGTCTTCACGTCCTCCACCAAATCCGAAAGTTTTCAAGCCCATATCTTCCAGCGCAACGTTACCAGTTAAAACGAGCAAGTCGGCCCAGGAGATCTTGTTTCCATACTTTTGTTTAATTGGCCATAGCAAGCGTCGTGCTTTATCAAGGTTTACGTTATCCGGCCAGCTGTTAAGCGGGGCAAAGCGCTGATTACCTGTTGCACCGCCGCCGCGTCCGTCGCCAGTACGATATGTTCCGGCAGCATGCCAAGACATACGGATAAAGAGCGGTCCGTAATGACCATAGTCAGCAGGCCACCAGTCCTGGCTGTCTGTCATCATGGCATGTAGGTCCTGCTTTAGTGCATCATAGTCCAGCTTCTGAAATTCTTCTTCATAATTGAATTCTTCTCCCATTGGGTTCGATTTGTTATCATGCTGGCGAAGCATGTGCAAATTCAACTGGTTCGGCCACCAGTCCTTATTGGTCGTCCCAGTCTTGGCGGTAGTGACCGCATTTTCCTCCTCGGTTTTATGGCCGGTTACAGGACACTGCTCAGCACTGGCTTTACTTTCATGCATTTCGTTCTTGTCCATTTACAACTCCCCCTCCTGGATATGTTGATGAGATATTATAACCGTTCTCAAATTATAATTATAATAAAAAAATACCTTAAATGAAAGCGATTTCACAAAAAATTCAGAAATCAAATTTAGACAAAATAATCCATAAGCAGGAGAATGGAATAGGAGATTCAATCAACTAGTATCTCATGAAAATTTCAGTACATGATCCACTAATATCAACTCTCATTATTTAGATTGGGGGGAAAACTCTCGCGCCATTGGTATGATAGCCGGAAGGTTTGTTATGCTAATTTTCAGAAGGGTGGTTGTAAAATTGAAAGCCAATAAAAAGTGGGTTGCTTTACCAAAAGATATAAGAAATAAACTTATTCAAAATGTGTTTTGTCCCCATTGTCTAGATACAGTTACTATAGTGGAATTTGTCATTATTGATGATCCAGCTGGTATACTTTTAGAAGGAAAGTGTAAGAACTGCAGGAATGAGGTTGCTAGAGTGGTTGAAGTGGATGAATGACAATAAGGAAAAGGAAATAGGGAAGGCGCTCAAAAATAGTAAGTATGAAATATCCGGATAAAAGTGTTTAACTGTATTCCAGGAAAGTGAAGACTCAAAAGCTAAACAAAAGGGCATTCTATTCTTTAATTAAGAAGGAATGCCCTTTTATAGTAACTATATTCTTGTTGTTATTTGATTTGCCTAATTCACTCCCCGAAAGCTTCCGGAAGCATTTTGAATCCTTCAATCTCCGCATCTTCTTCTACTTCGATCATGATATATCGTTTCCCCTGACGATTGACCTGTTTGACAAACTGCAAATCCTGGGGACTGATCGCAATGTTAGCTACCTTCGTATTGATTTTAATCGACTTTGACTTATACTTTGGAACAATACTGCTTGCTTTTAGTTCGTAGGCTCCATCATCGGTGATTTTTTGAAAAGCATCTTTTACTTTTTCGGCTTCGACTTGGGCGCCGCTTCGAGTCAGCACCCGTTCGACGTCGTTGTAATCGAGCTTTGGCGTTTCTCCTTCTTCGTGTTCTTCTACGACATTATTAATTTCTCCATAGACAGTAGCCAGGGTGGAAGGGGGAAGCTGATCTCCCACGACATCTCTGATAACTTCTTCAAACACTGCTTTGTCTTCTTTGGCTGTCATGATTTCTTCGCCGTTCAATACTTCTTCGATAAATCGGTAGTCAGGCTCGTTTGCTTTGCCTGCACTATAAAGGATATGGTTCACATCCGCTGAGTTGTCCGTAAAGCAAGGAAAAAGAAATCCTGCCATCGGGGCGTTTAGATCAATGACGGGATCCACCTCAATGTTGTACTTGAATTCCTTTTCAATATAGTCGAATTGCCATTCTCTTTTTGGTTCCTGGGTTTTATTGATACTGCAAAGAATGAATGGATGAGAATAGACGGCATCCCGTTCACTTTCGTCGGCTTCTTCGTTATGTCGCTTCATCGGTTTCATGTATTCAGCGCGGATGAAGGAGATGACAACATCTTTTTCGTAAGGATTGTCCTTAATAACCTTTTCTGTCATCTGCAGCATTTGTGCTTTCCACTCTTCCAGTTCGCTGCTTAGCAGTCCTCTATGTAAAATGAGTTGGGTATTGTTGTCATCATCCCGCTTAAATTTCAGTTCGAACAGTTTTTCATCCAGCTGTCCTGTCAGTACTTTCTTGAAATTGTTCATGAACAGCTCCTGCTGATCTCTATCGAGCATTTCGAACGGCTGGCTCTGATGATGAAAAACTTCCGTCGTTTCTTTCATGATATATACGTTAAAAAGGTCAGAAATCTTTAATAAGTCATTTTCCACTTTGAACTGCCTGCGAATACCGGCAACATCTTTTTTATCCATGTATTTTTCACTCCTAAATTCCATTGGTTATCCCTTGAAACGATTCTTTTATTTTAACATAAGGTACAATTCGCAAGGACAGGCTTTATTTTATTTCACATGCATTTTTGAATAAAACTGACCATTTCGGGTAATGAAAAGTAGAAGAAAGATGATTGCAGATTGGAGGTTTTACTTGTGGAAAATAATAAAATGAATCGGGGCATTTTGACAGCACTGACAGGAATCGGCCTCGCGCAAGGTTTGAAGATTTTGACTCACAAAAAGTTGTCAGGAAAATGGGACTGGAAGCAGGTTGCGACTACAGGCGGTATGCCAAGCTCCCATTCCGCGGGAGTTTCAGCGCTCGCTACCTACATAGCGGCCAATAGAGGATCTCGCCATACGGAAACAGCATTAGCGGTCGTTTTTGGAGTGATCGTCATGTACGATGCCCAGGGTATCCGCCGTCATACAGGGGAGATTGCTAAACTGGTCAATGAGTTAGAAGACAGTTTTGCTACGATATCAAAAGACTTTCCGAGCCTGGAATTCGTGCAAAGGGAAAAGGAATTGAAAGAACTCTTGGGTCACCAGCCATTAGAAGTGTTGGGTGGAGCACTTTTAGGAACAGCATTAGGACTGATTTCTGCAAGATATGAAGATCGAAAATAAATCATTTCCACACAAAAGAGTCTGGGACATAACTAGCCGAAAATAGTAAAAAAAGGGTTCCGATTATCGAATTTTGATGACCGGAACCTTTTTTACTGAGTCAATCTCATAATTGGTTAGACGGTTTCCGTTTCAGGCCG
>NZ_JBIEKD010000043.1:0-12675 GCF_043496955.1 Thalassobacillus sp. B23F22_16 | reverse complement strand
GTAGGATCGGTTTTGGTATCCTTCCCTTTATGCGGAGGCATCCAAGTGTTTCGGAAGAAAACACGCGGAAGAAAAAGTGGCCCGCTGAGTGATCTATTTTTGTCCACTTTATTGACAGAATTCCAAAGTGTCTCTGTTATCTTCTAAATAGTCTCTCATACACGTGCGCTATGCTCACAAACGCAGGGATTGTCTCTATTATCAGCAAAACCACTAATCAGATGGGTTGATGATAGCCAGCACCTGGTGGTCTTCCCACTTGCCATTTATCCTGACATTACTCTTAGCAACCCCTTCTTTATGGAACCCAGCTTTCTCTAACACCCGAATCGATGCTATATTACGAGGCATGACGCCTGCTTCAATCCGATGAAGTTTCAACTCATCGAAGGCGAATCTAACCATCAACTTCACTGCTTCTGTCGTATAGCCTCTACCGTTATGTTTTTCATCCAGAAAATAACCGAGAAAAGCAGTTTGCAGAGAACCTCTTAACACGGAAAACAGATTGATAGTGCCAACAAGAAGGTGATCATCATTTTTGAAAATCCCCATATAATACCCATTGCCATGCTCAATATCTTCAGCAAACTGATTAATCCGCTTTAGCTGTGTTTCTCTTGTGTAAAATTCATCGCTCCGATCCATCGCAAATGCTTCAAAAAACGTGCGATTTTCTGTCTGTAATTTTAATAGTTCATCTTTGTCGTCTTCTGTAAAGGCTCTTATGTAAATATTGGTCCCCTTCATCGTCTTCCCCCTATGGATAACCATTTCTTGTTTTAAAATGACAATACCTGCAAGAATGTATGAAAATCAGCCAATATCACCATAGAATTACGTGAAATAACTCATCTATATCAGCGATTTCATTTCCCTCTCCAAGTAACTCTTCTATTAGCTGAAATAAATATTACCGTATTAATTTTCACAATTTTATAATATTTACTCTTTACACAGTTGATTATCATGTTGTATATTTATCATACAAATTATGATAACGCTTTCTAGCAGAGAGTGTTCAGGAGGTATAAAATGACTGCATGGGATTTAGCAATTGATTTAGGGTTGATTTCGGTTTTATTGTTACTCGGTGTCCTATTAAGAGCAAAAGTACAAATCGTACAAAAATTATTCATTCCCGCTAGTATCATTGCCGGGATCGCAGGACTAACTTTGGGACCGAACGGGTTCGATTTACTTCCCTTTTCCGATTTAGTCAGTGCCTATCCAACCGTCCTGATCGCTGTGATTTTCGGAGCGATTCCAATCGGTGCTGCCAGAGTGAATTGGAAACAGACTTTCGGGCGCGTAAGAAACATGTGGGTGTACTCGATGCTCCTGACAATGCTTATGTGGGGCGGCGGAGCAATGATTGCATACATACTCTTAGCTAATGTTTGGGATATCCCAGCGGGCTTCGGTCTAATTCTCGGAGCAGGATTTCTCGGAGGTCACGGGACAGCGGCAGCAGTTGGTGAAGCATTCAGCGGCCTGGGCTGGGAAGAAGCTACAGCTCTTGGTTATACATCCGCTACCATAGGGTTGATTTGTGCTATTCTCGGTGGGTTGCTGCTCATTAAAATGAACGCACGTAATAACCAAACCAATTTCATTTCAGATTTTGAAGACCTGCCGAATGAATTGCGTACTGGTCTAGTGCCCCAAAACCTTCGTAAATCATCAGGAGATGATACAGTATCAAGCAATACGGTAGATCCTTTGTTTTTTCATATGGCCTTACTTGCTGTGGTAGTAATGGTCAGTTATTTTTTACAGATAGGCATTCAAGCAGTTTTTCCGCAAGTCAGCATTCCTCTTTTAAGTCTTTCCTTTGTTGTCGGTCTACTGGTACAAATGGTCTTGAATGCTACGAAAGCTAACGATTATGTGGACAAGCGGGTAATTGACCGCTTGAGTGGTACAGCTACGGATTTGATTGTAATCTTCGGTATTACATCTATTAATCTCGCTGTTGTAGCTGCCTATGCCTGGCCGCTAATAGCGCTCTTCATCTTTGGGATTATATGGGCATACTGTATTTTCCGTTTTATTGCTCCACGTGTCTTTCATCGCCACTGGTTTGAAAACGCTATCTTTGGCTGGGGCTGGAGCACTGGTACAGTCGCAATGGGGATTGCTTTATTACGGATTGTGGACCCCAAAACCAAAAGCAGTACCTTGGATGACTACGCTTTAGGATACGTAGGGATGGTTCCGGTGGAAATCTTGATTATAACGTTTGGTCCTATCATGATGATGGCAGGGACAAGCGGTATATTCTCCCTTATCTTATTAGGGGCAAGTGCCGTATTAATTATAATTGCCGCTAAGGCAGGATGGCTGACTTCTATTCAGGAAACCAGAAATTACAGGAGAGACTCGAATGTCTCGTAAAGAGAGGACGATAGTTTTATATGAAAATCGAACGAAGAAAAGTCTCGATGCAGGTATTTGATCGTATCAAGGAATACATCCAGAACGAAGACATGAAGCCTGGTGACAGGTTACCTACAGAAAAGCAGCTATCGGAAATGTTCGGAGTCAGCCGTACTCCAGTCAGAGAAGCGTTAAGCGTACTGGAAGCAAGCGGTTTGACGGTTTCAAAGCAAGGAGGCGGAAGCATTGTACAAGCCACCTCACTTACTAATCTTATAGAAGAAACCCAATTCGAATTCATAGATACAGATGAAGTGCTGAACTTACTGGAAACACGTATCATCCTGGAAACGGAGGCGGCCCGTCTGGCAGCGGAACGTGCAACACCTGATGAAAAAGCATTAATCAAGGAAAAATTAGATGCAATTCGAAGCTCACAGAATGATAACAGGGTGGGATATAAAGAGGACATCGCCTTTCACAATGCTATTGTAAGAGCCTCCCATAACCCCATTCTTGTTCATAGTGTAGAGAATATTACTACACTGTACGAAAAGGCAATCCGTTTTTCGCTTAAGAAGAATATGGGCATCTCAGAAAAACGCGCCCAAGTCCTCAGCGAACATGAACGTATCTACACTGCAATCCGGATGGGCAATGGAGAACAGGCAAGAGATGAAATGCAACACCACTTAAGTAATGCGTGTAAAAAATTCAAACATACATTTGACCAAGCATTAAATTCTTAAATGAAAAGGGAGAGAGACAAATGATTGAAAAATCCGTTCAATTTTACAGTGAAGGTTATAAGCTCCAGGGAGTGCTTTACTTGCCAGATGATTATGAAAATAAGGATAAACATCCTGCTATCATTGCCAACTCTGGTTATCAAGGAGTAAATGAATTCTATCCTAAAATGTTTGCAGAGGCTTTGACACAAAAAGGCTATATCTGTTTTGGATTCGACTATCGCGGATTCGCCGATAGCGAGGGAGATCCGGCACGTGTCATTTTGGAAGAACAGGTGTCAGATATCAGGAATGCGCTGACCTTCCTACGTGCGCAAAGCGAAGTCGACCATGAACGAATCGGCCTGATTGGCTGGGGAATGGGCGGATCGAACGTAGTACGTGTAGCGGAGAAAGAAGATGTCGCCGCCGTTGCTGCCTTGAATGGCTTTTACAATGGAGAGCGTTGGTTGAAAACCATTCATTCTTATGAAGATTGGCTGAAAGTGCTGGAAATGGTATACGAAGATCGGATTCTGCGCGTAACTACTGGAGAATCAAAACCTGCAGACCCATTTTTACATTATCCATTAGATCCTCCTACACGGGAATACGTAGAAAAAGAGCTGGCTTCCAAGAAAGGTTTCGGAGGACAGACCCGTATCCAATTCACGGATTCCATTCTTGAATTAGATGCGGAAGCAGCCGTTCAAAACATCGGAGATACACCCTTGTTTGTGGCTCATGGAAAAAATAATGTCCTTCACCCAGTTGAAGAATCTGTCTCCCTGTATAACAGTGCGTCCTGTCCAAAGGTTTACTACGAAGTGAACGGTATGCATAACGATTTCATGTATAGTGATCATCCTGAATTCCAGGCATTGGTCAAAGAACTCCATCAGTTTTTTGAAGAGGCACTTAATTATGAATTATCCAGGTAAAGACCAACACCAATATCATCCATTACTAAAGGGAGCTTATGAACTACATGTTCATAGCTCTCCTAGTGCTTTTCCAAGAAAACAGACAGATTGGGAACTCGTAGCAGAAGCAAGAGAAGCAGGAATGAAAGGATTAGTGATAAAAGCTCACGAAGGAGTCACCTATGACCGTGCTGCCCTTATTCGTCAACAAATTCCTGATATGCATGTCTATGGCGGACTCGTATGTAATCTTTTTACAGGAGGGTTGTCCTCTCATTCCGTAGATATGGCCTTACGCATGGGTGCAAAAGTGATCTGGATGCCGACGATATCAGCTGCGCAGCACGCCAAATATTTCGCTGAATATAAACAGGAACGCTTTTTTAATAGTGAAACATCCCTGGATGATTCCAGTTCCAACCTGACAATTTTGACGGATAAGAAAGTAATTAAAGAGGAAGTTAAAAGAATTCTGTATTTGATCGCTACTTATGATGCCGTGCTTGCAACAGGGCACCTTTCTCCTCATGAAGTAGATTATTTAGTAGAAGAAGCAAAAGCACTTGGGGTCAAGCGTATTTTAATTCAGCATGCTGATTTAGGAATTGCACAAATCCCCATGGATTTACAAAGAAAACTAGCCCAGCAGGGATGCTACATTGAAAAGTGTTACTTAGCGTGTGGGCAGGACTTTAATAATCTATCAATCCCTCAGATGGCTGAATCTATCAAAACACTGGGAGCTAAATCCTGCATCCTGGTCACCGACTATGGCCAGCCACATAACCCTACACCAATTCAGGGGATGAGCGAATTCATCACTGAGCTGTTGAATGAAGGAATAAGCGAAGATATGGTACGTGAAATGATAACTGCCAACCCCGAATCGTTATTATTTTAATGTAATGAAAAGGAGCGCAAATAAGTGAGTAATTGGATGGAAGCTCTCAGAAAAGAAATACCCGATCCTCAAATCATGACTAAAATTTCAGATCGATATAGTTATAGTTTCGATGCTTCCTTCGGTGAATACCTTCCGGACATAGCCATTCAAGCTAAAAGCAAGCAGGAAGTCGTTCATATTGTGAAAATTGCCAATCAATTTAAGATTCCAATCTATCCCAGAGGGCAAGGTACATGTTTAAGCGGCGGCCCCCTTCCTGTCCATGGCGGAATGGTGCTTGATCTTTCGCAGTGGCCGGAACAAATTGATTTGAATGCGGACGATTTGACAGTTAAGGTATCTCCTAGTGTGTTGACGGCTCGCATAAATGAAGAAGCAGAAAAACATGGCCTTATGTATGCACCTGACCCCAGCAGCGCTCACGTAGCGACGATCGGAGGTAATTTAGCCGAAAATTCAGGGGGGCCGCGCGGTTTAAAATATGGCGTTACGAAAGACTTCGTATTAGGTCTAGAACTTGTGACACCTGAAGGAAAAGTGATTCGCACAGGCGGACAAACGATTAAAAATGTGACTGGGTTTGATTTGACGAAATTGATTGTAGGATCAGAGGGTACGCTTGGTGTCATCACAGAAGCTACGTTGAAACTGATGCCAAAGCCACCAGCAGTGCAAACCATCATGGTCGAGTTTGACAATGTCCGTACAGCTGGAAAAGCAATATCACGAACTTTGACTTCCGGAATACTCCCTTCAAAAATGGAATTTATGGATCAAGCTTGTATCCAGGCTGTCGAAAATTTCAAGCCGTCCGGCCTGCCTATAGACGCAGAAGCGATTGTAATCATTGAGTTAGATGGACATCCGGAAACGCTCAGATTGGAGACGGATCTGGTCGGGAAGATCATGAAGGAAATCGGGGCTGCCAATGTTCGTATCCCCGAAACAAGCGAAGAATCC
Source organism: Thalassobacillus sp. B23F22_16 (assembly GCF_043496955.1). Lineage (NCBI taxonomy): Bacteria > Bacillati > Bacillota > Bacilli > Caryophanales > Bacillaceae > Thalassobacillus > Thalassobacillus sp. B23F22_16. Next base: position 6,781 of record NZ_JBIEKD010000043.1, on the reverse strand, counting down.
GCAAAAATTTGGCATGCGAGGAAGCAAGTATCCCCAGCGATTGCAAAGATCAAGCCGACAAAAGTATCTGAGGATGCCACCGTACCACGAAGCAAGATCCCTGACATGATGGATCGGCTGCACGACATCAAAGAAAAGTACCAATTGGAATTAGTCGTGTTCGGCCATGCTGGTGACGGCAACCTCCACCCTAATATCTTATGTGATAAGCGTGATCAAGAAGAAATGGGTCGCGTCGAAAAAGCCGTAGAAGAAATTTTCCAGGCAGCTATCGACCTTGGCGGTACGTTATCTGGCGAACATGGAATTGGTACAATGAAGGCGCCGTTTATGGAGCAAGAGTTGGGGGTTGTTGGTTTGGAAATGATGAAACGAATCAAAGACAGCTGGGACCCGAATGGAATCATGAATCCCGGCAAGATATTCCCCGAAAAAGGACAAAAGCTGGTGTTAAGAAATGAGTGAGCTCCAAATACTACAAGAAAAAATCAACTATGACAAGACATTTGACTGCGTCCAATGTGGGTATTGTCTTCCCGCCTGTCCAACCTATGAAACGATGGAGAGAGAGACTCACTCCCCACGAGGACGCATCAACCTGGTCAAAATGGTGGCAGAAGGTAAAGCGTCGGTCGAAGATTTGAAAAATCCAATTGAAAAGTGTTTAGGCTGTATGGCTTGCACCACCGTTTGCCCAACCAGCGTCCAGTATGGACAAATTTTGGAAGGTGCAAAAGAAGTGATTGAAGATAACGAGGTAATATCGAAGTCACGAAAAACAATCGAGGACTTCCTGTTCGGTTCTTTTTTCCCATCCGAAAAATGGATGAGCAATTTAGGCAACTTAACATGGTTTTATCAAAGAACCGGAATCCAATCCTTCGTCAACATGACAAGGCTGACAAGATGGGCCCCCCTTCACTTGGACAAATTTGAACAAGTCATCCCAAAACAGCCATCGCCAAAGGAGCGTGCAAAACGCACGAAACGTTATATACGAAAAAGACCTGCGCAAGCTAAAGTAGCTTTCTTTACCGGATGTGTAATGGATGGTGTATTCTTCCGGACGAATCAGAATACCATTGAATTGCTTTTACGAGGCGGCTTTGAAGTGGTAATTCCTGAACAGCAAACCTGTTGCGGTGCCCTCCATGCACACTCGGGAAAGGTGAATGACGCGATCGAGCTTGCCAAGCGAAATATTGAAGCTTTTGAGGAAGAAAAAATCGATTACATCGTTAACAACGCCGGGGGGTGCGGTGCTCGCATGGTCGAGTATCATCACTTATTTGAAGAAGGCACTCCCTGGCATAAGCGAGCCAAACAGTTTGTCTCTAAAATCAGAGATATTTCAGAGGTTCTTGTGGAGGTGCACGGATTGCATTTTAATAAACCTGTTGATCGAACGGTAACTTATCAGCCTTCCTGTCATATGACTAATGTACAAAAAGTGAAAACACCACCGCTTCAGCTGCTTGAGAAAGTCCCTGGCATCACGTTTAAAGAATTATCCCGCCCTGACTTTTGCTGCGGCTCAGCTGGCATCTATAATATCGTCAATTACGAAGATTCGATGAAAATATTGGATGTGAAAATGAAAGATGTGTGCGGAACCGATTCGGAATCAGTGGTAACCACAAACCCCGGTTGCCTGCTGCAGATGAAATTAGGCATAGAACGAGAGGGGATTAACCAAACCATGGATGCCGTGCATCTCGTCGATCTGCTGTTGGAAGCAGACCCTCAACAGAAGTAAGGGTTGCAAAAAACATTTTTTTCGAGGTGATATGTTGAATTATAAAGGTTTATTCATCGTTCTATTTCTTTTTTCGCTTGTTTTACTTCCCTTTCAAACGGATGCTATCACGGATAAATTTGTAGATAAAAATGAGCAAAAAAAAGAGCAAACGATTAGCCATACGGCCAAAGTGGCTGCTGTCCAATTCAATCCCACATTTAAGAAACCTGAGAAAAACGTAAAAGAGCTATACAATGAGATCGAAAAAGCATTTAAGACCGGGGCAAAATTAGCAGTAGCTCCCGAAATGGCGACGACGGGATATATGTTTGAAAGCCGTGAAGATATAGCTCCCTTTGTCGAACAAATTCCCGGACCAACTACCAAAGTTTTCAGTGAGCTTGCAGCTGAATATGATAGTTACATAGTATTCGGGATGCCTGAAAAAGATCCGGCTACCGATCTCTACTATAATTCATCTGTTCTTATTGGACCGAAAGGTTTAATCGGGAAATATCGAAAAATGCATTTGTGGGAAACCGATGCCTACTGGGCAGCCCGCGGCGATTCAGAAGTGCCGGTGTATGATACAGAAATCGGGAAACTGGCAATGAATATATGCATGGATTCCGCTTACCATGAAACTGCACGAATAGCCGCTGTTAAAGGTGCAGACATTTTGGCCTTTCCGACAAATTCATCAGCACAAACAATCTCTGCTTTACCCGCTAGAGCCCAACAGAATGGAATGTACGTCATCAGTGCAAACCGGTCGAATACAGAAGAAGGCTTTCATATGATAGGCGCAAGCGCTATTTGGTCGCCACAAGGCGAGAAATTGGCCGAAGCTCCACATTCTCAAGATGAAGAAAACGATATAGACGAGACGAATATCGTTTATGGCTTTGTAAACTCAGAAAACTTTAAAAACGAAAACAAAGATCTGTTAAAGGAAAGACGTCCTGAGCTTTATAAGGAACTAAGCCAATACATCCAGCCTTGGGATAGCAGAGCTAACACCGAATCGAAAAAAGTGAATGCAGCTTCTTTGCAGTATACCCCAGTCATTGGCGATAAAGAAGCAAACAAAGACAAGGTTGCCAAACTGATAGAAGAGGAAGCCTCAAGCAGTACTGATTTAATTGTCTTACCAGAACTTTCTTTTACAGGGCCAGTGTCAGATGAAAATATAAATTCAATTTATTCTCTATCTGAAAAAGAAAAAGGGAAAACCTATCAGTTCATGGCGAAACTAGCGAAAAGTCATGAGCTCAATATAGTTTTCGGTATGATTGAACGAGACAAAAATAAATTATACAATTCTGCCATCCTGGTAAATAAAAACGGCGAACTGCAAGGTAAATATCGTAAAACACACTTAGACTCAAAAGAAAAGCGCTGGGCAACCCCTGGATCCAGTTTACCTATATTCGATGTTGACGACCTTGGAAAAGTCGGTCTATTAATAGGGGATGATGTACGATTCCCTGAAACATCAGGGGTATTAAGTGTTAAAAGGGCTGATATAATTGCAGTTCCTGTATCCTGGAACGGAGATTACAGCAGCTATATGGAGATCAATGAGGACATCTCAGAAAACCAGTACCCGGAAAACTCCGTTGTACTCTGGGATGCTGTGGCCATTGGAGCCCAGGCCTATACCATCTTTGCAAACTTTGTTGGAACAGAACATGACTATAAAGGCAGTAGTGGTCTATATACTTTAGATCCATTATATGGTTTGGATCAGCCTGTAACAGGATCCTCTGTCAATGAAGAAGTAGTAGACTTTAAATTTCAGACGATACAAGGCGATCACTGGTTCAATCAGGAAAAGCTATTGCAGTCAAGGCACCCTCTCTTTTATCAATCACTAATAATAGAACAAAAAAACAATACAGATGTTTACCCTGAAGCTAAATAATGAATCTAGTAAATATAAATATTAAGTAGATCTCCGGGTTAATTGGTAAAATACCCCGGAGATCTATTTTTTTTACATTGGAATAATTTAAAAAAACGAGCCCTTTTACAAGACTCGTATTTGTAGTAGCGTTTATGAACTGACATTTGACCCATATATATCTATGAATCACCTGGACATTTTCTTTTATGCGTGCGCTTTTTCTTTTGCCAAATCCTGAGCTACACCAATAATCCAGTCTTCCTGGCCGCCGACAGCACCCATTTCACTGATTTTTGTCAAGATATCACGAGGATCGACACCATACTCTTTACCAGCCCGTTCTGCGAATAATAGGAAGCTGGAGTAGACACCCGTGTAGCCTAACGTCAGACTCAGCCGATCGATTTGAACAGGACGGTTCATCATCGGCTTCATCACATTTTCTGCCGCGTCCATCGCTTTATATAAGTCTACCGAATGAGGGATCCCCATTTTGTTCATGACGGCAACAAGCTGTTCGGTAGCGGTGTTCCCAGCGCCTGCCCCCATACCAGCCAGACTTGTATCAATTCGATTCGCGCCTTCTTCCAAGGCAACGATGGAGTTGGCAACGCCTAGTGACAAGTTATTGTGTCCATGGAACCCGATGTCCGTACTCAAATTCTCTTTGAAAAGAGCAATCCTTCTCCGTGTGTCATCCATCGTCAGTGCCCCGGCGGAATCTACTACGTAAATTGTCCCTGCTCCGTAAGATTCCATTTTTTTAGCTTCTTCCAGTAGATCTTCAGGAGTCGACCGGTGCGACATCATCAGGAAGCCAACCGTGTCCATCCCTAAATCTACCGCTTTTTTGATATGTTGTTCCGAAACATCCGCTTCACTGCAATGCGTAGCAACCCGCACCACAGAGGCTCCCCATTCTCTTGCCCGTTCGAGGTGTTCGATTGTGCCGATACCAGGAAGGAGCAGCACGCCTACTTTTGCATTCTTAGCATTTTTTACTGCTGTAGTGATGATCTCTTCCTCAGATTCTTTTGAAAAACCATACTGGATTGAGCTTCCGCCTAACCCGTCGCCATGGGTCGCTTCAATGATATCGACGCCAGACTCATCAATCAGCTGAGTAAGTTCAGCGATTTGCTCGGTTGAATATTGGTGGGAGATGGCATGCATCCCGTCCCGCAATGTCACGTCATTAAAAACTACTTTTCTATGATTGCTCATTGTGCTGCTTCCTCCTTCGTCATATGTGCCGCCATAACTTCTCCTGTTTTCACAGCCGCTGATGTAATGATATCCAAATTGCCCGCGTACTTAGGCAGAAAATCTCCGTTTCCTTCCACTTCCACAGAGACTGTCACGACGTTCCCTTTGATGACTGGATCTGCCTTAAAACGGTACCCTTTCACATAACCCTGCACCGTTTTCAACATGGAATCCAGGGAAGCCAAAATGTCCTCCTGATAGGCATCTGCCGATTCTGCTGTTTGAACATGGATCGTGTTTCTCATCAAGATTGGCGGCTCTGCCGGATTTAATGTAATGATCGCTTTTGACTCATCGGCTCCTCCGACTTCACGCAATGCTTTTGCCGTTGTAACCGTAAATTCATCGATGTTCTGGCGCGTTCCAGGACCCGCACTTTTACTGGCGATCGATGCAACGATTTCCGCGTAATCCACCTTCACGACATCAGAAATCGCTTTCACCATTGGGATAGTGGCCTGACCGCCGCACGTAACCATGTTGACGTTATCCAGCTCAGCAATCTCTTCTTCCTTCAAATTCACCGATGGCACTAAAAAAGGCCCTACCGCTGCCGGTGTTAAATCAACCGCTTTCATTCCTAAGTTTTTTAAAATCGGCGCATTATAGGCATGCGCTTTTGCTGAAGTAGCTTCATAGACTATTTCTGCTAATTCTGGTTCTTCTGCCAGCCCTTCAATCCCGTTATAAATCGGCTTCACCCCATGTTCCTTCGCCAGCGCCAACCCCTTAGAATTACGATCGATTCCGACCATCGCAGTAAGCTCAAGCTTATCGCTCCTTAGCAATTTGTACATGAGATCCGTGCCGATATTACCGGAGCCGATAATGGCACACTTAATTTTCTGATTGGACATAATCATCTCTCCCTATATTTGATTTCTTTCCTTCACAACAATAATGACAGGCATCCTGTAAGTGTTCGGTAAGCAGCTTGTTCGCCTGTACCACATTCCCCTCAGCCAATGATTCTACGATGCGGACATGCTGGTCGATGATCTCCTGCTGCTTGGACTCTGTCACTTCACTCGTGATGTCGATCAACGTACGAAAAACTTCCTTGAGTGAGCTCCATAGCTGAATCAGTGTATGGTTGTCCGTCAATTTCACCAGATAACCGTGGAAGGCCAAATCCGATTCGATGTCTCGCTGTTTTTGTTCATACGACTTCTGCATTAGATCCACAAATAAATAGAGGTTACTTTTATTCATTTCTAAAATTTCCGGATTAATCTGCTTGAGCGCATGTGTTTCCAACAGGATTCGACTATCGTAAAGGTTTTGGATATCAATGATGTCAAACCGCTTCACCACTGTTCTGCCGTTGGAGTGCTTCTCGACCAGATTCTCCGCTTCAAGCTTGGCTATCGCTTCCCTGATCGGTCCGCGACTGACTTCCAGCTGTTTGGACAAAGTAGCTTCAACCAGGTAGTCACCTTTTTCAAAATGACCGAGAATAATCTGCTTACGTAAGTATTCGAGTACTCGATTGCTGATATTCTGCTTTTCAATCTTCATAATTCTGTCTCCCTGTGAATATTCTGAAAAGTTAACAGTTAACAAATCTTGTGTAAAAGTATAGAGGAGGAAAAGAGGTTCGTCAACCTTCTTCTTGCATTTAAAAAAGGAAAAGCGGCCAGAATGCGCGCTTTTCCTATGTACCACTTGTCTCATACACAGGCTTTTATGCTCATATAAGCCAGACGGTGTCTCTCTTATTTCCGATTCTGTCTCTCATAATTTTAAAATTTGGAACTAGTATAGAAAGTGGACACAGGTAGTGAGCCATGTTTTAATCGACCTAAAGCTTAAATTAAGGACGTGTTCACTTGACTAAAAAAATGAAGAGTTACAGTTCGGAATTTAAAGAG
>NZ_JBIEKD010000042.1:0-13447 GCF_043496955.1 Thalassobacillus sp. B23F22_16 | reverse complement strand
ACCCACCGCTTAACGGTACCGTAAGGTAAATTGAGCTTGTGGCAAATATCAGTCATTTTATGCCCGTCTAGGACAATCATTTTAGCTACATACTCTTTAAATTCCGAACTGTAACTCTTCATTTTTTTAGTCAAGTGAACACGTCCTTTATCTAAGCTTTGGGTCGATTAAAACATGGCTCACTACCTGTGTCCACTTTCTATACTAGTTCCAAATTTTGAAATTATGAGAGACAAAATCGAAAATAAGAGTGACACTGTCTGGTTTATATGAGAATAAAAGGCTGCTTATGAGACAAGGTCTTGTGGAGCAATCTTAAAAATTCAGGTGATTTATAAGAAAGAGAACCAGCCCGATTATGAGTCAGCTCTCTTTCTGATATTTTTTCATTCAGTTGAGTGTGACCATCTATCTTGGCTTTGGTGCTTCGGCCGTTGATTGCCTTTTAATTAATTTTGCAGGCAACAACGTTTCTTGGTAACGTTCCTCTGGGTTTTCTATTCGCCAGAACAATTTTTCTACCGCTTTTTTCCCGTATAGACCTAAATCGATATCAATGGTGGTGATGCTTGGGCTTGATAATTGCGATAGCTTTCCATTATCGAAACTGCAGACAGAAGCTTCTTCTGGAACATGTACTCCTTGCTGTTTCAATCCGTTGGTGACTAGGTAGCCAAGTCCATCATTGACACAAAACCATGCGGTAGGCTGTATAGGTAGCTGTTGGATGAAGCTATTGATCATAAACTCTTCTTCTTTAGCATCTGTGAACATAAGATGTGTATTTGCCTCGAGACCGAATTCTTTCATCGCGAGCTTATATCCTTCCCAACGTTCCTGGTAACTAGGTGAAAAAGATGTATCACCGACAAAAGCGATGTGTTTATGGCCAAGTTCCGCCAGATGTTGAGTGGCAAGGTATGCTCCGAATCGATTGTTCGTCAAAATAGCATCCGCTTCGATATTCGGGTGATGGTGGTCGATTAAAACAGTTGGAATCCCTGTGTCCAGCACACTTTGGATATATTCATTACTAATATGAGAAAGGATTAAAATTCCATCTACTTGCCGGTTCTCTATGAAAGAAGGGAGGATAAGGTTTTCCTTTTCCTCATTCTTGATAGATTGGATCAAGAGGTTTTTCCCCTTGCTTCTCACCTCAGCTTCTACAGTAAGATAGATTTCCCCAAAAAAGCTTGTCATGGAAAATGCAAACTCGGATGCGATCAGTCCGATATTTCCCATGGATTGAGGTTTATGTCCACTCTTTTTGTTATATTGATAGCCCAGTTTTTCGGCAACTTGAAAAATTTGTCTTTTGGTTTCTTCTCCTACCCCTGGTTTACCTGAAAAAGCTTGTGATACTGAGTTTTTAGAAATGTTTAAGTGATCTGCAATGTCTTGCATTGTTACTTTTTTCTTCATATTCATTCACCCTTCTGAGCTCATTTTACCATAAATTTGTAATTATAGTTTGTAACGTTACAGAAATTACTGAGTTACTACTATATTTAATGTATATAAAAGAGAATAGTTAGATTTTTTCAAATTGAATGATAACGGATATTGACAATGAATGTTGGGAGTGTATAATACTTTGTAAGGTTACTTTATATCAAAAATCATTTTAAGTAAAGTTACAAATAGTATTTTGTAATGCGAAGTTAATAATAACTGCGAAAGAAGCAAACAGTCTTACGTTCTTTTGTAAGGGGTTACATAAAGGGCGCACCCATTTTGCACAGCTTGGAGGAAATTGTTAATGAAGGTAAATCGTTTCAAAGAAAATCCAATTATTACGCCGGAGGATGTCACACCTTACCATGATAATCATGAAGTCATCGGTGTGTTCAACGCTGGGGTAGCGGAATACGAAGGAGAAGTTTTGTTATTGCTCCGGGTTGCAGAACGCCCGATCAGTGAAGACCCTGATATTGTTAAAGCGCCAATTGTCGACTTTTCAAACGGCGAAGGAGAACTTAAAGTAATGGAAATCGAAAAAAGCAATCCACGTTATGACTTTTCTGATCCAAGATCAATCGTATATAAAGACTCGGGGCGGGCAGCCTATCTGACCTCATTGTCTTATATTCGGATTGCTAGAAGTAAAGATGGCTATCACTTTACTATCGACGATACTCCTTTTATTTATCCGGGGACAGAGCGAGAATCATGGGGAGTGGAAGACCCGCGGGTTACTCAAATTGATGGCAACTATTACATTCAATATAGTGCATGTTCTGCAGAAGGTATAGGCGTAGGACTGGCTGCTACGAAGGACTTTGGAAGTTATGAGCGCTATGGACTTATGCTGCACCCGGAAAATAAAGACGTAGCGATTTTTCCTGAGAAAGTTGGAGGAAAGTATTATACGCTCCATCGCCCGGTACCTAAAGGAATTGGACGTCCAGAAATTTGGATAGCAGAATCGGACAACCTCAAGTATTGGGGAAATCACCAGTATTTGCTCGGACTGAGTGAAGACGGTTGGGATAATGGCAGAATCGGTGGAGGCGCCGTGCCATTTAAGACAGAAGAAGGCTGGCTTGAAATCTATCATGCTGCCGACAAGAACGACCGTTACTGTTTAGGCGCAGTTCTACTAGATTCAGAGAATCCAGCTAAAATCTTAGCGAAGACAGAAGAGCCGATTCTTGCACCGGAGGAAAACTATGAATTGGATGGATTCTTCGGAAATGTAGTATTTTCCTGTGGCGCCACTGTAGATGGCGATAACGTAAGAATCTACTACGGGGTGGCCGATACGTCCATGGCTGTAGCAGACCTTAGCCTTAAGGAAATTCTATCTAAATTAACTTACGATAAAGTGAGGGTGAATAATGACTTATAACGTACATTCTCTCTTAGAAAGTTATCACAGTGAAAAACGTGAAATTCATGCGGAAAAGCTCCACTTCTCTGGAGTAGGTGATAAAGATGTCTATAATATTACCGCTCCTTTTGAAAATAATGGTTCTTCAATTATTGCTGGACGCGTGGAAGCAAGAGATACCGAGCATTCGGAAGTGGTCTTTTTTATAGAAGAAGCCGGTGAATGGAAACCAGCTGAGGGGTTGCAGAGTTTTTATTTGCAGGATCCTTTTGTCATAAGGATTCATGGGCAGCTTGTATTTGGTGGAGTAGAAATTTTCCCCCACCCAGAAAAAGAAGACGCATTAATGTGGCGTACAGTCTTTTATAAAGGCCAGGATGTTGCAAGCCTGAAAAAATTCGCTGTCGGACCGGACGGCATGAAAGATATCCGGCTGGTAGAATTACCAGATGGAGAGGTTGGCGTTTTCACCCGTCCTCAAGGAGAAAAAGGCGGGCGTGGAAAAATAGGGTTTACGTCTATCAAATCACTGGATCAACTAGATGAAAAACTACTAACCGAAGCTCCCTTGATTAAAGAACATTTTCTCGATGAAGAGTGGGGCGGAGCGAATGAGATTCATATTTTAGCTAATGGCTGGATAGCTGGACTTGGTCATATTTCCCAGTTTGATAATCAGGGCGACCGTCACTATTATCCAATTACCTTTTTGTTTAATTCCGAAAAAAATGAGATTACGGACATGGAAATTATCGCAGTTCGTGATGATTTTCCCCCGGGTGAAGCTAAGCGCCCAGACTTGAAGGATGTACTATTCAGCGGCGGACTTGTCCGACTCAAAAATGGTAAAGCAGAAATTTATGTCGGTGTCAGTGATGCGGAAGCACATAAAGCTATTATTCCGGATCCTTTTACAAAGTACGAAAACTAAAATATTCATCTTATGGAGGGGTAACAATGAAGAAAATGCGTCATATGATTGTAGCGCTTTTAGTGGTTGTGTTCGCTGCTGGTTGTCAATCAGATCAGGAAAGCAGTGGGGACGGTAGTGTGGAATTCAAGTTTTGGGCAGCTCCTAACCCGTCTCAGGAAGCATTCTGGTCTGAAATGGCAGATAAATATATGGAAGAGAATGAAGGCGTTACGATTGACGTTTCTCCAATGCCTGAAAGCCCTTCTTCTGAAGCTGGAATCCAATCCGCAATAGCGGCAGGAAATGCGCCAGCAATTTCTGAAAATATGTCCCGGGGGTTTGCAGCTCAATTGGCAGAAAGCAGTGCTATTGTTCCGTTGAATGAATTCGAGGGTTATGAGGACCTAATCAGCAATCGCCAAATGACGAATACTATCGAACCTTGGCAGTTTGCGGATGGACAACAATATGTATTACCGATTTACTCTAATGCCATGTTATTTGGCTGGAGGATGGATATTTTGAACGAACTTGGCTTTGATGAAGTTCCAAAAACACATAGCGAAGTATTGGAAGTAGGAGAAAAGTTGAAAGAAGAATACCCTGATAAGTTTTTGTGGGCGAGAGCAGACCTTGTGAAAACGACATGGTGGGCAAGATGGTTTGATTTCTTCATGCTTTATAACGCTGCATCTGAAGGCAATAACTTTGTCGAAGGTTCTGAACTGATCGCTGATGACGAAGCGGGAATCGCTACGCTTGAATTGATCAATGGTATGAGTGAGAAAGACCTGCTTTTGACTCGTGAAGCTACAGATCCTTTTGAAACCGGCCAGGCAATCATGATGGATATCGGTCCTTGGACATTCCCATACTGGGCGGATAAATTCCCTGAAATGAAGCAAGGCGAAACATATGAATTGGCAATGCCTCCAGTACCAGAAGGAGCAGATCCTGCAGATGCCAAGACATTTGCTGATACAAAAGGACTGTCGATTTATGCATCCGCAACAAAAGAACAGCAGCAAGCCGCTTTTGATTTCGTAAAATGGGTATATGAAGATGCAGAAAACGACTTGGAGTGGTTCAAGAAAACAAATCTTCCACCAGCACGTGATGACCTTTCTGATAATGAAACGTTTGCCAGTTATTTAGAAGAAAATCCACAGTTGGTGAAATATGCTGAGAATATCCCAAATGCTGTACCTCCAATGGATAATGAAAGCACAGTAGATATTCAGGAGATGATAGGTTCTGAGGCTTTAAATCCAGTAATCAAAGGTGAAAAGACACCGGAACAGGGATGGCAGGATATGAAAGATGCCATCAACGGGGTGTTGAAGTAAATGGATAAAAGTAATGCTAGGATGGGTTGGTTGTTTGCCAGCCCATACCTTGTATATTCAGCTATATTTTTCTTATTCCCGCTCTTATGGGCGACCTATCTGGCATTTACCAACTGGAACCTGATTGCTCCGGATTATGATTTTGTCGGAGTGCAGAATTTTATCGAGGCCTTTTTCAGTGAGAGTGTACGTGCAGCATTTTTTGTTACTTACAAATTCCTCGCTATGTTTGTTCCGATCGTGGTCGGGGGAGCTTTGTTTCTTGCTTTGATTATCAGTTCATTGCCTAAATTCAAGGGACTGTTTTCCGTTGCATTCTTCCTGCCATATCTAGCTTCAGGGGTTGCTTCAGCAATCGTCATTAACGGAATTTTATCTTACAATAGTTCTTTTAACATTTGGCTTAGAGGTTCTTTTGGTCTGGATATTGATTGGCTTGGTTCTCCGATATTAGCTCCTTTGATTATTGCGATGATGATGGCCTGGAAGTTCATGGGATATTATGCTTTGCTTTTCGTGGCAGGCCTGGAGAGTATTCCGAAAGAAGTTTATGAAGCGGCAAAAATGGATGGAGCAGTGGGCTGGAAACGTTTCTGGCATGTGACCATTCCGATGTTATATCCGTCCTTTTACACGGTTACCATTCTGGCTGTTGGACTCATGTTCGGTATTTTTACCGAGCCATACGTATTGACGGGCGGTGGACCGGATTTCGCTACACATACATGGCAGCTGGAAATTTATAACCAGGCTTTTGAACGGTTGCAAGCAGGTTACGGGACAGCCATTGCTGTTATTAATTCAATCGTAACCTTTGCGTCAATTCTTGTCTTCAGAAAGATACTAGAAATGTGGGGTGCTAAACATGGTTGGGAATAACAAGCTGAGAATCACTTTATTATACCTGCTAGCCAGCTTTGTATTAGTAATCATGGTGTTCCCATACATCTATATGGTATTAGGATCGCTTGCACCATGGGACCAGGTGGACCGAAGAATCATTCCGACTGAACTTACGCTTCGCTCCTATGAGTGGTTGTTTTCCGGGGGAGCTGATGCGAATGCAAGGCCATGGCTGCGAGCCTTTTTCAACAGTGTATTCGTTACGTTAGCTTCTACGATCCTGATGCTTGTAACTGCGTTGATGGTCGGTTTTTCATTAGCAAAACTTAAGTTCAAAGGTAACCGTTTCATTAATAATGTCATCTTATTTCAAATGTTCTATCCAGCAGTCATTCTGTTGATTCCTTTGTTTCTCATCATCCGTTATTTTGGAATGTATGATACGTACTGGGCAATGATTTTGCCGAAAGCAGTAAACTTATGGGCAATTTTCATGTATACCAACTTCTTCCGGGGTCTGCCGGATGAAATGATTGAAGCAGCAAAGATTGATGGTGCTGGCATATGGAAAATCCTCTGGCATGTCGTTCTTCCGATGTCGAAGTCAGTCACGACCATCATCTTTTTATTCCTGTTTATGGAAAGGTGGGTTGAACTACTATGGGACATGCTCGTGGTTAATAGTGAAACGATGCTGACGCTGAACGTATTGTTAGCGCAGATGTTCGGTCCATACGGAGGTTACCCAGGTCCTATGTATGCAGCGTCTGTATTACTGACTTTGCCTATTCTGGTATTGTTCATCATCTTCAGTAAGAACTTCAAAGATGGTATGCAGTTTGTCTTGAAATGATAGTAAAAACAGGAGGGAACTGAATGAAGAAATGGCTCCGTTTGACCCTGGTCAGTTTAGCAGGTTCTTTGATTATTCCTGCTGTTGCCACCGCTGCCCCGAATGAAAGTGATTTTGATTTGGATGGAAACGGCAATGTGAATGTTGCTGACATGAACAAGCTGAAAAATGCGATTAAGAAAGATGATTACCATGCAGCTTACGATCTCGATCAAGATCAAGAACTGACGGAAAAAGATGTTTCTTATTTTAAAAAGTTCGGATTGGAAGTAGAGAATGAGTTTTATTTGAACTTGAATCATCTGAATTGGCTGAACCAGGAGGTTACGGTTGATGGTACCGACATGATGATCACCAGGCTTTATGCCGAACCTGATAATCCGGATGATATCAGTGAAGGGTACCATTACGTAGGAGATCCCCAAGAGGGAATTGCTGCTCTTGATGATGTGGGACGAGCGGTGACGGCATATGCCGAGCACTATAACCTGTATAAAGATGAGTATAGCTTAAACCAAATTAAAAGCGGCTTGGAATTTGTCATGTGGATGCAGGAGGATGACGGTGAGTTCAGGAACTTTGTGGCTGAAGATGAGAATGGAGAACTTTTTAAAAGAGACTCCCACTCTTCTGCCAAGGCGATCAGCTACTGGGGAACCCGGGCTTACACTGCGTTAAGTTATGGCTACGAGATTTTAATAGAAGAAGACCCTGAATTTGCTGAACGAGTGAAAGAGCGTATGGACCTGACAAGTCAACGTATTCATGAAAAAATCGCTCCCCTCTATGGTACATATGAGACCAAAAGTGGCGTCGAGTACCCATCATGGGATTTAGGTGATAATTGGGTATCTACGATTGCTTTGGATGCGTTTACCAAGCATTATGGTGTCGCCCCGGATGAGACAGTAAAAGAGAATATCCGAATGCTCGGTGAAGCTTTATACGCCTCCCAATTCGGCGATTTCATCGACTACCCTTATGGAGGTTTCATGAGCACCTATTCCGACCGCTTGGATGTATGGAACGAATGGGGGAGCCAGCAAGTTGCGGCTATGGCTTCAGCTGGGGCTGCACTGGATAATGAAAACTGGATCGCTGCAGCGGAACTGGCAGCAGACAGCTTTTTGAGTGACATGCTCATTTCCGGTCGTGCATTTTCCAAACAGCCGAATGATATTTTATATCCACAAATCAATTATGGGACAGCTTCTTATGTAGATAACTACATTAAGTTGTACGAGGTGACCGGAAAAGAAAAGTATGCGTTCATGGCAGGTGTGGCAGGTCAATGGTGGCTTGGCAACAACGATAAAAATCATGTCATGTTCAATCAGGAGTATGGAATAGCCTTCGATGCCATTGATTCCGATAAGGTAAACCAAAATTCGGGTGCAGAATCCAATGTGGAAGCTGTCCGAGCCCTTGCCAGAATCCTGAAATATGAAACTAGTAAAACAGCGTTATTTTCTACTGAACTGGAAAGAGATTCAGCAACAAAAATTGAAATAGAAGAGCAGTATATGGAGAAGCCGGATGAGTTGTATGATATGACGAATGGCAGTTTGTCGGACCGGGGACAAGCCATAGTTACGAAGCCTTCCGATGATCCTGCGCTTGATGAAAATAATGAAGACGCTTCAAAAGAAGATGTTATACCAGAAGCCTCTCTGGATCAGGAAGAGGAAATTTACAAGGGCTGGTTTGGTCAGAACACACTATTTGTAGAAGGCGACGGATATAACAATATAAGGTTGTATGACGATTCCTATCTATATCACGACATTCCGGTGGAAAATGAAGAAGGTTCACCAAACGTCGGGGACTATGTGAACTTAGCCTTCGCAACCCGCCTGGAGTTTGATACCAGTCTTAATGCCAAGGTCCTTGCCCTCGATGAAAATGGAGAAAGTACCCTTATCGCACAAGTCGAAGGCATTAATTACCACTATCGACATTGGTATTCCGGCGATAGTGCCATAAAAACTACACCTATAGCTCCTATACCGGAAGATGCTGAGAAGGTAAGGATTATGTTTGAAGTTGAATCAGACAACGAATGGTTCAATAAGGGATATGTGGCTTTGGCAGATGTGGAACTTTTTAAAGCAAACACCCCTGAATTAAGGGCTGGTGGGACAGACTTTTCTAAAGGTTTGTATATTGAAATGCCGGCAGGACAGGATAAGGAAATCGTGTTACCAGATAGTATAAATGCAGGTGATTACAGGGTTTATGCAAGTGCCAGGACGAGTATAGATCCTGCTGGAATCAACATGGACTTTGGAAATAATCAGGTATTGTCCCTTGATCTGAAAGCGGATGAGGAATCGGTACAGATCACCGAGCTGGGAACAATCGAAATTTCAGAGGGACAAGATTCGTTTATATTGACGAATACCGAGGATAATCCCGCTGATGTCGATCAGATAACACTTTATCCAGTGCATTCTAATGTCGTATATGAAACACCAAAAGGCAAGGAAGTCACCATCATTCGCGACAGCATCAGCAGTAATCTAGTGATGGAAGAAACAAAGAAATTAAAGCAACGGTCTATAATTCAGGCAGACTATCAGATAATAGAAAACGAGGTATTGCTCAAAGGCATCGTCACCCATCAAGATGGGGAAGTAATCCCTAACCAACAGGTAACCATACGATCGGACGATGATATCTATCAAGTGAAGACAGATAAAGAAGGTAGCTTCGAGAAGTCTGTGCCTTATAACGAACAACTTAAAAGGCTGGAAATCAAATCAGGTAAAAGTATTGGTTATGTATATTTTTAAGTGATGAAAGGTCCCCGCTTAATTAAAGCGGAGGGCCTTTCCGTTTGATGAGGAGGTTATCAGTTGCTAATTAATAAAGATTGGAAGCTTAGTCATTTTGCTGTAGGTGAAGCAAGGGACCTCGATATTGCTTCCCCTGATTATATCGATCATTTTTGGATGCAGGCAGAAGTGCCTGGTGATGTCCATTCTACCTTGTTAAAAAAAGGTTTAATAGACGACCCGTTCTACGGTCATAACGATTTAAAGTCCAAATGGATAGAGGAAAAAGTCTGGTGGTATCGTACCGAGTTTGATTTTGATAAAAAGCTGCTGGAGCGAGATGAAGTAGTTGAATTGATTTTTAATGGGCTGGATACTTTTACAACCATTTACCTTAACGGATTGGAATTAGGGGAGACGGCAAATATGTTCATTTCTCATACTTTTGATGTAACGAGGGAGCTCGTCGATGGGAAAAACATTCTTGCGGTCAAATTTGATCCAGTGGCAGAACAACTGAAAGTAAAAGAGAAACGTTACTGGGCGGGTTTTGGGAAAGACAGAATTTGGGCGCGCAAAGCTCAATATCACTTCGGCTGGGACTGGGGTCCGCAAATCATCACTGCTGGTATTTGGAAAGATGTCCGGTTAGAAACGAAGAAGACGGTAAAAATTGAAAATG
This sequence comes from Thalassobacillus sp. B23F22_16, assembly GCF_043496955.1. Taxonomy (NCBI): domain Bacteria; kingdom Bacillati; phylum Bacillota; class Bacilli; order Caryophanales; family Bacillaceae; genus Thalassobacillus; species Thalassobacillus sp. B23F22_16. Next base: position 3,203 of record NZ_JBIEKD010000042.1, on the reverse strand, counting down.
TATTTGCCAGGACAACCAGGATAGAGAAGGGTCGTGCCAATGTTCTCGTAGATATCGATGCAAAAGCGTTCAAAGAGGATTCAGAGATATCAGCTGTAGTGACGATGACGGGGGAAGGGAAAAGTGTAACCGAGGAAAAGACACTCATGAGGGGCAAAACTACCGTTCCCCTGACAATTAATAATCCGAAACTATGGTGGACGCATGATTTGGGGGATCCTTTCCTTTATCAGTTGAATGTTGAGTTGTTTACAGCAGGTGATTTGGTGGATAGCTATCAATTAAATTTCGGGATACGTGACATACAGGTGAAACAGGAAGAAGCGGATGGCACTACACGCTTTACTTTTGTATTGAATGGAATAGAAATATTTGCAAAAGGAGCCAACTGGATTCCCATTGACAGTTTTGTTGGTGCTGCCCCGGATATGCAGTACAAGCATCTGATTAGCCTGTCAAAGGAAGCCAACATGAATATGCTCCGTGTATGGGGCGGAGGTATTTATGAAAAGGACGTGTTTTACCAGGAGTGTGACCGGCAGGGGCTTTTAGTCTGGCAGGATTTCATGTTTGCCTGTGCTCTTTACCCTGACTATAACCGTAATTTTATGAACAATGTTCAGGGAGAAGTAGAGTTTGTAATTAAACGGTTGCGGAACCATCCATGCATTGCACTTTGGTGCGGCAACAATGAAAACGACTGGTTGTATGAGGTGGAATACGCTGCCGGAAGAATTACTACCCCTTTTTATGGAGAAAGGATTTTCCATGAGATGATACCTGGGCTATTAAAAGAATTGAATCCAGACCGATTCTATTTGCCAAGCTCTCCATTCGGTGGTAATGATCATAACGCAGAAGATGTCGGCGACAGACATAACTGGCAAGTCTGGCACGGGAATGTCGAGCCGAGGAAGTTCGGGGAGGTTCCAGCTCAGAATTATAGTGTTGAAGGGGTGTCTTTTAAGAATTATAAAAAAGATAAAACCCGTTTCAGCAGTGAGTTCGGCATGCACGCATCCGCGAGCCGCTATACGTTAGAGAGAAACCTTCCGGAAGGAACCTTCTTTTGGGGCAGTGATGAAATGGCCTATCGAAACAAGGACTATCATCATCAAAAAGGTATTTTACTGATGGAAGGTTATACAGGAGTACCAGAAGACATCGAAGAATATATGAATTACTCGATGTTAACCCAAGCGGAAGGATTGAAGTGCGGGGTGGAGCATTATCGACGGAATAAACCAGAGACCAGTGGAACACTGATTTGGCAGCTTAATGACTGCTGGCCTGGGACTAGCTGGTCGATGATTGACTATTATTTATTGCCGAAAGCATCTTATTATTATGCACGTAAGTTCAATCAGCCGTTATTGTTTACATTGGATCATCAGGAGGAAGATGGAACCTTTAGTTTGTGGGCAGTGAATGATACGGTAAGCGGCTGGTCCGATGAGCTGTTGCTTGAAGTACACCATGTTAAAAAAGGGATGGTCTACTCGGAGACAATTGCTGTTAATATTATGGGTAATCAATCGTGTCTGTTGGCCTCTTTTGCGGAAGGGGAGGTACTGAAAGAGTATCGTCCTGAAGAAGTAGTGATTCGGTTAAGATCAAGTGACGATAAGGTGGAAGAAAACTGCTATTATTTGAGAGACCATAAAGATATGAACTTTGCTCCCGCCAATCTTATCGTAAAAGTAAATCGTGAGAAACAGGAAGTCGAGGTCTCAACGGATAATTTGGCCAGGTTCGTGAAATTGGAAATACCGTCAGATAAAGTACACTTCAGCGACAATTTCTTCGATCTCTTACCTGGTGAAAGAAAAGTGATCAGTATTAGTCATTTAGAATTCCAGCCTTTACCTTTTGAACAGTTGAAGTTGAGCGCGGTCAATAGTCAGAGTGTAATAAGGGAGGATTAATGATGAAAGCAGCTGTTCTAGTAGATAAGCAGGTAATCGAAATTCAAGAAAAAGAGATTCCTAACCCTGGTCCCGGAGAAGTTGTGATAAAAGTAAAAGCTTGTGGTATTTGTGGTACAGACCAGCATATATATCACGGGAATCCCGGGTCTGCTGATGTATTGCCGCCAGTGGTATTAGGTCATGAACTGGCGGGTGAAGTGATGTCAGTCGGAGAGAGTGTAGAGGCTTTCAGAGAGGGTGATCGGGTTTCTGTCGATCCAAATATGTATTGTGGGGTATGTCGTTACTGCCAGAATGGAAGGAAACATCTGTGCGATCATTTGAAAGCGGTAGGGGTGACACAGGATGGCGGAATGGCCGAATATGTTATCGTTCCGGCAGCAAATTGTTATCTGCTCCCTGATTCACTTTCGTTTATAGAAGGGGCAATGATAGAGCCGCTTGGCTGTGTACTGCATGGCGTCGAGCAATTGCAAATAAGGCCAGGAGATTCCGTATTAATTATCGGCGGAGGTTATATCGGCCAGCTGATGCTGCAAACCATTGCTATGTATGGCGCTGCTCCAATTACGGTAAGTGAACCTGATACACAAAAACATGAGGCATTAAAGAACCATGGTGCTGCCAAGGTGGTCCAGCCGGGGGATATTGATTCGGATGGTTTTGATATTGTTGTGGAGTGTGTAGGACTGGAACAAACCATGCAGCAGGCAGTTCGCTCTGTTATAAAGGGTGGCCAGGTTTTGCTTTTTGGCGTTTCTTCTCCTGACGTGAAAATTGAAGTGCGTCCATTTGAAATCTTTTCAAAAGAATTGATGATAAAGGGATCGTTTATAAATCCAGATACTCACCGTAAAGCTATTTCCTTATTGGACCAGAAAAAGGTAGTAGCTGAACCATTGATCAGTCATTATTTTAAGCTGAAAGAAGTGCCTGAAGTTATGCCTGTCTATCAAAATATGAAAATTTCTAAAGGGGTTATTGTTTGGGGATAAGCACCCGTGGCAGGGGGCTGTTGCTGAGGGGGTTTTCATAAAACGGAAAGCGGGCAGGCTGAGATCTGCTCGTTTTTTTAGGTTTATATGAGACAAAAGGCTGGTAAGTGAGACAACAGTGGGCATAAGAGAGAAGCTATCAAAAGGAAGAGTGACAATTTGGAATTCTGTCAATAAAGTGGACAAAAATAGATCACTCAGCGGGCCACTTTTTCTTCCGCGTGTTTTCTTCCGAAACACTTGGATGCCTCCGCATAAAGGGAAGGATACCAAAACCGAT
>NZ_JBIEKD010000041.1:0-15427 GCF_043496955.1 Thalassobacillus sp. B23F22_16 | reverse complement strand
TTCGTTATAGCTTATCATCTCGTTTAGATAGCGATGAACAGCCTGGTGTTTTTCTTCTTTCGTAAATGTTTTCAAGATAATTACCCCCTTAGGTTGGATAAGTGTCCAACGATTGGGGGGCACTTTACTTACGCTCTGCGGGGTCTTGCCAGTCTATCCTTTCCCGCAGGAGTCTCGCCATTTCCAAGTCCCCATTGTTATGAATAGAGTAACGAAACCATCCTCGTGATTATAATGTGAGCATTCTGTAAAAGCCGCTGTTATGGTTATTTATCCCACACTGTGCAAAATTAAGGCAAGTTTATTCATGTCTTTCTAGTCTATGCATGCCGAGGAACAGTTATATTTTTTCACTTTTGCTATTTCGGTTATACTGAAATTAATAAACCTTAAAGGAAGATTACAATGATCAAGGGCATTGGGATAGATCTTATAGAATTGGGTCGGATTAATCAAATTATAAAGCGTAATGACCGCTTTGTACAAAGGATTTTAACCGAAAAGGAACGGGGGCAGCTCGCTGCCTATAAAAATGAATCCAGGCAAATAGAATTTGTCGCTGGCCGCTTCGCTGCCAAGGAAGCCTTGGGGAAGGCGATGGGCACTGGCATCGGAAAAGTAAGTTTTCAAGATATAGAAATTTCCCGCAATGAGCACGGGGCGCCTGAAATGAAGTTGCGCGGCTATGAACACATGAAAATATGGGTTTCTATTTCTCATAGTGAACAGCATGCCATCGCTCAGGTTATCATTGAAGAGTAGAAGCGTCTTGCATAATTGAAATGGTTGTCTCATATAGTTTAATGCGGGTAGGAGGGAACGATAGTGTATATTGTCACCGCACATGAAATGTACGATTGGGATCGCAAATCAATAGAAGAAGCCGGAATGGACGGAAAAATTTCAATGGAAAATGCCGGACGGGCAGTCGCTGAACAAGTAGAAAAGCGTGTTCGAAACGATCAGCACATCGTTGTACTGATTGGAGCGGGCAATAATGGTGGAGATGGTTTTGTCATCGCGCGGACTTTATTGAACAGGGGGTACTCCGTGAAGGCATGGCAGCTCGTACCTGATGAAAAGATCAAAGGAGATACACTTGTTCATAAGCAGTTGTATCTCGGAGCGGGCTTTGAGCTGGAACACCTCACAAAGGTGAATGTCTTGTTCCGTGAACTCGACCAGGCAGATGTCATCATTGATGCCATGCTCGGAATCGGTGTCAACGGCAAACTCAAGCCACCGTTTGATCAAGTTACAGCCTATGCTAACCAGTCACAAGCGTTAAAAATTGCCGTCGATATCCCGACAGGAGTTCCTGCAGATGAGGGCATCACTGATTTTGACGGTTTGCAGGCTGACTATACGTGTATCATCGCCGCGCCGAAGTTGAGTGCCTTCCTTCCTCACACTGCACCTTATTATGGGGAGTGGGAGGTGGTGGAAATCGGCTTACCTGCTAAGATGTTGAAAAAGCCGTCGGTCTCACTATGGAACAGTGAGCATGCACGGTCCACCTTGCCGGAGCGTCACCCATTTTCCCATAAAGGGACGCATGGGAAGGCTTTAGTAATCGGTGGTTCCTACCTGATGCCAGGTTCGATAGCTCTTTCTGCGCGGGCCGCGCTTCGGTCTGGAGCTGGACTGGCTGCAGTTGCAACCCCGGAAAGTGCCTGGCCTTCTGTGTCCATGCATATTCCTGAGGCGACAGCTGTATCAACGTCGGAGGAAAATGGCGTGCTTGCTGAGAGAGTGGAGGCGGACTTCACTGGTTATGATGCTGTTGCGATCGGTATGGGGATGGGCAGATCGGATGCCTCGCGGACCATCGTTCAGCAAGTGGTAGAAGAAGCGGACGTTCCTGTATTGATTGATGCGGATGGCCTCTACCTTCTGAAGCAGCTGCTTGAGGTCTTAAAAAACAGGACCGGCCCTGCCGTGTTGACTCCTCATCCTGGTGAGATGGCACACCTGTTAGGAATAACAATTCCGGAACTGTTGGCAAGGCCATTTGAGTGGTCTCAGCGGTTCGCCTATAATCACGGGGTCTACATTGTCTTGAAGGGACCGTCTACAATTATTACAGCGCCCGACGGAACCCAAGTAGTAGATACCTCTGGAAATGCAGGTTTAGCCAAGGGAGGCAGCGGTGATGTGTTATCGGGTATCCTGCTTGCCTTAATGATGCAATCACAGTCCATTACCGAAGCTTTATGCAATGGCTGCTTTCTTCATGGGAAAGCTGCTGAACTTCTTACAACGGATGGCCATTCCAAAGCAGACTTGTTAGCGACTGACCTAATTGAGGGTCTATCCCGAGCTTTTCGTACATTTTCTAGTTAATCAGGTGAGTGCGTTCCCTTTGTCCTCGAAATGAGACAAAGGAGTTGAATTCATGAAGAAACGAATAGCATTGCTCTTATTCGCCTCACTGTTCTTCGTCCTGCTCACAGCATGTGGAGAAAAATCAAAAGAAGATGTCGTCAAGAACCTGGAAGAACAGGTCGAAAAGATGAGCGGGTATAAAACAAATGCAACAATGACGATGAATACTGGGAAAGAGGAACAGAAATACCATATAGAAGTATGGCATAAGAAAAAGGACTTCTACCGTGTGAAGCTCCAGCACGATCAGGATGAAGAGGGCAGTCAAGTGATATTGAAAAATAAAGATGGCGTGTACGTATTGACCCCGGCATTGAACAAGAGCTTTAAATTCCAAAGTGATTGGCCGCAAAACAGCAGCCAGCCCTATTTATATGAATCTTTAGTGCAGGACATTCTGAAAGATCCGGAATCCACATTCACAGCTATGGAAGACTATTATATGTTCAAGACCAAGACAAACTATCAAAATAGCAAATCGCTCCCTTATCAGGAAGTCTACTTCGATAAGAAGACATACCAGCCGGTACTGGTAAAGGTCTATGATCAGGATATGCAGGCGCTGGTGGAAGTCCAGTTCTCCAACTTCACGAAGGATCCGTCGTTCAAGGATGAAGACTTTGAAGTCCAAAAGAATATGGCGGCTGTACAGAGTGAAGTTCCTGTCATGAACATGGAAGGGGAAAAAACATTCTCGGTTCTTTATCCGTCTGAGCAGCTCGGTGCCGAAATGACAGAAAAGCAAGAGATTGATTTAGAAAACGGTAAGCGGATTATTATGAAGTTTGAAGGAGAAAAGAACTTTACGCTAATCGAGGAGCAAGCAGAAGTCCAAACTGTAAGCACTTCCGATGTCGTTCCTGTACAAGGGGAGCCGGTCAACTTGGGCTTCACCGTCGGTGCGCAAAGTGAAACGATACTGGAATGGAACCACAAAGGGGTGAACTTCCGCCTCGCCAGTGAATCATTAACAAAAGAAGAAATGATCGCTGTTGCAAGCTCTGTCTATGAGCAGTCAGAAAAATAATTCCAATCAGGCAGGCTCAGAGGGTCTGCTTTTATTTTTTGCGCTATCCTTGAACCGGGGGTTTGACAGGGAAGTCTCCTCATTCAATAATAGACGGAAAGGAATGGTGAGAGGAGAAGACAGCTTTGGCAATAGAAACTTTTTATCGTGATTCCTGGGTAGAAATCAACCTGGATGCGATAGCGCATAATATCAAACAAATTAGAAATCATATTCCTGATAACAAGAAGATATATGCTGTGGTTAAAGCGAATGCTTATGGCCATGGGGATGTTCAAGTGGCAAAGAAGGCGTTGGAAGCGGGAGCCAATGCCCTGGCAGTTTCCTTGTTGGATGAAGCTCTCAGGCTTCGGGATCAGGGCATAACTGCTCCTATTCTTGTGATGGGGTGGATACGCAGTCAAGACGCTCCTATTGCCGCCGCTAATGATATATCGGTCACGTTTTTCCAGAAAGAGTGGCTGCAGGAGGTAAAACACCAGGATCTGCCGCGCCCATTGAAGCTCCACTTGAAATGGGATTCTGGTATGGGTCGGGTCGGTATCCGACATCACGAAGAATTAACAGAATTGCTAACAGAACTGGACGATGAAAGGTTTTCACTGGAAGGGGTGTTCACTCATTTTGCTACCGCGGACGAAGCGGATTTTGCTTATTTTGAACAACAACGCAGCTCATATAATGATATGAGAACCCTTTTAAAAGAAAAATGGCAGCAGCCAGTTGTATTCCACTCCAGTAATAGCGCGACAAGTTTACGGTTTCCTGAGCAGGAAGAAGATATGCTCCGGTTTGGAATCAGTCTATATGGGTTGTACCCCTCTCCTGTCGTAAAAGAAGAGCGCCCGATTGAGTTGGAGCCAGCCTTTTCCCTCCACAGCAGGCTCGTCCATGTAAAAGAAGTGAAAAAAGGGGACTGTATCAGCTATGGAGCTACGTATTGTGCGGAAGAAGATGAATGGATAGGTACAGTCCCGCTTGGATATGCCGATGGCTGGATCAGACAGCTGCAAGGAATGGATGTACTGATTGATGGAAAACGTATGCCCATTGTAGGAAGAATCTGTATGGATCAGTTCATGGTGAAGCTCGACCGCCCTTATGAAGTAGGAGAAAAGGTTACTTTGATAGGAAGACAAAAGAATGAAGAAATTTCCATGGATGAAATAGCAGCCTATTTGCATACCATCAATTATGAGATCCCATGCATCATCAGTGCACGCGTTCCTAGAATATATTACGAAAATGGGCAATTGATCGAAGTGAAAAATTCGGTCACGAGTTAATAAAGGGGGATGGTGACAATATATTCCTGTACCCTGGGTAATAATAAAGAAAACACAATTTCAGGAAAAAATGCCGGCAGCCCTTTGCAATACGCCCGAGAGAGTGGTAATATGAGAATGGAATTATAGACTGGTTTTTATACTTTAGAAGAAGCAAAGTATAAGTTTTTCTAACAAAAGTGGATGGTGGAGGTGGATGGTCTTGTCCGACAATCTACGGGAAATCACAATCAAACTTCCTCAAAGCATGTTGAAAGAAGTGGACGGGGTAGTACAACATGAGAATGGAGATTGGAGCGATTTCATGTATCAGGCGACCAAAATGTATTTGCGGGAGAAGAAAAAGCGGCACATTAGAGAGTCCATGAGAAACGGTTACATGGAGATGGCTAAAATCAATCTTAATATAGCTTCTGAAGCTTTTCAGGCGGAAGAGGAGGCGGAGAACACCCTAGAACGCCTAGTGAGCGGGGTGTGAAGATTTGATAGTCAAACGCGGCGATGTTTATTTCGCTGATCTATCCCCTGTGGTGGGGTCAGAACAAGGCGGTGTCCGCCCTGTATTAGTTCTCCAAAACGATATCGGAAATCGTTTCAGCCCCACAGTCATCGTGGCTGCCATCACAGCGCAAATACAAAAAGCCAAACTCCCGACACACGTTGAAATCAATGCTGAGAAATATGGTTTTGAACGTGATTCCGTTATATTATTAGAACAAATCCGTACCATTGATAAACAAAGGCTGACAGATAAAATAACGCAGCTGGATGAAAAGATGATGAAACGTGTCGACGAGGCGTTACAGATCAGCCTCGGCTTAATAGCGTTTTAACCTGAACCGCTCCTGTACCGGGCGGTTTTTTATATACATAAAATCACTACCCATTTTTCTCAACAGAAAAACCCCAGTTTTTGGGTTATTGTAGCGGACGTGGAAATAATATAATGTAGAATACAAGCGAAATATGTCGGAAGGTATGTCAAAAAAGGACAAAAAGAAGTTATTATTTGATTAAGGTGACGTTTCATGGGAAAATGTTTAATAAACTAAAATAATGGTCAATTTTTGCGGGGGTTAAACATGGATGCCAATTTAAAGAGCCTTGTGCTTGAAAACAGTAACGATATTGTTAAGATGTGGCTGGAGGAAGTGCAAAGCAGCAAGAATCAGGAGTACACTTCCACCATATCAGATGAACTATTTGAAAGTACGAATAGAGAATTTGTCAATGTGATATTTGCCAGTATAGAAAAGCAAGGGCTAAGCTCAGAGTTGGATGATTTTTCAGAGCGGCTCATCAACCTGGGCTGGCCATTGAGTTATTTGACGGATGGGATGCAGGTGTTTCGTCGAGTAACAATCGATTTCATCTTAAGTCAATCAGATAAAGTCGATTCCGAATACTTATCCAGAGTCATGCAGAAAGTAGATGCATGGGTCGGACCAATCATCAATCGTCTGGTGAATGAGTACTCCGGTAGCTGGGAGCATATCGTGTCGTTACAGCGAGTGGCTCTTCAGGAGTTATCTGCACCACTGATTCCGGTCATGGAAAATATTACGATCATGCCGTTGATCGGAACTATTGATACAGAACGTGCGAAATTGATTATGGAAAACTTGCTTGATGGAGTCATCAAACACCACGCGGATGTGGTTTTAATTGATATTACAGGAGTGCCAGTTGTCGACACGATGGTTGCCCACCATATCATCCAGGCCGCCGAAGCGGTAAGGCTGATTGGGTCCACGTGTATCCTGGTAGGGATCCGGCCTGAAATCGCCCAGACAATCGTAAACCTGGGTATCGATTTGACCAAATTCCCGACAAAAAGCTCTCTGCGCAAAGGCTTCCAGTCAGCACTTGAGCTTACTAACCGCAAGATTGTAACAACAGAAGAAAAAGATGAAAGTATTGAAAAACTAATTGATTCATTGGATGGGGAGTGAAGGCTGTGAGAATTCCAATTTTAAAGTTGCATAATTACCTGTTGATTTCGATTCAGATCGACTTAGATGATCAGACAGCCATTCAATTTCAAGAAGATCTGCTGAACAAGATACACGCAAGCGGTGCTACAGGTGTAGTCATCGATTTGACTTCAGTGGACATCATCGACTCCTTCATCGCTAAGGTGTTGGGAGACGTTGTGACCATGTCTGATTTAATGGGTGCTAAAGTTGTCTTGACTGGTATTCAGCCAGCTGTTGCGATGACGTTGATCGACCTTGGAATACATTTGCAAGATGTACCGACGGCATTAGATTTAGAACAAGGGCTGATCAAACTTCGTCAGGAATTGGAGGAATAAGCGAATGGACTTCCAATCCTGTGTGAATATTAAAAAGGAATGGGATATTGTCGGGGCTCGTCAATTGGGACGGGACATCGCAAAAAAAATCGGCTTCGGTACGGTCGACCAAGCGCGTATCGCGACTGCCATTTCAGAATTAGCAAGAAACATTTATTTATATGCAGGGAGTGGAAAGGTTTGTTTTGAGGCCATTGATGATATGAACCACAAAGGTTTAAGTATCATCGCCATAGATGAGGGGCCTGGTATCGAGGAATTGAGTCAGGTAATGGAAGATGGTTTCTCTACCTCTGGGGGACTCGGAGCAGGACTTCCTGGTGTTAAACGATTGATGGATGAATTCGATATTGTGTCCGAGCAAGGGAAAGGCACAGAAATTAAAGTTGTCAAATGGCTCCGTTAAAGGAGGTTGTAAACGATGAGCACCTTGAAGCTTGACCTTGAAAACTATAAAGAACTATTGAAAGAATACATCAGAACTAAAGATGAACAAGCTTTATATCAAGCAGAGCAATTCAGTAAACATTCAATGCAGCACAATATTTCACCAGAAGAAATCATTAATATTCATGTACAGTCATTAGAGGAAATTTATCCTGAGATGCCTGCTGATATCCAGGCTTCGATGAACTTTCTATTAGAAACAATGATTTCTTATGGGCTAGCTTATCAAGAACATCAAGCTTTAAGAGAGAAGCAGCTTGAGCTTAAGTCTGAGCTTTCAGTGGCTGCCAACATGCAGAAGACTCTTCTTTCTACAAAAAAACCCGATTTTGATGGCATCGAAATTGGAGCAATCAGTGTTCCTGCCAAGCAAATGAATGGAGATTACCATCATTTTGTACAAGACCAGGAGGGTTCGCTTGGAATTGGGATCGCTGACGTTATTGGTAAAGGGGTTCCAGCAGCTTTATGTATGTCTATGATCAAATATTCCATGGACAGTTTTCCGCATAAACGCATGGAACCTAGTGTTATTTTGGAAAGCTTAAATCGGGTGGTGGAACGAAATGTCGATTCCAGCATGTTTATCACGATGTTTTATGGCCTGTATAACCCGCAGAGCCATAAGTTCTATTACTCATCCGCCGGTCATGAACCAGGTTATTATTATCATCATGAACGCGGCGAGTTTTGTGAAATGGATGCTCCTGGCCTGGTGCTTGGGGTTACGAAAGATGCAGAATATCCTCAAAAAGAACAACAAGTTGATCCTGGCGATATGATTATCATGTTGACAGACGGCGTGACAGAATGTCGACAGGGCGACAGGTTCATTGAGCCCGAAGAAGTATTGGAAATCATAAAAAAATATATGGATCTGCCTGCACAGGAAATGGTGGAACAGGTCTACAAGCATTTTGAAAAGTTACAGGACTTCCAGTTAAGGGACGACTTTACTCTCGTTGTGCTAAGAAGGAATGTTTAAGCCTTCTTAATTATGGGTACATGTCATCTGATGCACCATTTTAGCTAAAATAGGAGGATGAGTTAATTGAACTTAACTATAGATGTAACGAATAAAGAGCATAAATCAGTGGTTACGCTTTCAGGTGAAATCGACGCATTTACAGCTCCAAAGCTGAAAGAAGAGCTGCTGCCTTTGACGAAAGATGAGGGCAAAACTGTTGAAGTTGACCTGAATAATGTTAACTATATGGACAGTACGGGTCTAGGTGTTTTTATCAGTGCTTTGAAGTCTACCAAAGAACATAATTCTGAATTGAAACTGGTTCATATGCAAGAACGTGTGCACCGTCTCTTCAAAATCACCGGGCTTACCGAGATCATGAATATCGACTCTACAGTACAAGGTGGAATTTAAAATGGAACCATTTGATTTTATTGAAATAAAGGTGCCTGCTAAGCCGGAATATGTAGGCGTGGTCAGGTTGAGCACTTCTGGTGTTGCAAACCGTATGGGCTTCTCTTATGAAGACATCGAAGACCTGAAGGTTGCTATTTCCGAAGCGATTACCAATGCTGTCAAACATGCCTATAAAGAGTCAGATGAAGGAGACATCACTATCGGTTTCGGAGTCTATCAAGACCGTTTAGAGATAATGGTGGCTGATCACGGCGGCAGTTTCGACCTTTCCAATGTAAAAGAAGATATTGGTCCTTACCAGCAGAACGATGCTATCGAAGACTTGCGTGAAGGAGGCTTCGGGCTGTTTTTGATTGACGCCTTGATGGATAAGGTGGAAATCAGCAGCAGATATGGAGTCATAGTACTTATGACGAAGTATCTTCATGAAAATGAGGTGGGTCAAGATGGCGACCAGATCTCAACAACACAATAAAGGTGAAGACGAAGTATACCAATGGATAGCTTATCTCCAGGAGAACCCTAGAGATGAAGAGGTCCAGGAAAAGATAGTATTAGCCTACAAAGACCTAGTCGAATCGATAGCACGAAAATATTCAAAAAACAGTTCGATACACGAAGATTTAGCCCAGGTAGGGATGTTAGGTCTGTTGGCCGCTATCCGCAGATATGATCCATCTTTCGGCAAATCATTCGAATCCTTTGCCATTCCTACGATCATTGGAGAAATCAAACGTTTCATCCGTGACAAAACATGGAGTGTGCATGTACCGAGACGTATTAAAGAATTAGGACCGAAAATTAAAAAAGCAGCAGAAGAACTGACTACGCAATTGCAGCGTTCTCCTTCCGTAATGGAAATTGCCGACTACCTTGAAGTATCTGAAGAAGATGTGCTGGAAACGATGGAAATGGGCAAAAGTTACAAAGCGCTGTCTGTCGATCGTAAAATTGAAGCTGATTCTGATGGAAGCACGGTGACCATCCTGGATTTAATCGGTAACCAGGAAGCCGGTTTCGAACATGTCGACCAGCAGATGCTTTTGGAAAAAGTGCTGCCTATTCTCTCTGAACGTGAACAGGAAATTCTCCAGTGCACTTATTTTGAGAATATGAGTCAAAAGGATACCGGTGAGCAGCTGGGCATCTCCCAGATGCATGTGTCCCGATTACAACGGCGCGCGTTAAGAAAACTCCGTGAAGCCCTGCAATCAGAATCATCAGAGGCCTTCTATTGAGTATGGAAGTAAGTCGCATGAAGATTGCAACTTATCAAAAGCCTAAAAAGGGAAACTATTATTGTGGGGATAGTTATTATTATAAAGAAACGGATAAATCTTTTGTTTGCGCGATAGCCGATGGGCTTGGCAGTGGTGAATTGGCCAAAGAATCTTCGCAGGCTGTCATGGATGTGATTGAAGATTATCCAGATTTGCCCATTGAAGGTTTAATCAAAAAATGCAACGAAGCACTTATGAGCAAACGAGGGGTAGTTTTAGGGATTTTGAAAATCGATTACCCGAGTGAAACCTACTCCTATTCCTCAATCGGTAACATTGGGATTATGACAGTGACTAGTGAAGGGCAAAAGAAACGTAATATACCACTTGCCGGATATCTCACTGGTTATCCGAAAAAGATGCGGGTTGTGCATGGTAAGCTGGAACGTGGATTAGTTTTCATCATGTTCTCGGATGGCGTGAATGAACGTCAGCTTTCCTCGAAGCTATTCCATGATTTCGATGTAAACCGTATTATCAAGCAATATGAAATTGAAAATGGCGATACTCGTGATGATGATACGACGTTAATCGCCATGAAATACGAATAGAGGACCTTATCTCATTGGAATTGGGATAAGGTTCTTTTTAGTTTATCGCGAGGTAAAGGAGAGGGAAATTTGTTAGAATGAAGAAGATATGTATGTTTGAGGAGGTTCCAACTTGAGTGAACAAGGTCTAAAAGCGTCACCGATCTCATGGGTGGCTAAAGAAGCGAATATTTCTGAAAAGGCAATACAACAAGTTATCGACATGCTTGCGGATGGTAACACCGTTCCTTTCATAGCTCGTTATCGAAAAGAAATGACGGGCGGACTTGATGAGGTGCAAATCAAAACCATCGAAGATAAATGGAACTATGTCCAGAATTTGAATCAACGGAAAGAAGAGGTCATCCGTTTAATCGATGAACAAGGAAAGCTTACAGACGAACTTCGGGAAAGTATTGAACAGGCACCACAGCTTCAAAAGGTGGAAGATCTTTATCGCCCGTATAAACAAAAAAGAAGGACACGTGCGACAATTGCGAAAGAAAAAGGCCTCGAACCATTAGCGGAAATGGTCTGGTCTCAACAGAAGTTCGACTTTGCAGAAGAAGCTGCTGTTTATGTTTCAGAAGAACAGGAGTTACATACGGTGGAGGATGTATTAGCCGGTGTCAATGATATTATTGCCGAATGGATATCAGATGAGCCCGAATACCGGGAAGCAATCAGACAGCGGACATTCAAATCCGGTACGATCCAGTCGACCGCTAAAGATTCGGAAGCGGACGAAAAAGGCGTATTTGAAATGTATTATGATTACCAGGAACCTGTACGAGCGGTTGTATCCCACCGGGTTTTAGCGTTGAATCGCGGAGAAAAAGAGGGGATCATCAAAGTTTCCATCCAGCCTCCTGAAGAAAGTATCATTTCTTATCTGGAACGGAAGGTGATACGCAATGAGGCGAATCAGAAGATGCGTGACTTTTTAGCAACTGCAATCCAGGACGGGTACAAGCGGCTGATTGAACCATCGATAGAAAGAGAAATACGTAACAGTCTTTCTGAAAAAGCCGAGGAGCAGGCGATCGAAGTTTTTTCTCAAAATTTGAGAAGCCTGTTACTGCAGCCCCCATTGAAAGGGAAAACAGTACTTGGTGTTGATCCAGCATACAGAACGGGCTGTAAACTGGGAGTTATCGATGAAACCGGAAAAATGCACAGTGTCTCCGTGATGTATCCGACTCCCCCAAGGAATGATATCAAAGGTGCAGAAAAGATATTACTTTCCTTCTTAGACAAATATCCAGTTGAATTGATTGCGATTGGAAACGGGACAGCTTCCCGGGAAACAGAGCAATTCATTGCTGATATGATTCAAAAACATAGTCTTGCCATTGCTTACATGATAGTCAACGAAGCTGGGGCGAGTGTCTATTCCGCTTCAACATTGGCACGGGAAGAGTTTCCTGACCTGCAAGTGGAAGAGAGGAGTGCGATATCGATTGCCCGTCGTGTCCAGGATCCTTTAGCTGAACTGGTGAAGATAGACCCGCAATCAATCGGCGTCGGTCAGTATCAGCACGATGTCACCCAGAAGAAGCTGAAAGAATCACTGACCTTTGTAGTCGAAACTGCCGTTAACCAGGTAGGTGTTAATGTCAATACAGCCTCCAGTTCCTTGCTGCAATATGTATCCGGCTTAAGCAAGACGGTGGCTAATAATGTCGTGAAGCAGCGGGAAGAGCTAGGGAAATTCACGAATCGTAAAGAACTGAAAAAGATCCCGCGACTAGGAGCAAAAACGTACGAGCAAAGTATTGGGTTCTTGCGGATCATAGACGGGAAGGAGCCATTAGATCGTACCCCGATCCACCCCGAAAGTTATCAGGCAGCAAGAGATTTATTAAAAATGGTCGACAGTAGTGAAGAAGACCTTGGTACGCAGCAGCTTGCCGACAGCCTGAAAGGGATGGAGTCAGAAGAAACAGCAGAGAAGCTGGGAATCGGGTTACCTACTTTGCAGGATATTATTAAATCATTGGTACAGCCAGGCAGGGATCCGCGTGATGAATTGCCTAAGCCGTTGCTGAAAAAGAATGTACTTGCGATGGAAGATTTAGAAGAAGGAATGGAATTGGAAGGTACAGTCCGTAATGTCGTCGACTTCGGTGCGTTTGTTGATATTGGAGTCAAGCAGGATGGTCTTGTCCATATTTCCAAGTTAGCCGACAAGTTTGTTAAACATCCCATGGATGTCGTCGCTGTCGGCGATGTTGTTACCGTATGGGTGGAAAAAGTGGATATGGATAAGCAGCGGATTGCATTGACGATGGTAAATAAATAACACAAATAAAAGATACCAGGATAGCACTATTTCTGGTATCTTTTATTTGTATTCCTTTTTGTAAAAGAACCAGCATTGGTTCAACATTTTTATTTGATACTTATCTTTGTGGTAAAAAGCATTTGCCATCTGTTTTTTTAACCAGCCAGGCATTTGGTTTGTAACCTCCTTGATGAGAAAATGAAAGTGCTATGATAAGATATGCAAGTAACGTAGGTGGTGTGACTATATGAGGGAAATAGACCAGGCTCAATTGAAAAATCTTACCCATCAAATTTCAGAGAAATATTTCGATAAGCCGTTCCTTGATCACGTATGTTTCAATTCTCGCCTTCGTACTACAGGTGGAAGATACATACCAGCCAAGCGAACCATTGAATTGAACCCTAAATTTTTAAAAGAAATAGGGGAAGAAGAATTCATCGGCATCATCAAGCATGAGCTTTGTCATTATCATTTGCATATTGAAGGGAAAGGATACAAGCACCGTGACCCGGAATTTCGCGAGTTGTTAAAACGGACAGGCTCACCAAGATTCTGTTCTGAACTGCCGTCTCAGAAGCAGAAAAAGAAGCATCATTATTGTTGCGAGAAATGTGGTCAGACCTATGCCAGAGCGAGGAGAGTCGACACAAGACGATACCGTTGTGGAAAATGTCGGGGAAAATTAAAAAAACATAGCTAGATATATTGACGAATCTTAGTACCCATGTTAAATTAAATAAGCCTTAAAAAAACAAGCAAAAAACACAGAAACATTTTTTGAAAAGTGTTTGACAAGCTTGGCTAAATATTATAATATATTTAACGTCGCTGTTGTTCGTTTCAGCAGCCAACCTTAAATACTAATGACATTATTCCACCGTAGCGAAGCCGTAAACATCATGTATCTACTTCGCAGTAGGATTTGCGAGGAGTTCAACACAACTGATAAGGTAAGAAGCGTTAAGATCAGGGTTGAACGACGAGCATAAAAACTTGGTTATCATTCAATGAAATACTAATGACATTATTCCACCGTAGCTCAGTGGTAGAGCAATCGGCTGTTAACCGATTGGTCGTAGGTTCGAATCCTACCGGTGGAGCCAGTGGAGAAGTACTCAAGTGGCTGAAGAGGCGCCCCTGCTAAGGGTGTAGGTCGCGTAAGCGGCGCGAGGGTTCAAATCCCTCCTTCTCCGCCATTTTATTTTGTCAAAATGGCCCGTTGGTCAAGTGGTTAAGACACCGCCCTTTCACGGCGGTAACACGGGTTCGAATCCCGTACGGGTCACTTTCCTTTTGAAAAATACATAGGTCCGGTAGTTCAGTTGGTTAGAATGCCTGCCTGTCACGCAGGAGGTCGCGGGTTCGAGTCCCGTCCGGACCGCCATTTTGTGTTTGGGCCATAGCCAAGCGGTAAGGCAGCGGATTTTGATTCCGTCATGCGCTGGTTCGAATCCAGCTGGCCCAGCCATTTTTTATTTCAAAATTTACCATTGACTTTGGGGTATACGGATCATATAATAGTCAATGTCGCTTTTTGAGCCATATGCTCAAAAAAGTAATACTATAAGAGCCATTAGCTCAGTTGGTAGAGCATCTGACTTTTAATCAGAGGGTCGAAGGTTCGAATCCTTCATGGCTCACCATTTATGCGGGTGTGGTGGAACTGGCAGACACGCTAGACTTAGGATCTAGTGCCTTACGGCGTGGGGGTTCGACTCCCTCCACCCGCACCATTTATTCCTTGCTGTGAAACGCAGCATTTTAATTTTGTTTCCGGTTCGTTTAATCATGCGGTCGTGGCGGAATCGGCAGACGCGCTAGGTTGAGGGCCTAGTGGGGGTTCACCCCGTGGAGGTTCAAGTCCTCTCGGCCGCACCAAAAAAAGTTATTGACTTAATCATAAAGAAGTGTTACATTAGAATATGTCGCTTTATTAAGCGCCCGTAGCTCAATTGGATAGAGCGTCTGACTACGGATCAGAAGGTTAGGGGTTCGACTCCTCTCGGGCGCGCCATTTTACGGGAAGTAGCTCAGCTTGGTAGAGCACTTGGTTTGGGACCAAGGGGTCGCAGGTTCGAATCCTGTCTTCCCGACCATCGAAGTAACAATTTCAATTACGCGGGTGTAGTTTAGTGGTAAAACCTCAGCCTTCCAAGCTGATGATGTGGGTTCGATTCCCATCACCCGCTCCATTAATCCGATTTTTTCACAACGATGAACTTACTTCATTGTTAAAAATCAATGGTGTGCTGTAAGTACTCCATTAATCTTTTTGAATTAATTGGGGCCTGTAGCTCAGTTGGTCAGAGCGCACGCCTGATAAGCGTGAGGTCGGTGGTTCAAGTCCACTCAGGCCCACCATTTGATCTTTGAAAACTGAACGAACCAACCAGTACGTCAATACAATTTCTTCATTATATGAGGAAATGAACAACGCACTTTAGCAGTGCAAACATGAGCAAGACAGACTCAACTTTTATGGAGAGT
>NZ_JBIEKD010000040.1:0-16221 GCF_043496955.1 Thalassobacillus sp. B23F22_16 | reverse complement strand
AATTCAAGGGGAAGTCCTCCTTTTGATGTTTGTTTGTATTTGGTTGTACAAATGCATCATAACGGAGGGCTTTTTTTCATTCAAGACCCCTCTACTGAATCCCACAGGAATCTCCCGCGGGAGAAGGGACTAGGCGAGATCCCGCAGGGCTTTAGACCGAGGAAGCTTGCCGGGTCCACCGCAGGAAAGCGAGTTGTTTCCCTCCCCATCCCTTACCTTTCGGTAGCGGACCCAATTATCTCGGAACTGAGTCTTCAGTAAAAGGGAGCTTGTTATTGTAAAATCAACACGGAGCTTTAACAGAGCATAGATGCCAAAAGAAAGGGTGAGACCATGGAGTGGGATATAGCATCACTGACGGAAGAGCAGACAAGAAGGATTATGGAACTGGAAAGTGAACTAGGTTATGTTTTAATTGCCTACGATGATGGGAAACACGGCTTTACGACTTCTGATGAAAAAGTTGATTATTATGCGATGCTGCACGGAAGTGTGGAAGAATAAGGAAATCTGACAGGAGGCCAACTGTCAGCTTTTTTCTTTTCAAAAAGGGGAAATGCGATGCATGTCGAATTAGTTATGTAAGCATGTCTGGTAATAACAGAAGAGATACTATTTAATTTTAAAAAATGGAGGATTTTCATGGGGAAAGTTTTGTTTGAGAAAGATGGACATCTCGGCCGAATAACGATCAATCGGCCGGATCAATTGAACTGTTTTGATTATGAAACGCTTGTATTGCTGGGAGAAATTGTAGAAAGCCTTCAGGCGGATAAGGAAGTTCGGGCGGTTATCATCACAGGAGCAGGAGAGAGAGCCTTTAGTGCCGGAGCTGATTTGAAAGAGCGCCGGACACTCTCCGAAAAGGAGGTGCGCCGCAATGTCCGGGCGATACGAGAAGTTTTTACAGCGATTGAGGAGCTTCCACAACCAACAATTGCAGCCGTTAATGGTTATGCCCTGGGAGGTGGTCTTGAACTTGCGCTCGCTTGTGACTTCCGGTATGCCGTTGCTGGTGCTGTTATGGGGCTAACCGAAGTAAGCTGGGCGATTATACCTGGAGCAGGGGGAACACAGCGATTATCAAGGCTCGTTGGGACGTCACGGGCTAAAGAGCTGATCTTGACCGCTCGCAAAATCGATGCAGAGAAAGCAGTGGATATTGGGCTGGTCAACGAGGTGTACGGTAAGAAGGACTTAATGGAGGGGGCGACTTCTCTCGCTAAGGAAATTATGGGCAATGGACGATTGGCTGTCACCCAGGCTAAGTACGCGATTAATCATGGGAGCAATGTAGATATACATACAGGCTTGGCGATCGAGGCAAAGGCTTACGAAGTAATCATTCCGACAGAAGATCGCATCGAAGCATTAGAAGCATTCAAGGAAAAGCGGCCTGCCAATTTCAAAGGGAAATAGTACAAAAGGGTTGTCCCAGAGAGGACAACCCTTTTTGTACTTATACATCAAATGTAAAATAGGCGTGAATGATCATCTCAAGCATCTCTCGAGACATGTGAAGGTGTCTCGTCTCAGTGCCTCTAATCAACCGTTGGGTATTATCATCTTCAAATGTGATATCACTGGCCAAATAAACTTTGAATGTATCAATCATATCATTCAATTTTTCTTCTTCTGGACTAAGTTCATAATGCTGATGATCATCTACTGTAGTTAATCGGTGGAAACCCAACGCATCCTGGAACAGATCGAGCACTTCGGCGTTGGTGGAAGGATTTGGATTGGTAATATTATAAATTCCATAAGGTTCTGCTCTCGTCAAGCCAAGCGCTAATATCTCTGCTACATAATCGACTGGGACAAAATTCGAGGTGCCGGCTGGATTAGCGACAACCCGATAGGTCGTTTGGCGATCATTCTCTTTTTTCCTTTCCATACGACGCTTGAAAATTTCTAACGCCCGCATGAATCCGTAGAGGGTGAACTCCGAATCCGCTTCCCCTGTTTTTGAATCTCCCACAATAATAGAAGGTCGGAAAATCGCAACCTCCATATCGTTGCCATAGCTGAAAACCAGATGCTCCGCCTTTACTTTACTCTCTTCATAAGGGTTATGATAGCTGTCATCTTCTGGATAAAGATCCTCAACCCCGGTATGTCTTTTTCCAACCGTGTAAGCGGTGCTCACATAGAAAAATTTGCGTACAGAAAGTTGGTTAGCGAGCTCCAATGCATGCTTGGTACCCTCATAATTGATGGCAAATAATTCATCGCGCAGTGCTTCATCGAATTTCACCAAAGCTGCAGAATGGTAAATACAGTCTATTTTTCCTGTCAGAGAGGTTACCATATCAGGTTGTAAGCCAAAGTAAGGCAATGTGATGTCCCCGGTGATCAGATGAAGGCGATGCTGGTCTTCCGCCTGGAAGCCGGCTTTCATTCGTTCTGCTTTTTCAAGGTTTCTTGCGAGGATATATAGATGATGGTCTGTCCCGTGGATCAATTCTTTCATAAGTTTGCCGCCGAGAAAACCGGTGGAGCCAGTCAATAGAATGTTCAAACTTGTTCACTCCCGAAATTCAATTCCCTTAATCATTCCCTGTAAAAGGTACCGGTGAAACTTTTGTGTACCTGCTCCGCTTAAAATACTTTATTTTTACGACAATGTCAAAAGCTATTGCGTACAAGTTATATCTACCCAAAACGTAAGTTTGAACAGGAATTAATACAATAAGTAATCGGCATTAATTTCAGAAAATTCCAAAATAACGTTGACTTTCCATTATTTTAACGGTAGATTTATTGTTAAATAACATTATATTTATATGTCGTGTTTTTTACGTTATATCTTTGTGTCATTTGTTGGAGGGGAGTCTTGTTTCTATTTTTTATAAAGGAGAGATGGGGAATGATTTTGCACGAAATTGAAAGCGCTTCACAAATTGAAATGAAGGAACTCCAATTAAACAGGCTGCAGGAAACCATTACTCGTGTGTATGAAAAGGTGCCGTTTTTCAAAGAGAAGTTTGATGAAGCTGGTTTAGTGCCGGAAGACATCCGATCGCTCGACGATGTGACCAAACTGCCATTTCTTGAAAAAAAAGACTTGAGAGATAATTATCCGTTTGGATTATTCGCGGTAGACCGAAGTGAGCTGGTCAGATTACATGCTTCTTCAGGAACAAGCGGAAAACCTACGGTCGTCGGGTATACCAAAAATGATATTTGTATGTGGTCCGAATTAGTGGCACGTGCTATCACAATTGGCGGCGGCATGCCGGGGGAAGTGCTTCATAACGCCTATGGCTATGGGTTGTTTACTGGTGGCTTAGGTCTGCATTGTGGCAGTGAAGAATTGGGAATGGCAACTGTGCCGATTTCAGGAGGAAATACCGAGCGGCAGATCACTTTGATTGAAGATTTCAAACCGACAGTTATATGCGGCACTCCTTCATACTTGTTGAACATAGCGGAGCATATGGAGCAGGCAGGGAAAGACCCTCGTTCCACTTCATTAAAATATGGGATATTCGGGGCGGAACCATGGTCGGAAGAAATGAGGAAGACGTTAGAGGATAAATTCAACATCAAGGCTTGCGACATTTATGGATTAAGCGAGGTGTTAGGGCCAGGGGTGGCAATGGAATGCCATGAAGTGCAGGACGGGTTACATATTGCCGAGGATCATTTTTTGGCTGAAGTCATTGACCCAGACACCCTGGAACCAGTCCCCGATGGGGAGGATGGTGAACTGGTTTTTACCAGCTTGACTAAGGAAGCATTCCCTGTCATTCGCTACCGTACTGGTGACATCGCCTCCTTAGAGCGTGGAAAGTGTGCATGTGGACGAACTACCGTGAAAATGTCGCGAGTAAAAGGACGCATTGATGACATGCTGATTATCCGCGGTGTTAACGTGTTTCCATCTGAGATAGAGCATTATCTCCTGACAGTGGAAGGAATCGTCCCGCATTATCAGCTCCATGTCTTCAAAAAAGGAAGCATGCAGCATGTAGAGCTTCAAGTGGAAGTGGAAGAAGCATTTTATGCTCGTATCCAGGAGGATTTGACTCATCCGGATGTGCTGAAACTGGGCAAGTATATTCAAAAAGTCATGAAAAATAATTGCCTGATTTCCGTAGATGTTAAAGTCCTTGGTCCTAAATCGGTTCCCCGGTCAGAAGGTAAAGCGGTGCGGATTGTGGATCGGACTACAGATGCAATCGAAGTTTAAAGTGAAATACATGATGAATATATACGATTAGTTAAAAAATGTAATATAAAAATGGGTGAGGAGAGGGTTCAGTGGCAGATTCGGTGCAGTTTTTAATTTCAGGCTTAACGATAGGAAGCATTTATGCCATTGTCGCACTTGGGTTTGTTACGATTTACAGCGTGACCAAAGTAATCAATTTAGCCCAGGGTGAATTTGTCATGCTTGGCGGGATGATTATGTTTTCTTTATTGAAACTTGGAATCCCATATTTGATTGCCTTTTTAACGACGATTGCGATGGTAATCGTGATCGGATGGTTGCTAGAAAGGACAATTGTTAGAAAAGCGAAGGGGGCAGATGCTTTAAGTCTTATTATCCTTACTATCGGAGCAGCCATTTTCATACGTGGAATTGCCAGTATGATTTGGGGCAAAGATTCTGTGAAAGTTGATTCGTTTGCAAGCGATGAGCCCGTATATGTAATGGGCGCGACAATTACCCCTCAAAGTATCTGGGTGATGGTATTTATGCTTGTTATAGTTGCTGGTTTGTTCCTGTTGATTGAGAAGACAATGTTAGGAAAAGCATTTCGTGCTTGTTCGGTGAACCCGGTCGCTGCCAGGCTGATGGCGGTGAGTCCAAAGAAAATGTCTTCCTTTTCATTCGCGCTCAGTGCAGGTTTAGGGGCTTTAGCAGGACTTGTGATAGCTCCTATTATTTTTCCTGCTTATGACATGGGAGTCATGCTGGGGATCAAAGGTTTCTCAGCTACAATCCTGGGCGGGCTGGGGAGTGCGCCGGGGGCAGTACTCGGCGGGTTGCTGCTGGGTGTGATTGAATCACTTGGGGCTGGTTTCATCAGTTCCGGAATGAAGGATGCGATCGCATTCGGTTTCGTGTTGATGCTCTTATTAATTCGCCCTTATGGATTGCTTGGTGAAAAGAATGTTGGAAAGGGAGGTCTGTAAGTGAAACGTAAAGGAATACAACAAATGAGCTGGAAGGGGCTGGCTGCCTTTACAGTACTGATAATTATTCTGCCATTCCTGCTTTCCACCTCCTTGATGATTACAAAAGCAACGTTTGCGGGCATCTATACGATTGTTGCAGTCGGGCTTGGACTTTTAATGGGATTTGCTGGACAAATTTCGTTAGGACAAGCGGCTTTTTATGGAGTTGGTGCTTATTCGACAGCAATACTGACAGCTACTTTTGGAATTAGTCCATGGCTGTCGCTCCTGATAGCGATAGCAGCTCCGGCATTGATCGCCTATATATTAGGACATACGATGGCAAGACTTCATGGATATTATTTAGCGATGGCTACATTAGCATTTGGAATAGTCATCCATGTTCTGCTTGTTGAATGGAAAGGGTTCACCAAAGGCGCTTCAGGTTTTTATGGCATTCCTAAGATTGAGTTTTTTGGCTTCACTTTTACTCAGGGGATAAGCTATTACTACCTGGTGTGGGCTTTTGCGTTACTTGTCATCGTATTATCCCTGAACATCATTCACTCCAGGATAGGAAGGGCATTACGATCGATTCATGATAGTGAAGTCGCTTCCAGTTCAATGGGGGTAGATACGGGGCGTTATAAGATGCAAGTGTTTATTATCAGTGCCATGTTTGCAGGGATTGCAGGGTGGCTGTTCGCTCATATGTCCTATAGTATTTCACCTGGGTCATTCGGTCTGGATGGATCGATTTTATTTTTGACGATGGTTGTACTTGGAGGTTCGACAAGTGTATGGGGAGCGGTTTTCGGTGCTTTATTAATTACCGCTATCAGCTCTTTTGTACAGGCTTTAGGTTCTAAGATATCATTTATAACCAGCGATTTTGAACATGTGCTTTATGGACTGATATTAATGCTTGTCGTCATATTCCTCCCTCAAGGATTGTTTCCTGCAATTGCCGCGAAATTGAAGCCGCTCCTGGATTTTACTGGCAGGAAAAAGAAGTCAGGCAGTATCACTGCCGTAAAGGGGGATCAACGTGCCTGATTTATTAGAAGTGAAGAATGTGACCAGGAAGTTTGGGGGAGTAGTGGCCAACCAGAAAGTATCCTTTTCTTTTGAATCTGGAAAAGTTATTGGATTGATTGGACCTAATGGTGCAGGGAAAAGTACGTTGTTCAACATGGTGTCCGCTATTTTTCCGCCGACAGAAGGAGAGATTTGGTTTGCAGGAAAAAGGATAGACCATCTGCCTGCCTTCAAAGTTTCGCCGCTAGGTATCGCCCGGACTTTTCAAAACCTCCAGGTATTCAAACGAATGACAGTGTTGGAAAACGTCATGGTCGGATTACATACCAGTACATCATCTGGAATCTTATCCGCGGCGTTTAAACTGCCAAAAGCAAAGAAAGAAGAAGAGACAATCTATCAGCAGGCATGGGAAGAGATTGAATTTGTCGGGTTAGAAGACGTCGCTGCCGTTGAGGCGGGTAATCTTCCGTTAGGAAAACTGCGTTTGCTGGAACTGGCCAGGGCGCTTGCCACCAGACCGAAATTGCTCCTGCTGGATGAAATTGCAGCTGGGTTAAATCATCAGGAGACAGCAAAAATGAGTGATTTGATTTTTAAAGTCAGGGATCGAGGAGTTTCGATTTTCGTTGTCGAGCATGATATGGACCTGGTGATGCGGGTCAGCGACAGGATCATCGTCTTAGATCAAGGTGAGAAAATTGCGGAAGGAACCCCAAAGGAAGTGCAAAATGACCCTCGAGTCATTGAAGCCTACCTTGGTAACGATGAAGAAAAGGAGGAGGCAACGGTATGAATCAGCCGCTCTTAGAAATTAAAGGGGTCTCATTCAGCTACGGTCCGATTCAAGCCTTGGATGATCTCCATCTTCATGTCGACCATGGCGAAATTGTCGCGTTGCTTGGTGCCAATGGCGCAGGGAAGACAACCCTGCTGAAAAATATAGCAGGTCTTTTACAGTCTGACAGCGGAGAAATTTTATATAGAAATAGAAACATTGAACGGATGGAAGCAGAAAGAATTGTCCAAAATAAATTGATTTTGGTGCCGGAGCACCGGCAAGTATTCGGGACGATGTCCGTGTTGGATAATCTATCTCTAGGAGCTTATCATCACTATAAAAAAACCGGTAAAAAAGAGGTTGCCAGAGAGATAGATAAAGTGTTTGCATTATTTCCTATCTTAGAAGAACGCAAAGAACAACTGGCAGGGACACTTTCTGGCGGGCAGCAGCAGATGCTTGCAATTGCGAGGGCAATCATGGCTAAACCTGATTTACTGCTATTAGATGAACCATCACTTGGGCTTGCACCATTGATTGTCAAAGAAGTGTTGAACTACGTCAAGCAGTTGCGGGATGAGCTCGGTGTCACTATCTTGCTCATCGAACAGAATGTAAGTGCGTCTTTGAAAATTGCTGACCGGGGTTATGTAATGTCTCACGGCAGTATTGTCAAAGAAGGAAGAGCAGACGATCTGCTTCATAACCCAGAAGTGAAAGAAGTTTTCTTAGGCCACACGGTTTGAGGGATGGGACACTAAAAAAAGTGGGGGGATTTTATGAAAAAATGGGTAGGTTTTTTGCTGATGATGGTAGTTGTTCTCGGGTTGGCAGCATGTAGTGACACGGAGGCTCAAGGCGATGCGGATGTATACAAGATTGGTGCTATCTATTCTAAAACAGGGGCAGGTAGTCCACTAGGAGAACCTGAATGGAATGCTACGAAGCTGCTTGAAAAGAAAATTAATGAAGAGGGCGGCATTGATGGCAAGAAAGTTGAAATTGTTTTGGCAGATGACGAATCAACACCGGAAAAAGCAATGGAAGAAATGAATCGAATGATTCATGATGAAAACGTTGTAGCTGTACTTGGTTCTACCACCAGTGGCGCAAGTCTGGCAATGAAAGGAATTGCAATGGATAATGAGGTTCCTTTAGTTTCTGCAGGTGCTGCGGTAAGTATCATTTCTCCTGTTGAAGAAGCGAAGTGGGTCTTCAAAACCCCACACTCAGATGCACATGCTGTTGAGCGTATCTACATGCATCTTCAAAACGAAGGAATGAATAAAATTGCTATTTTAGCAGATTCCAATGCATTCGGGGAAAGCGGTGTAGAACAACTGGAAGCTCTGGCGGGAGACTACGGCATGGAAATTGTAATCAAGGAGAGCTATAACACGGATGACCCAGATATGAAAACGCAATTGACGAAGATCGACAGCTCTGGTGCGGAAGCGATGATTGTCTGGGGAACGAACCCTGGACCAGCAATCATTGCGAAAAACAGTAAAGAACTAGGCCTGGATATCCCTTATATCGGGAGTCATGGGATTGCCAACCAATCGTTTATCGATTTAGCAGGTGAAGCAGCAGAAGGGGTGACGATTCCGACTGGTAAATTATTGTTCCCGACACAAATACCGGAGGACGACGAGCAATACGAGGTGATTTCCAGTTTTTACGATGATTATATGAGTGAATATGACAGCGCGCCTACCAACTTTGGTTCCTATGGGTATGATAATTTAATGTTGATCGTTGACGCCCTTGAATCTGGAGCAACAGATAGAGAATCTATTCGAGAATACTTAGAGAATGATGTACAAGGCTATGTCGGTGCCACTGGTATTTTTACCTTTAGTGCAGACGACCATAATGGCTTGGAAGCAGACAGCATGGTTTTGGCGGAAGTATCTGCTGGTGAATGGACATTAAAAGAGTAACTGAAATGGGAGGGGCCTCGTAAAGCGTGGTCCCCTCGTAATATAGGGGGGAGAAAATGAAAGAAGCAATTGTAGAGCGTGTATCCAAAGATCCATATGCCAGATTTCTTGGGATAGAAATTGATCGAGTAGGTGAAGGAGAAGCGGAAGTTTCTATAAGCATCACCGAAAACATGATGAACTTTCACGGAGCAACCAATGGTGGAGTCTTATTTTCCTTGGCAGATGTAGCGTTTGCTATTGCCAGTAATTCCTATGGGCAGACTGCGGTAGGTATTAACGTCCATATGAATTATATGCGGGCGGGTATGCTTGGGGACAAGATCATAGCCACAGCTTCTGAGGAATCGAAAAACCCTAAGCTTGGTCTCTATCGGATGATCGTCCGGAATGAAGCAGGGGAACTGTTAGCGACTGCTGATGGTATGGTTTACCGTAAAAAGGAGATATTCGCGTAAAAGACGGACATGTTGATGTCTGTCTTTTTTTCTTTAAGAAAGTTTAACTTTGTTAAAGGGTTAAAGTATTAGAAGAACTTAGGCTTTCGCCTGGTTCATAAATCATTTCCACTTCCTTGAAAGATAAGGTAAACTAATTGTAGTCAGAAAATTCAATCGAATCATGGGTAAGGGGGAGGAATATGAAGGCAGCTTACATAAAAGAAGAACATGAAATATTGCGGGAGTCGCTGCGAAAATTTTTAGAAAAAGAAGCTTATCCCTACTTTAATGAATGGGAGCAAGACGGACTTATTCCACGATCGTTTTGGAAAAAGATGGGGGACCTGGGGTATCTATGTCCGTGGCTGGATGAGGAATATGGAGGGTTTGGGGCGGATTTCGGCTATTCTGTTGTTATCAATGAGGAGCTGGAAAAAGTGGGTACCGGGCTGATCGGTATCGGTCTTCATAATGATATTGTGGTACCGTATCTTGAACAATATGGGACTCCAGAGCAAAAGAAACGGTGGCTCCCTAAATGTGCCTCGGGAGAAATAATTACCGCTATCGCAATGACAGAGCCTGGTGCTGGTTCCGACCTGGCTGGTATCAAAACCTCTGCTGTCCGTGATGGAAAAGACTACATAGTAAATGGAGAAAAAACGTTCATCACCAATGGCATCCAGGCAGATTTGGTGCTTGTGGTCTGTAAAACCGATCCGAAAGCTGATCCTCCTTATAAAGGAGTCAGCCTGTTAGTGGTGGAAAAAGATACCCCAGGATTCACCAAAGGGAAAAAGCTCAATAAAATCGGGTTGCACAGCCAGGATACTGCTGAACTGATCTTTGAAGATGCTCGGGTCCCTGCCGATAACTTGATCGGTAAAGAAGGGGAGGGTTTCTATTACTTAATGAAAAACCTTCAGCAGGAAAGGTTAATTGTCGCTATTGGCGGAATAGCGGCTTCAGAGAGAATGCTGGAAATCACTACCCAATATGTCAAAGAACGAAAAGCATTTGGCAAAAGTATCGCTTCCTTCCAAAACACTCAGTTCAAATTGGCAGAGTTGGAAACAGAGGTAGAAATCGGGCGGACATTCCTCGATCGTGTAGTAGATTCACATATAAAGGGAGAAGATGTCGTCAAAGAAGTGTCGATGGCAAAATGGTGGGTCACCGATCTGACCAAGAAAGTAGCGGCAGAATGCATGCACCTTCATGGCGGGTACGGTTATATGGAAGAATATGAGATTGCCAGAAGGTACCGTGATGCTCCGGTATCAGCAATTTACGCTGGATCCAATGAAATTATGAAACAGATCATTGCAAAAAAGATGGGGTTACAATAATGGACAAAATGTTGAAAGGGATACGAGTGCTCGATTTCTCCAGGTATTTGCCGGGTCCCTATGCAACGTTACGCCTGGCTGAAAAAGGAGCGGATGTCGTGCTGGCAGAGCCGCCTGCCGGTGAACCGGCAAGAAATTTAAACAGTACGGTTTTTGCGGCTAACAACCGAATGAAGCGGAGTATTACTTTGAATTTAAAAAAAGAACAGGATCAGAGGACAGCCTTTGACATGGCCTCTAAAGCAGATGTCATCGTAGAAAGCTACCGGCCGGGTGTAATGGAACGATTGGGCCTTGGCTATAAAAAAGTAAAACGGGTAAATCAGAAGGTAGTCTACTGTTCTATTTCAGGATATGGCCAGGATACTAAAGACATGAGCCATTTGGCCAGTCATGATTTAAACTATATGGCCCTCACCGGGATGCTCTCCAAGTTGAAAGATGAACATGGAAAGCCGGTCCATCCATCGGTTCAGATCGCTGATTTTCTGGGAGGATTGACAGCCTCGGAAATGATACTGGCTGCTCTTGTGCACCGTTTTCGCACAGAAGAAGGAGCTTATCTTGATGTAGCTTTGACCGACGGCCTGTACGCGATGATGAATACCAACTATGCGATTTCAAAAGAAAACGGTGGTCACAAAGGAATTAAAGAAATAAGTGGAGAAAAGGTATGTTATCACCTGTATGAAACAATGGATAAACGTTACGTCGCCCTTGCCGCACTGGAACCTAAATTTTGGCGTGCATTTTGCGAGTTTGCCGGGAGAAAAGATTGGATTAATCACCAATTCATCCGCGCGAAAAAGGGTTTTACTATTTACGAACAAGTAAGCGCTTACTTTCTATCTAAACCATTGGAAGAGTGGTTGGAAATCTCACTGCAGCTTGACTGCTGTTTAACCCCGGTAATGGAAATCGGTGAGCTGGATCAGTACCCATTATGGAAGCAGCGAGCGATGGCCATCCGGAACGGCAGTCAGTTGGCCACGATGTATCCAGTGCCAGAGAAAATATCAGAGGCACCGAAACAAGGAGAACACCAGACAGATATAGTAAACGAATGGCTCCATCAGGGAGTACATACAACAGGAGGAGATAAGCGATGAGAGAAGTAGTGATTGTAGAAGCTGTTCGCAGCCCGGTAGGGAGAAGGAAAGGGCTGCTCAGTGAAAAACGGCCTGATGATCTGTTAGGAGATGTACTAAAGGAGCTGATGGACCGGGCACAGCTTGATCCGGCAACAGTGGAGGATGTGATAGCAGGCTGTGTATCTCAGGTCGGGGAACAAGGGATGGATATTGCACGAACAGCATTATTGGTTGCCGGATTCCCAATTGAAGTACCCGGTGTCACCATCGATCGTCAATGTGGATCGAGTCAGCAGGCGGTTCATTTTGGAGCTCAGGCCATTGGCAGTGGAGACATGGAGACAGTCATTGCCTGTGGTGTCGAAAACATGACCCGTGTACCGATGTTCTCTAATATTGAAGGGACAGCGCACAGTCCCCGCCTGACCGATCAGTATGAAATCATTAACCAGGGGTTGTCAGCTGAGCGTATAGCAGAACATTGGGGTTTTTCCAGACAGGAACTCGACCAGTTCGCTGTAGAAAGCCATGAAAAAGCATTAACCGCTATTAAAGAAGGGCGGTTCAAAAAAGAAATAATGCCAGTCAAAGATAAAAATGGAACGGTGAATTTAATGGATACGGATGAAGGTCCCCGTCCAGGGACCTCACTGGAAACGTTGGGACAATTAAAACCCGCTTTTAAAGAGGACGGGTTAATAACAGCAGGAAATGCCAGCCAAATCAGTGACGGTGCCTCTGCTGTCCTGCTGATGTCGAGGGAGCGAGCGGAGCAGTTAGGGTTAAAGCCTCGCTTCCGAATAATCGCTCGTTCCGTCGTTGGATCGGATCCGACATTCATGTTGACAGGACCGGTGCCAGCCACCTATAAAGTGCTGCAAAAAGCCGGACTTAGTCTGGAAGATATGGACTTGTTTGAAGTAAATGAAGCATTCGCCCCGGTACCGTTATTCTGGCTGAAAGAAACAGGGGCAGACGCGGATAAATTAAATGTCAATGGCGGAGCTATCGCGTTAGGGCATCCGCTTGGTGCGACGGGAACAAGGCTGATGACTACCTTAGTCCATGAATTAGAGCGGACGGGAAAACGGTATGGTCTGCAGGCAGTATGCGAAGGGATGGGCATGGCCAACGCAACTATCATTGAAAGACTGGAGGGGTAAGAAATGAAATCGGAAAATATCACTGCCGTTGTAACAGGTGGAGCTTCCGGACTTGGTGAAGCTACCGTCAGAAAAATTATAGCAGCAGGAGGAAGAGCTGTGATTGCGGACAGAAATGAGGAACGTGCCGCAGAACTAGCTCAGGAGTTAGGCGACCGTTGTCTATTCCATACGACGGATGTCACTTCAGAAACCCACATTAATCAGTTGCTGGATTTAACCGTCGATCAGTTTGGCAGCATAAATGCTGTCGTCAATTGTGCAGGCATAGCAATTGCGGAGAAAGTGGTCGGGAAAGATGGCGCCCATGATTTAGGACAATTTTCAAAAGTAATTGAAGTCAACTTGATCGGTACGTTCAATATGATCCGCCTTGCGGGGGAGCGCATGCAATCGAATGAGACAAACGAGGACGACGAACGCGGTGTAATCATCAATACAGCTTCCGTTGCTGCTTTTGAGGGACAAATTGGACAGGCTGCCTATAGTGCTTCCAAAGGAGGCGTAGCCAGTATGACGCTGCCTGTGGCGAGGGAGTTTGCCAGGTATGGCATCCGGGTCATGACGATTGCTCCAGGTTTGTTCGAAACACCAATGTTCGCTACATTACCGGAGTCGGCACGTGAAGCGCTTGGCAAAATGACGCCTTTCCCGAGCCGATTAGGAAAGCCGGCCGAATATGCGGAATTAGTTACAAGTATCATAGGAAATCCGATGTTAAACGGGGAGGTGATCCGTCTAGACGGAGCAATTCGTATGCAGCCGAAATAAAGGATACGTGGTCAAAGGCGAATGACACTCAACTTATATAAAGGGAGATGAATCGATGGGACCAACCTTGCGTAGTATGTTCGAACAGACGGTGGCGAAATATCCAGATAAAGAGGGCTTAGTGGATATAAGGGCAGGTAGAAGATGGACATATCAGGAGTGGGATGAAGAGGTCAATTGTCTTGCGAATACATTGAAGGATGCCGGAGTGGAAAAAGGGGATAAGGTTTCAACAGTCTTGTTCAATACCGCCGAATTTGCTACAACTTTGTTCGCCTGTATGAAAATAGGCGCAGTGTTCAATCCGATAAACTTCCGGTTAACCGGCAAAGAAATAACCTTTATTCTTCAGGATGCGGCACCGAAAGTTGTTATCTTTGAGAACTCGACACACCAGCAGGTGGCCCAGGCAGCGGGAGATGTACGCGGTGTACAGTTTTGGTCGATCGATCAGTATGAACTGGACTTTGCCGTTAACTTCCACGATCAAATGGAAGGAGCATCGCGAGCCAGGCCTGACTGCGAGCTTGAAGAGAATGATTTCTATGCCATTATGTACACATCAGGGACGACTGGCCTTTCAAAAGGGGTGCTTCATACTCACCGTGACATGATCGATCAGGCCCTGATTATGGGAGCTGTGATGAACGTAACGGATAAAGAGAGGGGGCTCAGTGTGGCTCCGATGTTTCATTGTGCCGAGCTCCACTGCGCCTTTTTCCCACGTGTGATGATGGGAGGCAAAAATATCCTCATGCACCATTTCGATCCTAAGCCGCTTATTCAAACAGTTAAAGAAGAAGCGATTACCACATTTTTCGCCGCTCCCACAATGTGGAATATGATGCTCCAGGAGG
The DNA here is from genome assembly GCF_043496955.1 of Thalassobacillus sp. B23F22_16. NCBI lineage: Bacteria > Bacillati > Bacillota > Bacilli > Caryophanales > Bacillaceae > Thalassobacillus > Thalassobacillus sp. B23F22_16. Next base: position 1,661 of record NZ_JBIEKD010000040.1, on the reverse strand, counting down.
ATTTATCGGACGCGGATTTTACATCTCTTAATAAAGGACTGTACGGTGGGGCTCCGATGGCTCCTGCGTTGGTGAAAAAACTTCATGAACAGCTCGGCATTCGTTTATTCGAGGCTTATGGCATGACAGAGATGGGTCCTGCGATCACGGTATTAACGGAAGACGAACAGCTGGATAAAGCAGGTTCAGCCGGACGGGCTCTAATCAACCATGAAGTCAGAGTTGTGCGAACACGGGAGGAGGGACCGGCTGACCCGGAAGATATTTGTGAGCCGGGAGAACTTGGAGAAATCATCGTCCAGGGCCCAAGCATGATGCCGGGATATTATAATCGTCCGGAAGCCACCGATGAGGCGATGTATAAAGGCTGGTACCATTCCGGCGATATCGGTTCTTTCGATGAAGAAGGCTATCTTTGGGTTAGCGACCGCGTTAAGGATATGATTATTTCCGGCGGCGAGAACATCTACTCCAGGGAAGTCGAAGATGTGTTGTTCGATCATGAAAAGGTGATGGATGCTGCTGTAATCGGTGAACCAGACGAAATGTGGGGAGAACGTGTCGTTGCTTACGTTGTTAAAAAAGATGAATCTCTTACCGACAAAGAACTGGATGAATTTTGTACCGCTACGGAACGGCTGGCCCGCTATAAACGGCCTAGACGCTATGAATTCGTTGAAGAATTGCCTCGCAACGCGAGCGGAAAGCTTCAAAAGTTCAAGTTAAGGGAAAGTTTGAAACAAGTATAAAGTAATATTCAGTCAGAGGCAGGGCGACTTGCCTCTGGAATTTTCATGAAGTAAAAATAGGCCAGTAACCTTCCAGGCATCCTATACATATACATATGGTAAACGCCCAAGCATATGAAGTTATTATTTATGGGAGGTTACGGTATGAATAAAAATAACATGGGGGATCCTATCCAGCTCCAGCAGAAGATCATTCATTTCAAAGCAGAGCTGGCAAAGTATAAAGAAAAGGTAAAAGATTATCAGGAAAACTACCATTATGCGCAGCTTGACGACTTGAAAGAACAAAATATTCAGCTGCTTGAAGACAAAGCTGCATTGGATTACCAGGTAGAAAAGATGGAGCATGAGCTTCGTGCCGCTGAAGAAATCATCGCCGAACAGCAGAGTGACCGTTCACGACTGCAAATCAAAAACAAGTCGTTGCAGGAGCTGCTTCAAAAGCAGGAGAGCGAATTCCGCGTTCAGAAGGAAAATCTCACTTTCAGAATCGAACACCTTTTGAAAGAAAAAGAGAAAGTCCAAAACAAACTCATCGAATTGGAGCAATCCAATCGTACACTTAATGAAAAGAATCAGAAATTAACTAAAGAACTCGACGATAAAAGAACGTCGAAGAAAGATAGCAACGAATATGAAAAATGGAAGCAGGCTAAAGAAGAAACAATTGAGGCGCTGACTCAGGATAATATGATTTTGAAAGCTCAAGTAGAAAAATTAAAGCAGAAACTGGAATCCAATCAAAAGTAGGTCAAAAAGCAGTGGGAAATCCGCTGCTTTTTTTGTGTGTGTGCCCGGCATGTGCGCACGCTTTAGGGTTCAAGTCCCGAGCGGTGAAGGTCATTGTAACCGTTAGCTGAAGGCAAGGGTGTCTGGGACGACCTGGAATCTGAAGGAAGCTGGAGGCAAATC
>NZ_JBIEKD010000003.1:0-206342 GCF_043496955.1 Thalassobacillus sp. B23F22_16 | reverse complement strand
TAATGAGTTGGCGTGAATGTGTGTACTGCTTAAGTGAACCCGTTTCCGCAATCAAATCAATGATCGTATGCTTTCCAATGCCGGGAATCGATATCAGGTATTCGTATTCATCCAGCTGGGTGACTAAATCTTCTAAGTGATGATTGAGTTCTGTCAGTTGACGTTCGATTAGAAGAAACTGATCGACAAGTGCGGCGATTTCAAAGCGTGCCACCTCTTTGCCTGTCGAAATACCAATGGAGTTTTCAGCTGCCCGTTTCATCTCTCGAATCTTACTTTTCGAAGGAGAGGATATACCCGCTTTTTCTTTATACATCAGTGCCAGTTCCTCTACCTCCTGGTTTAGTAGATCCTCAGGAAAAGGCGTGTATTTCAAAATGGCGCAAGCCAATTGACCAAACCCTTTGATGACGGTTTTAAATTCAGGAAAGTACTGGTCGATCAACCCCGTCATTTGGTTTTTCAACATCGCTTGTTTGTCTTTCAGTTTCCACCGCGTTATGGAGCCGTTTTTCAGTTCAGCTTCTATACCTTCTGGAATTCTGGGATAGCTGAAATTACCACCAATCATGAGTTTCGCAATCAATCTTGCGTCCTTTTTATCGTTTTTTGTTTGAAGATTATCATCAAACTCTTTCGATTGTTTCACATGCGCAGGATTGACGACCACAAAAGAGATGTCCTCTTCAAGGAGGAAAGCAGCCAGGTTCATCCAGTAATGACCTGTGGGTTCAAACCCGATGATAACCTTACTTTTTCCATGTTGGTGCAGCCATTCCTTTATCTGTTTGTGAAACCCTTCGAAGCCAGCCCTACTCTGAGTAAATCCAACGGGACGTTGGAGTTCCCGTCCGCGATCATCGACCGCGCATGCATAATGGGTTTTTTTAGCGATATCGATACCGATCACTAAGGATTCTCCAGAGATTTGATTTATTTTAGCATTCCTATTAGAATTCAAGGGGAAGTCCTCCTTTTGATGTTTGTATTTGGGTACAAATGCATCATAACGGAGGGCTTTTTTTCATTCAAGGATCCTTCTACTGAATCCCACAGGAATCTCCCGCGGGAGAAGGGACTAGGCAAGACCCCACAGGGCGACAGCCCGAGGAAGCTCGCCAGTTCCCCCACAGGAAAGAAATGAATGCGTAATCGCCTTGGGAGACACGACACGCATAAGCAGAACAGCAAAAGGGAAGTGGTCTTTCTTCCCGTTGATGGACTGCTTATGTCGCGAGTGTCTAGGCGATGAAGCTGGAAAGCGAGTAGTTTCCCGGACATCCCTGACGCTATTATGGTAAAGAACCCTCACTATCTTGAAACTGAGTCTTCCACAATTCGGCCCTTTAGTTGAATAAGCATCTTATGAAATAATAACTACGTTATTGTCCCCAAGATTCAATATGGCGAGATGAAAAGGGATTCATTAAAAATGATTCTTCTGAATGCAGGCCAGGTGTGGGTTTAATATAGCTTTTCGAGTGATAAAATGTTATCATGCATACGGATATAACGTTAAAGAGGATTTAAAGGAGATTAAAACATGAAACGACACCTAGCTCGCGAGAAAGCTTTTCAAGTATTATTTCAAGTGGACGTCAATGATATCGATATGGAAGAGGCAATCGAACATGTATTAGAAGAAACAAAAAGTGATGCATTTATGGAGCAATTAATCCATGGTGTTTTTGCTCAAAAGCAAGCATTAGACGAAAAAATTTCAAATCACCTGGAAAATTGGACAATAAAGCGTCTTCCACTGGTGGAAAAAACCTTGTTACGAATGGCAGTTTATGAAATCGATTTTGTGGAAGACGTGCCTGAGCAGGTAGCTATCAATGAAGCAGTTGAATTGGCGAAAGTCTTCGGAGACGAGAAATCCGGAAAGTTCGTCAACGGTGTATTATCTAAAATGACCAAATAAATGTAGAGGGGTTGTTTCGTGTGGGTGCAAATATCATATATGGAAAAGAACTGGCAGCAGAGCTTCGAGAAGAAATGAAGCAGGAAGTAGCAGAGTTAAAAACAAAAAATATTATACCAGGCTTGACCGTCATCATTCTCGGGGAAGATCCAGCATCACTTTCCTATGTAAGAGGAAAGCAAAAGGCTTCGGAAAAGGTCGGCATGGAATCCAACTTGATTGAAATGCCTGAAACAACTTCTGAACAAGAGTTATTAGATTTGATAGCAGAGCAAAATGCCAAGGAATCTGTACATGGCATTCTCGTTCAACTTCCGTTACCAGCACATATATCGGAACAGAAAGTGATTGAAGCGATAGATCCCGAAAAAGATGTTGATGGCTTTCATCCGATAAATGTCGGAAGAATGATGACAGGGCAGGATACTTTTTATCCTTGTACCCCATATGGGATATTAATGATGTTGAAAAAGGCGGAAATTGACATAAAAGGAAAGCATGTAGTAGTGGTTGGGCGCAGTAACCTCGTCGGTAAACCCGTAGGTCAACTGCTATTGAACGAACACGCAACCGTTACCTATTGCCATTCTAAAACTCCTGATCTGGGTTTTCATACAAGACAAGCGGATATTGTTATTGTTGCGGCAGGAAAAGCTGGGCTTGTTACTGGGGAGCATATTAAAGAAGGTGCGGTCGTTATTGATGTAGGTGTCAACCGGGTGGATGGAAAACTAGTAGGTGACGTCGACTTTAATTCAGTTGAGCCGATTGCATCCTATCTTACTCCAGTACCAAAAGGTGTTGGGCCGATGACAATTACCATGTTATTACATAACACGATTAAAGCTGCCAAAAAAATTTATAATGTCATATAAAAGGAGCTTTTCACGTGGACGATCGCTATTTAACAGTTACAGCTCTTACAAAATATATCAAGCGTAAATTTTCATCAGATCCTCATTTGAAGGAAGTATGGCTCCGCGGAGAAATTTCAAACTTCAAACATCATAGCAGGGGGCATATGTACCTTTCCTTAAAGGATGATAAAGCGAGAATACAGGCTGTGATGTTTGCGGGGAATAATCGATTTCTGAAGTTCACGCCAGAAAATGGGATGAATGTCCTCGTTAGAGGAGAATTCGGAGTGTATGAACCGATGGGCCAATATCAGTTATATATCCACGAAATGGAACCTGATGGAATAGGAGCATTGTATCTCGCTTTTGAACAATTGAAAGAAAAGCTTGAAAAAGAAGGACTGTTTGAGCCAGCCTTTAAAAAGAAGCTGCCTGTCTATCCGAAGCATATCGGCATTATCACCTCTCCTACAGGAGCCGCCATCCGGGATATTCTAACCACCATAAAGCGAAGATATCCGGTGGTGAAACGATCCGTATTGCCAGTGTTAGTGCAAGGAGAAAGAGCGAAAGATTCAATCGTCAAAGCTATTGAATATGCTAACCGTATAGGGGCATTCGATGTCTTGATTGTCGGCAGGGGCGGTGGATCGATTGAAGATTTATGGAGTTTTAATGAGGAAGCGGTTGCTCGTGCAATTGCAGAATCTCATATCCCTGTCATTTCAGCTGTAGGACATGAAACGGATTATACCATCAGTGATTTTGTAGCAGATATTCGTGCAGCTACGCCCACCGGTGCAGCGGAATTAGCGGTTCCATCACAAGTGGAGCTAAATCAAAGAATCATGGTATTGAATCAGCGTCTTCAGCGTGCTTTGTTAAATGAACACACGGCAGCATCGAAGCGTCTGGACCGCCTTAAACGATCTTATGCTTTTAAATACCCGGCACAACTGACGCGTCAAAAAGAACAACAACTTGACCGGTTGATTGATTCATTGAACAAGCGTATGGAAGCACATCAAAAGCAAAAACTAGATACTTTAAAGCATATGAATACCAGGCTGCAACAGCATCACCCTGAACGACAAGTAAAACAAACGGAGGAACGGCTCGAACAATTGAGTCAGCGTTTAAACCGGGAAATAGGTATACAATTGAATGAAAAACAAAAACAGTTTAATAATTTACTGGAAAAAATGACCCTTTTGAATCCGCTGGAAATAATGAAAAGAGGGTATGCTATTCCTTTCAATGAAAACGGAAATGTAATCAGGGGAGTAGAATCGGTTCAGCCTGGAGAAGCCATCCAATTAAAACTTCAAAATGGAAGTTTGGACTGTCAGGTCTGGGGGATAGAGGAGGATGAACATGAGTGAAAACCAAAAAGAGCTGAGCTTTGAAGAAGCGATTGAGCAACTGGAGTCTCTAGTAGAAAAACTTGAAGAAGGCGATGTCCCTTTGGAGAAGGCAATCAATTATTACCAAGAAGGAATGAAACTTTCGAAAACATGCAGTGAAAAATTGAATCGCGTGGAACAGCAAATGCAGCAGATCATGAATGAACATGGCGAATTCGAACCGTTTTCGGTGCAGGAGGAAGAATAGTGGATCAGTCACTTTCTTTATATTTAGAAAAACACCAGGCTCTCATCAATGATTATCTGGAAGATTATATTACCAATAAACCAATCCTGCCCAGCTTAAAAACCTCCATGCTATACTCTATCCGGGCCGGGGGTAAACGGCTGCGTCCTATTCTGATGATGGCTTCCTGTGAAGCCTTTGGCGGTAAGAAAAAGGATGTTCTCCCCGTAGCGGCGGCCCTGGAAATGATTCATACGTATTCTTTGATCCATGATGACCTGCCAGCTATGGATGATGATGATTTACGGCGGGGACAGCCGACCAATCACAAAAAGTTCGATGAAGCGACAGCTATCCTTGCCGGAGATGCTTTATTAACTTTAAGTTTCCAAGCGATCATGGAAGCGGAAGGTCTATCTGATAAACAGAAGGTACACCTGGTGAAAAAGCTTTCGATCGCAAGCGGTGCCCTTGGAATGGTGGCAGGTCAATTAATGGATATGGAAAGCGAGGGCAAAGAAATTCCACTGGAAAGCCTGGAAAAGATTCATCACTTGAAAACTGGAAGGCTGATCAGTTTCGCTTTAATGTCCGGGGCATACATTGGAGGGGCAAATGAAAGGCAGCACCAATCGCTCGTAGAGACCGCTGACTTGTTAGGAATTATTTTTCAAATCCAGGATGATATCCTAGATGTTAGTGGTAACGCAGCTAAACTGGGTAAACCTGTGGGCAGCGATACTATTAATAACAAAAGTACTTATCCAGGTATACTTGGAATAGAAGGTTCCCTCAAAACTAAAAATATCTATGTGAATCGGGCAAAAAATTCGCTGAGAAAGGCTGAGGTGGGAAATACGATGCTGTTTACCTTGATTGATCACCTTAGCGACAGGGATCATTAATAGTATTGTTTAATTGAGGAAGTCTGACGTTTATGGTATATTATTAATTACATAAGGGATGGTGCAGTATTCTAGTCAGCCCTCCGTTCCTGAAGGCGGGCCTAAAAATCCGCCAAAGGGCATATCGATGAAGTTCCTTGTGTTGGCTTGAGGCGCCCAGCCTTGGGTCGATGCTGGGAGTTAAGGTAGTGGGGCGATCCACAAAGGCATGTGGGCGTTGACCCCGCTTCCGCGGAGGCCCATATCTGTGGTGGTTTCTTAGCCGGAAGCCACGATGGAATGGGGTATGAACCTGCTTTATATGGAGGAATTCTGTATGAGCAGCGTAGCCTGCCTTGAGTGGGCTTGAGGGGATTATGGAATTAAAGATGCATAAAAATGGATGGCCACCATTTTATGCAGCCTTTTCGCCATATGAAATCAAGCCTGCAAAAGAGGCTAAGGAACGGTCGAAGGCTGTTGAGGAAATCTCCTAGACTGTTTGGCAAGACACACAATAGGAATTATAGTGCGGACTAAGTGGTAATCCAGTCCGACTTTCGGAGACGAAGTCGATCCGGGTTTAATGGGGAACCGCCAGAATGGTGACATTCGGTACCTGGATGGGAAAACCTACTGGACCTAAGCTGCAATTTTTACCTATTGGGTGACCATTCCTTTCCTTACATAAAATTATTACCAAACTGATAGAGGGTATAAATGGATAATCAATTAAAAAAATCATTAAGATTCAGTATAAGTATCGCCGTTATCACATTTGTGTTAGCGGCTATTTTTTCAGTGATTTCTTCTTCGGTGCTGAGCGGTGTATTCTGGTATATAGGGTTAGTTATCGTTTTCATTATAGTGCTGATTGGTGTTATATTTGATATGTTAGGAATTGCAGCAACTGCTGCCTCAGAACCGCCATTCCATGCAATGGCTGCAGAAAAAGTGCCGGGAGCCAAACAAGCTATTCTCATAGTCCGAAATGCCGACCGGTTCGCAAGCTTCTGTAATGACGTTATAGGGGATATTTCCGGTATCGTTAGTGGGACAGCCTCTGCTATTGTGGTTATCCAGCTGGCCAATTCCTTTGGGCATTCGGAAGGATCCACATTGCAAATAACTATTTCTGTTATCATGACTAGTATAGTTGCAGCACTGACTGTCGGCGGTAAAGCTATCGGCAAGTTTTTAGCTATTCATTCTTCTACGAAAATTATTTTTTTTGCGGCAAGAGTGATCGCATGGATTGAAAATAAATTGAAAATAAATATCGTATCGAAACCAGCCGAGGCTTCCAGAAAAACACGTTAATAAGATAGGAGGTCCATTTATGGATCTAAAAAAAATTCAAGATCCTTCGTTTGTCAGGGATCTATCCAACGAAGACTTGAAACAGCTAGCCTCAAACATCAGAACTTTTTTAATTGAAAACCTTTCAAAAACAGGCGGTCATCTTGGAGCCAACCTAGGCGTTGTGGAATTGACACTAGCACTTCACAAGGTTTACGAGAGTCCCAAAGACCGGTTTATTTTTGATGTTGGTCATCAATCCTACATTCACAAAATATTGACAGGCCGTGCAGGTCAGTTTGATACATTAAGGCAATATCAAGGATTATGCGGTTTCCCAAAACGGTGTGAAAGCGAGCACGACCTATGGGAAACGGGTCATAGTTCCACCTCCCTCTCAGCAGCAATGGGAATGGCGATTGCCAGGGATGTAAGAGATGAAAAACATGCTATTCTGCCAATCATCGGGGACGGTGCATTAACGGGTGGAATGGCTCTTGAAGCATTGAATCATATTGGACATGAAAAAAAGAACATCACAGTGATTCTCAATGATAATGAAATGTCCATTGCCAAAAATGTCGGAGCGCTTCATAACGCTTTAGGACGAATGAGAAGTGCAGGGAAGTACAACCGGGCAAAAGATGACCTGGAATGGTTACTTAAAAAAATTCCTGCTGTCGGTGGAAGGCTTGCCCAGGCTGCCGAACGTCTTAAAGATAGTATGAAGTATTTTGTTGTGCCTGGTATGTTTTTCGAAGAACTTGGATTTACGTATTATGGTCCAGTGGATGGTCATGATTTTAACGATTTGTTAGAAAACCTTAATTATGCCAAGAAAACAGAAGGACCAGTAATCGTACATGTTATGACACAAAAGGGGAAAGGTTACCATCCGGCAGAGTCTGACCAAACAGACAAATGGCATGGGGTCGGGCCGTATAAAATCGATTCTGGAGAGAAAATCAAACCTGACGCCGCCCCGCCTGCATGGAGTTCTGTCATAACAGAAGCACTTCGTCGTGAGGCAAGAGGCGATGAACGTATAGTTGCTATTACACCAGCGATGATCCTGGGCTCTAAATTAGAAAAATTCGGTGAAGAATTTCCTGATCGCTTATTTGATGTTGGAATTGCAGAGCAGCATGCAACCACAGTGGCGGCAGGGTTGGCTACACAGGGTATGAAGCCGTTCCTGGCGATTTATTCTACTTTCTTACAACGTGCTTATGACCAGGTGGTGCACGATGTATGCCGGCAAAAACTCAATGTTGTATTCGGTATCGACCGGGCTGGACTTGTAGGAGCAGATGGCGAAACACATCAGGGTGTATTCGATATAGCTTTTCTAAGAAGTCTGCCAAATATGACCTTAATGATGCCTAAGGATGAGAACGAAGCTCAGCATATGGTTCATACAGCAATGAAGCATGAAGACGGGCCAATTGGAATCCGTTACCCGAGAGGTAATGCGAAAGGCGTTCAGGTAGATCCGGAACATAAATTGATTGATATTGGGAGCTGGGAAGTACTCCAGGAAGGCTCAGATGCCGTCATTCTTACTTTCGGGACAACGATTGAACTGGCTTTAGAAGCAAGCGAAGAACTAAAAAAGCAAGGGATTTCAGTAAGGGTTGTAAATGCAAGGTTCATCAAGCCTTTGGATGAGGCAATGCTGCATGACATTATGCAGGCAGACCTGCCAATTCTTACAATCGAAGAGGCCGTGTTACAAGGTGGTTTCGGTTCAAGCATTCTTGAATTTGCTGAAGAAAACTTATATAGAAATCAAGTGATTAAACGTATGGGGATTCCTGATCGTTTCATTGAACATGGAAAAGTACCGGAATTACTGAAAGAAATTGACCTTACTAAAGAAGCTGCCGTTTCAAATTTAAAAGAAATGACACCAAGTAAACAAAAAAGGGCTTGAACATATGGCAAAGAAACTACGTCTGGATATATTACTCGTCGAAAGAGGCATAATAGAAACAAGAGAAAAAGCAAAACGAACCATAATGGCAGGGCTTGTGTATTCGGAAAATGCTCGCCTGGATAAGCCGGGGATGAAAGTGGAAGATGATATTCCATTACATGTAAAAGGAAAGCTGATCCCCTATGTCAGCCGTGGTGGATTGAAACTTGAAAAGGCTATTAAGCAGTTTGATTTAGATTTAAAAGATAAAATTATGATTGATATAGGTTCTTCTACAGGGGGGTTTACGGATTGTGCGCTGCAAAATGGTGTGAAGAACAGTTATGCCATTGATGTCGGATACAATCAGCTTGATTGGAAACTAAGAAGCGACCCGCGTGTATATGTTATGGAACGCACCAATTTCCGTTATGTAACCCCAGAGGACTTAGAACACGGGCTTCCTGACTTTGCTTCTATTGATGTGTCCTTCATTTCACTTCGTTTAATTTTGCCAGTGTTGAAAGACCTGTTGAAAGATGAAAGTGATATCGTGGCATTGATAAAACCGCAGTTTGAAGCCGGAAGAGAACAAGTAGGGAAAAAAGGGATTGTCCGCGATGCAAAGGTCCATGAAGAAGTGGTCAAGAGGATTCTTGATTTTGCTGAAGAGCAGGGTTACACGGTTGCGAACCTTTCATTCTCTCCTATTACAGGTGGAGACGGGAACATTGAGTTTTTAGCGCATTTTCGTTGGAAATCCAATAAGGAAGGTAATCGCAGCTCCGATGTCGAAATAAGTAATATTGTGAAAGAAGCACATGAGACACATCGGAAGCATGCGTAGTAATGGGGAGGGCTGCCTTGGTGTGTAGCCCTCCTTTTTTACGCCTTAAAAACCTTGAATTGGTTAAAAGATATAATGGATGCTAATTGCTATCAGGACTTGGTGTTCATCCAAGCTTGTCAAATATAGATTCGAGTGACTCAGATTGGAGGAAACTAACGTGAATAAAGGTCAACGACATATAAAAATACGTGAATTGATTACTAATAATGATATTGAAACACAGGATGAACTTGTCGATCGTTTAAAAAGTCTGGGATACAATGTTACACAGGCTACAGTTTCAAGGGATATTAAAGAATTGCACCTTGTCAAAGTACCAATGATCGATGGTCGCTATAAATACAGTCTTCCAGCAGACCAACGCTTCAATCCTTTAGAGAAACTTCGTCGTCTCATGATGGATGCTTTTGTGAGTATTGACCGGGCTGGTCATTTTATTATTTTAAAAACATTGCCTGGTAACGCCAACGCTGTCGGCGCTTTGATTGATAATCTGGACTGGGAAGAAATCATGGGAACGATATGTGGGGATGATACTTGCTTGATTATCTGCAGAAGTGAAGAACAGACCCGGTTGATTTCTGATCAATTATTAGAAATGCTGTAAGTAGAAGAAACCATAACCTGGACATTCTTAAATATCTTTGAAATGGGGAAACTGAGGTGGCTCTACAATGTTAATGGAACTTTCAATTCGTGATTTTGCAATCATTGATCAAATTTCTGTGAATTTCAGGGATGGATTGACTGTATTGACGGGAGAAACCGGTGCAGGTAAGTCGATTATCATCGATGCGATTCAGTTACTGGCTGGTGGTCGTGGTTCGGTGGAGTTTGTACGGCATGGCAGTAAGAAGGCTGAGATTGAAGGTTTATTTTCAATTGAAGGGTACCATCCTGTCTATGATAAAGGTGAAGAATTCGGGGTAGAAATCGAAGAAGATGGCATGGTGGTACTGCACCGCACCATTACTTCTCAGGGAAAGAGCATTTGCCGCATCAATGGAAAACTGGTTACGTTAGCTATACTTCGTGAATTCGGTAAAACGCTGATTGACATTCACAGTCAGCATGAAACACAATCTTTGATGGACGCGGAGCGACACATCGAACTCCTCGATTTGTACGCCCATAAAGAAATTAGTCCTGCAAAACAAGAATATAGGAAGTTGTATGATAAATTTCAAAGCTTGCAGAGGCGATACAGAGAGTTAAATGACAATGAACAGGAAATGGCGCAACGGCTTGATTTATTAGAATTCCAATGGAATGAACTTCAAGCTGCAGAGCTACAGCCAAATGAGGATATTTTACTGACAGAAGAACGTAACCGGCTGGTCAATTATGAAAAAATATACGCAGGCATTCATGGAGCGTACCAGGCTCTTTATGGGGAACAAAAAGGCTTGGACTGGGTGTCTCATGCTCTTAACGCGTTGGAGGGCGCCCAGGATTATGATGAACAGATAAAAAAAATGACCGAAGAAATGTCTAATCATTATTATTTAATGGAAGAAATGACATTCCAGCTCAGTTCTCAGCTTGAACAATTGGAATTTGATCCAGAACGGCTCGATGTCATCGAAAGTCGCTTGAATGAAATTAATCGCTTAAAGAAAAAATATGGAGAAAGCGTTGAGGAGATTCTCGAATACAGTTCCCGCATAGAAGAAGAGATGGGTGAAATTAAGAACAAGGACTCTCATTTGACCAAACTGGAAAGCGATATTAAAGATGTTGGCCAGGATGCAGCGTTAGAAGCTAAGCATCTTCAGGATATCAGGATGAAAGCATCAAAAGAACTTGCTATTGCTATCCAGCAGGAATTAAAAGGGCTTTATCTTGATAAGGCTGCTTTCGCTGTTGATATTCAAACGAAGAAAGGCCAGCAGGAAGATCCTCTTTTTGAGGGGAAGAATGTCAAACTACTGCCTAATGGGTTTGATATAGTGAAATTTTTAATTACCACCAATCCTGGTGAACCATTGAAGGAGATCCATAAAGTAGCCTCAGGCGGGGAGTTATCACGGGTAATGCTGGCATTAAAGAAAATATTCTCCAAACATCAGGGCGTGACTAGTGTCATTTTTGATGAAGTTGATACAGGAGTCAGCGGCAGGGTTGCTCAAGCGATAGCGGAAAAAATATATGGAATCGCTGAAGGTTCCCAGGTGCTTTGTATATCTCATCTTCCTCAAGTGGCGTCCATGGCTGATACACATTTACAAATTGAAAAGCATGTTACTGGAGAACGTACTGCCACATCTGTCCATGAACTGGAGGAAAAGGAAAAAGTGGAGGAAATCAGCAGAATGATTACTGGCGCTGAACTAACTGAAACTACAAAAGAACATGCCAAAGAATTATTGGAATTAGCAGCCAGATATAAGGTGGGAGATCACTCAACAACACACTGAATCCAGTGTAATGTTGTCCTTTATTATGGGAGGATTTAAACTTTTTATCCATTGATTAGCAACAGATTTGTTTCAGGAATAGTTCCCTCTTTTTTCTGAGGTTGTGTGTGTTTAAAATGCTCCTCCTTAGACCACATTAAAAGTAAACCATTCGATTGCGATGGTGTGGGTTAGAGGCGAGGAGTTGGAACATTTGAAATATAAGCAACAGATGAGAAAAGCAGCTGGATTAATCCTTTTGCTCACCATGATTGTATTACCGTTTCTAAGCCCTGTACAACAATATTTATCCATTCCCACAGAATGGACCACCTTTCAAGAACAAGGCATCTCCAGTGTGCCAGCTATAAAAGAAATCGATGAGGCTGAAGGTTCTTCGCTTCACTCTCTTCAATCAAGTGATGAGATCACTTCGTCCGACGAATTTTTCTACAATGTTGCAGGATTCCCCTTGAAAAAGATCAATGTGGACTATCTTGATGACTTCAAAGTTATACCTGGAGGACAATCGATTGGTGTTAAACTGCATACTAAAGGAGTGTTAGTTGTAGGGCACCATCAAGTCAAGACAGACTCTGAACAGGTATCGCCAGGAGAAAAAGCAGGAATACAAGTCGGCGACATTTTATTGAAGGTCAACGGTGAAGAGTTAGAAGAAATGGCTGACATGGCTCCATTAGTAAAAACAGCAGGTGAAGATGATAAAGACCTGAAATTGACCGTGAAACGTGGGGAGGAAGTGTTTGATACCAATCTTACACCCACTTATGACGTAAAAGACCAGAAATATCGTATTGGTCTTTATATCCGCGATTCAGCAGCAGGAATTGGAACCATGACATTTTATGACCCTGCTTCTAAAAAATATGGAGCACTAGGACACGTCATTTCCGATATGGATACGCAAAAGCCTATCGAAATTCATGATGGTACCATTGTAAGATCTAATGTTACTTCCATTCAAAAAGGGAGTGAAGGTGTACCAGGTGAAAAAAGGGCAGAGTTTTCCGCTGAGAGAAATCGTATCGGAGAAATCACCAAAAACAGCCCATTTGGTATATTTGGTAAATTGGATGATAGCATAACTAACGGTGTCAATGATCAGCCTCTTCCGATTGCATTGTCACATGAAGTAAAGGAAGGCCCTGCTAAGATTTTGACAGTCGTTAAAGGTGAAGAAGTACAGGAGTTCGATGTGGAGGTAGTTAGTACAGTTCCACAAAAGCAACCTGCTACAAAAGGGATGGTTGTTAAAATAACTGACCCGGAATTACTGAAGGAAACAGGTGGGATCGTTCAGGGGATGAGTGGAAGCCCAATTATACAAAATGGAAAAATTATAGGGGCAGTTACGCATGTATTTGTCAATGACCCGACATCAGGTTATGGTGTCCATATTGAATGGATGCTGCAAGAAGCAGGTATAGATATTTATAAAGATCAAGCCAGTTAAAGCCGTAGTTACTACGGCTTTTTTATATTAAGCAACTGGGTCATTGCATAAAAACATATTCCTCTTTTGGAAAATTTATGTTATTATGTTAACAGTAAAGATTTTTCGACAAAACCAGGATTCACTTATGCACTAATTGTAGAATATAATCGAAAACTAAAGAAAATAAGAGTAAATAGAAGCATTTTAAAAATAAATAAATTTTTCTCACTAAATTAAAAGGATTATCTGCACGATTGTCGAATACATTACTTGGAAGCACAGGCGGAAATTACAAGGAGGAATTAAGTAAAATGGAAAAAATCAAAATTGGTTTGGCAGACGATAATCGTGAGTTGATCAAGTTGCTGGAGGACTATTTTGAAGACATTAAGGATGTTGAAGTAGTCGGCACTTCATATAATGGAAAAGAATGTCTTGAGATGCTGAAAGAAACGACGCCTGATGTACTGGTACTGGATATTATTATGCCGCATATGGATGGACTAGCTGTTTTGAGCCAAATGAAGCAGTTGGAATTAAAGAAAAAACCTAGTGTAATCATGCTCACTGCTTTTGGTCAAGAAGAAGTAACGAAAAAAGCGGTGGATTTAGGCGCTTCATATTTCATGCTGAAGCCATTTGACCTTGATTCCCTGACGGATCAGATCCGTCAGATCCATGGTTCTAATGATCCAATCAGTAAAGCAATTGGAACAAGCGCTAAAGCTGGCCAGAAGCCTGACCTTAATACAAGCATTACTCATATTATCCATGAGATTGGAGTACCTGCTCATATTAAAGGCTACATGTATTTACGTGAAGCAATCTCAATGGTGTATAATGATATCGAACTGTTGGGATCGATCACTAAAGTATTGTATCCGGACATCGCAAAAAAATATCAGACAACTGCATCCCGGGTAGAACGTGCCATTCGCCATGCCATTGAAGTAGCATGGAACAGAGGTAATGTGGAATCTATTTCTTCTTTATTTGGTTATACCATTTCAAATACTAAAGCAAAACCTACGAACTCCGAATTCATTGCGATGGTAGCCGACCGCCTGCGTCTGGAACATAAAGCAAGTTAATTATGGTAAATACGTTTGCTTAAATAAGATAAAGCTTCCCACTCTTCATAAAGAGAGTGTGGGAAGCTTTTTTCATTCACTCCGGATTTTCATAAAAGTCAATTTTTCCATATAGGGTAGTTAAGGTTATTGTGTAGGCGTGTCTGTAACTTCGCAAAGGAATTATTATGATATTTTATAAAAAATCAGAATTCTCCCTACAAATAATGGAGAACCAAGTATATCTATGTTACAATTTTAAATTATTAATCACTTTATCAAAGTAGCAGGGAGATGTAATAATGAAAGTAGTAAAATTTGGGGGAAGCTCTGTAGCAAATGCAGCCCAACTAAGAAAAGTTGCAAATATTATGTTAGATGATACAGAAAGAAAAGTGGTGGTAGTATCTGCACCTGGTAAAAGGTTCAGTGATGATGTCAAAATGACTGATTTACTGATTGAACTTGCTGGTAAGGTAATAGGCAAGGAAAATCATGATGCAGCTTTATCTGCAGTCATGGATCGTTTCCGTGAAATCATCCAGGAATTGGAGCTCTCGGAGGATTTGACTGAAACGATTCAAAAGAACATCGAATATATCATCCAAACACATGAATCTGCAGAATGGACCTTAGATGCCCTCAAGTCCTGTGGAGAGGATGGTTCTGCACAAATCCTCAGCGCGTATTTACAATCAAAAGATGTAGAAGCTTCCTATGTGAATCCAAAAGATGCCGGCATTATTGTGAGTGATGAACCAGGTCAGGCGCAGGTGCTGGATGAAAGCCTGGAACAACTGTATAAACTTCGGGAACGTGATGGTATTCTTGTCATTCCGGGATTTTTCGGGTACAGCAAAGCTGGCAGATTGGTGACTTTTCCACGGGGAGGTTCTGATATTACCGGCTCTATTGTAGCCGCAGGAGTAAAAGCTGATTTATATGAAAACTTCACGGATGTAGATTCGGTCTATTGTGTAAATCCAACGATTGTTTCTAACCCTAAACAAATTACTTCCTTGACTTATAAGGAAATGCGTGAACTTTCCTATGCAGGCTTTTCTGTTTTTCATGATGAAGCTTTAATTCCCGCGTTTAAAGCAAAGATTCCAGTGTGTATTAAGAACACAAATAATCCCCAAGCGCCAGGGACCATGATTGTTTCAGAAAACGAAGCTGGTTATGGACGTGTTACAGGGATAGCCAGTGATAAAGGATTCCTGACACTTTATGTAAGTAAATATTTAATGAACAGGGAAATAGGGTTTGGTCGTCGATTACTGCAAATTTTAGAAGATGAAGGAATTTCTTTTGAACACGCTCCGTCTGGAATTGATGATATGTCTGTCATTTTACGTGAAGACCAGTTGCCTATAGACAAGGAAGAACAAGTCATTGCACGAATTAAAAATGAGTTGAATGTAGATATGGTGAACATCGAGCGGAATATGGCAATGGTCATGCTTGTTGGAGAAGGGATGAATAATACTATAGGTCTGGCAAGTCAGGCTACCCGTGCTTTCCGTGAAGCGGATGTTAATATCGAAATGATCAACCAAGGGTCATCAGAAGTATCCATGATGTTTGGCGTCTATGAAGAAGGTATGGAACGTGTTGTTCAATATTTATATAAAGAATTTTTTGAATAAAGGTTAAAAAAGCAGCCAGGAACCCTGGCTGCTTTTTTTCTGATCAGCTTGAACTTAATAGTAAGGAACCCTTCTTTTTGGATGGCTCAAGGGAGTCCAATTGTTTTTGTAAATAATAATAATCCTTTGCACCTGATTCTATAGCCCCTTTTAATAATTGCTCAAACAACTCTGCAGTCATAATCGCATCATTCAATGCATGGTGACGTTCCATCTGTTCAATATCAAAGTATCTTAATAAGGGATCCAGCTGGTGACGTATTTCAGGAAGCAGCCATTGGGCAACTAATTGGGAATCGATCACAGGAGGATTAAAGTCAGGAAGCTTCCAGCGTTTTAACATTGCACGCAGAAAACGCATATCAAACTTTGCAGGGTGGGCAACTAAAATAGAATTATCACTGAACGATAAAAAACGGTCAAACCCTTCAATGAAAGACGTTCCATTCTTTAATTGAGTGCGCGTCAGTCCGGTCAAGTCCAATGTATGCCTGCGTACAGGGCGAATCGGCCTTATAATTTGATGGAATTTTTTTATATGACAAGATTGCAGACCTTCGATTTGGATGGCACCGATCGATATAATCTCATGACCTATCTCCGGAAGAAAGCCGGTGGTTTCTAAATCGAAAATTGTATAAGTTGCTTGATCCAGCGGCTGTTGAAGTAATTCGCCTGGAGGCTGGTAATTCTCTAGTTTCCGATATAACGTATGATAAGCATCCTGCCTCCGGTATGGGCGGATTTTATAGGAATAAATTGCTTTTTCAAAGAACAGATATTTAAGTATTTGCAGGTCAATAGGAAGCATTAAACCACCCGATTCCTGTTATAACTTAATTCCAGTACTTGTTGCAGACGTTTAGCTATAATCAAGGCGTCACGAAGCAGCCTTTTTTCATCTTTTTTGAGACGGGCCAGGTTTAACTCATTGGTTAACGGCAGGTTCTCGTCTAACTGCCGCAAATTTTCCTGTAATCGGAAGGTAAGCAGGCGATGGAAAGCTAATTTAGCATTTTCGGCATCTCTAGGGTGGAATCGTTCCTGTTCGGTGAGTGCTGTCAGCCTTTTTACCGTATTAATTTCATCAATCCCGTACTTGATAGAATAAATTCGGATAGCATTGACAATCTGCATTATCGCAGATTTCTTTAAATTTAACCCTCTTTTTTTGCCTATGCCGGTGATCCTGCCGAATGGCTGAATCGGTACTCTGAATCGTAAGGTATCCTTCATTAATAACTGATGAAGATTTAAGGAACGTTGGATTCTTTTCACGACATATTCCCGAAGTTCATAGGCGAGGGAATAGTCACCGAATACCGGCCGAAAATCGACAAAGATAGTAAAATCCCTTATTTCCTCTCCATCCATTTTTTCGATCCATTCATTTATGCTGTTATACCATTCCTCTGTAGATTTCCTCCATTTTTCTTCTTTTGCCATAATTCCTCCGGTGCATAATGGAAAGCCACAATAATGAAGCATGTGATTAATCTTTTCGCCCAATCGTTTAAAATAGTTTTCGATTTTTTCGGCGGCATGCAGGTGTTTATAATCTGCCAGTATCAGACCATTGTCCTGGTCTGTACTGAAAGCTTGTTCTTTTCTCCCCAGACTCCCCATCACTATAAAACAATAGTTGATTGGAGGAGCGCCATACCCTTCTTTTACCATCTCTTCCTCAGCAATCTGAATAATTTGTTTGTGGATACGTTCATTATAATTGGATATTAATTCTGTGATGTCATAGGCATACATGTTCTCACCGACAAGACTGGCCACAAATTGTTGGAAGCGTTGATTATTGCTGGGAGATAATAATTTTAGCTCTTCTACACTAGTGGCATTTGAAATCCTGTAAGTCAAATCGAAATATACAGAGTTTTGAATCGTAAAGAAAGAGGACTGCCTCAACACCCCTGCAATGGTATCCCGGTGCAGGACCGGGATAAGCTCCGTAGGGTGATGCTTCAAGTAACTTAATGCATCATATATAAAGGACTGAGAGGCAATGGCGAACGATTCTTCGGTCGCATATGCTTTTACCGGCCTGGTATGTCCATTTTCAAAATAAGCCTTTAAAATTTCTGAATAACCAATCATACCGAGCATAGTCTGACGGTCTTCACTTACGATCAAGGCTTCTACCTTTTCTTCCTGGATAATCCTGGCTGCTTGTTCCACCGTTTTTTCTGGATGAATGAAAGTGGGCGGCTCCATAAAGGTATCGGCACGCTTTTTAAACAATTCTTTCTCATCATTTTCATCAGATGTAGAACTTTTATATTTAATCTCATTATAGAGCGATTTCATCATGTTGCTGATTTCATCGACGACTACTTTTGAGAAGTGTGTATTGGTGGACATGACATCAAAGAATTTCGATTTATCAAAACGTAGTGTCTTGGTCGCTTCAAGTGCCTGTACAGAAAATTTCATCTCCCCGCTTGTCAGCATCATCATGACACCTACCAGGTCTCCGGGATAAAAAAAGTTGACGGACAACTGCTGACCATTCGAACGGTGCATAATATTCTTGGCAAGTCCTGATAATATAAATTGCACCTCTATTGTATCTTCTTCTTGATCTTCATGGATAATGAATTCATTTTTATTATATTCATTCATGGAAGCATCACCGAAAATTTCATTGAATTCTTCAGGTGTTAACAAGTTGAAGGGATACTGCTCTTTGAACATATCCTGGTAACTTTCCATCTAAAAACTCCTTCGTGATATTCTTAGTAGTCTTAGTATAGCAAATTAAGTATAACGAATGCTTCCCAAGCCGTTTAAAGGAATTCTCCCCGAGGTTTCGCTAACTGTTTTTGTTGATTATTCATAATAGCCTTATTCCACAATAGGGCCGAATTGTGGAAGACTCAGTTTCAAGATAGTGAGGGTTCTTTACCATAATAGCGTCAGGGATGTCCGGGAAACTACTCGCTTTCCTGCGGGGGAACCGGCAAGCCTCCTCGGTCGTTTTCACTCCCTGTGGGGTCTTGCCTAGTCCCTTCTCCCGCGGGAGTCTCGCAGTTTCCCTGCCACCCCATCCGAAGGATGGGAGAAAAGAACCCCTGTTATATTGCAGATGTCTTCTACTTTTAATGGATAATTGAATAAAGACGCGGTTTTAAGCTCACATTTCATGCATAGCTCACTCTTGGTTTGAAGAACGATATACCGATGTTTCCGTATCTCTCATAAACGCAAGGAGGTCCGGGAAATTGCGAGACTCCAGTGGGATGGACATGAGCGGTGAGATCCCGCAAGGCGAAGCCCGAGGAAGCTCACCGTACGCCCATGGAAAGCGAGTAATTTCCCGGACCTCCTAACCGTTACTATCGTAACGGAAACAATTTATCTCGAAACTGAGTCTTCAAGAAAAGGGAGCTTTACTGGAGAAATGCAATGTTGGTTTTAACCAATAAAAAAAGAGCTCTTTAGCCCTTTTTTAAAATTTCCCATTCGTATTTTTCCTCTTACTATCCCGGTGACGAATAAATCCGGCTATAAATCCTATACCGCCTAATATAAATAAAACTCCAAATATGAATTGGATAGAAATATGAAAAAAGATCGGATGCATAATACCAAATAACGTGTCCCGGATTAGTTTAATTCCTAATGTAGCAATAATACCCGGAATCAGCATAATTAATAAAGCTATCAATCGCATTGTGCTTTATCTCCCTTTACTATCAATAATTTATTGCAAAACCTTTCACTGCTTTTTAGTATAGCAAACAAGCTTTTTTCTGAAAACATTTTTATCTTGCTAATAAATGCAGGTTAGATTATGATGAAAGTACGCAAAAAATTGCAGGAAGTGGTACAGTGAAACGAGTACTAATCGTAGGAGCGGGAAAAGGCGGAACTGCGTTATTAAAGTTGCTGAAAGCGACTAATCGAATGGAGATTGTCGCTATTGTAGATATTAATAATCAGGCGGATGGTTTGCGTCTGGCTGCCGAACTCGACATCCAGACGGGTTCGGACTGGAAGCAATGGATACATAAAGACATTGATATAGTCATCGAAGCCACTGGGGATGAGAAGACATTTGAAGCTATCCTTTCCAGAAGAAAAGGGAAAACGGTAGTGATCCCAGGGGCGGTAGCCTATATCACCGCTGAACTTTTAGAAGAAAAAGAAACGTTATTGACTGAATTGAAAACGCAAACAATTAATCAGGAACTGATATTAAACAGTATTCATGATGGAATGATTGTGATAGATGAACAGGAAAACGTGACGTTCATGAACCGTAGTGCTGCGAAGATTTTAGGGATGGATAAAAAAGATGCACTTAAGCGGAAAGTGGATGAGATCATAACATCCACCAGACTTCCTCAAATCATGAAAACGCGCCGGAAAGAGGTTAACCAGAAGCTCATACTGGAAAATGGCAAAAAGGTGATTACCACTAGAATTCCTATTATAAATAGTGCTGGTGAAGTGATGGGTGCCTTTGCTGTTTTTAAAGATATTACCGAAGTGGTGGATCTTGCAGAAGAAATAACTGATCTCAAGGAAGTAAAAACGATGTTGGAAGCGATTATCCAATCTTCCGATGAGGCAATCACGGTCGTTGATGAAGATGGGAAGGGATTGATGATTAATCCTGCCTACACCAGAATTACGGGGCTTACGGAAAAAGATATTGTAGGAAAGCCGGCAACCGTGGATATTTATGAAGGCGAGAGTATGCACATGAAGGTACTTCAGACAAGGAGACCTGTTCGAGGTGTGAGGATGAAAGTCGGTCCTGCCAAAAAGGATGTCATTGTCAATGTTGCGCCGGTAATCGTGGATGGAAAGCTGAAGGGGAGTGTCGGTGTCCTGCATGACGTGACTGAAATTAAGTCATTGACCAGTGAGCTGAAACGGGCAAGGCAGATTATCAGGAAGCTGGAAGCGAAATATACCTTTGATGACATTATTGGCACTTCGCAAGAAATGACGCTCGCATTAGAACAAGCGAAGGTGGGAGCGAAAACGCCTGCCACGGTTCTTTTAAGAGGAGAATCTGGTACAGGAAAAGAACTTTTTGCTCACGCCATCCATAATGAGAGCGGCAGAAGGCATAATAAGTTTATCCGGGTCAATTGTGCAGCTATTGCAGAGTCGCTATTGGAAAGCGAGTTATTCGGTTACGAAGAAGGTGCCTTCTCGGGCGCCAAACGAGGCGGTAAAAAAGGTTTATTTGAAGAAGCGCATAATGGCAGTATTTTTTTGGATGAAATCGGAGAGCTATCACTTCAAATGCAGGCAAAATTACTCCGTGTGCTGCAGGAAAAAGAAATCGTACGGGTTGGCGGAACTAAGCCAGTTCCGGTGGATGTGCGAATCATAGCAGCCACGCATGTCAATTTAGAGAAAGCGATCATGAACAAGAGCTTTCGGGAAGACCTCTACTACCGACTTAATCGACTGCCTATTTATATACCTCCATTAAGGGAGAGAATTGAAGATATCCCGTTATTAATTGAGTATTTGATACAGAAATTGAACGAAAATTATGGGCGCAACGTTAAGAGGCTGGATGACGATGCATTAGAAAAGCTTAAAGGTTATAACTGGCCGGGGAATGTAAGGGAACTTGAAAATATTATCGGAAGAGCAATGATTTATATGGAGAACTATGATGAAGTCATTCAACTTTCTCATATCCCGCCTTTAAAGCATACGGCTCCAGAAAGAGAGGGGCAAAAAGATGCCGGACAAGTATGGCTGGGAGAAACATTGCAGGTGGCTGTGGACGCATACGAGCGAAAATTGTTGGCTGAAGCTTATCAGGCACACAATTATAATAAAACACAGACAGCAAAGGCGCTGGGAATATCGATTAGAAATCTTTATTATAAACTTGATAAATACAATTTAGACAAAAATAGCATGCAATAAATTGCATATACGATAATCTTTGCATAGGTAAAAGACAAACCGGGAAGCGTTTTCATTGGTTGGAGATTTGGCATGATATTTGCATGTTAATAGTGAAGAGGTGAGAGTTTGCGTACTTTAGAAACATTACTCAAACAATTGGATAACAACGCTTTCAAAACTGTTGCCGTAGCTCAAGCGGCAGATCGGGAAGTACTGAAAGCTGTCAACAAAGCTATAGAAAACAATCTCTGTCGTTTTTTGCTGGTTGGGGAACATAAAGAAGTCGAGAAGCTTGCGGGCGAGATTGGACTAAGTTTAAATCACCCCTCAATCGAAGTCTTGGACTCCAACCAGGAAGAGGCGGCAGCTGTTGCAGTGAAAGCAGTAAAAACAGGCCGGGCACAAGTAGTTATGAAAGGTAACCTTTCTACGAAAGAAATATTGAAGGCGGTACTTCACAAAGAATATGGGCTCCGTACAGGGAATGTATTATCCCACGTAGCCCTGTTTGAAATACCGAATAAGGATAGGTTGATATTCCTGACGGATTCTGCCATGAACATTGCCCCTTCTTTGGAAGAAAAGGCACAAATCATTGAAAATACAGTTTCAGTGGCAAGGAGTTTAGGGATTGAACAACCGAAAGTAGCAGTCCTGGCTGCGGTTGAGGTAGTGAATCCTTCCATGACTGCAACAACGGATGGGGCACTGCTTACCCAGATGGCAAAAAGGGGCCAGCTAAAAAATTGCCAGGTGGATGGACCGCTTGCGTTTGACAATGCCGTTAGTATAGAAGCAGCCGAGCAGAAGGGGATCATCTCCCCTGTTGCTGGAAAAGCAGATGTACTGGTAGCTCCAGCTATTGAAACAGCTAATGCGTTGTATAAATCTTTTATGTATTTTGCCAATGCGAAAGTTGCCGGAATTATAAGCGGAGCTGCAGCACCAATCGTTCTCACCTCTCGTGCTGATTCAGCAGAGAGTAAAATATATTCACTCGCACTTGCTTTACTATCATCTGATACACATTAGGAGGAATACGAGATGGAAATTTTCACTTATATGAAAGAATATGACTATGAGCAATTGGTATTTTGTCAGGACGAAACTTCTGGTTTGAAAGCGATCATTGCTATTCATGATACAACGTTAGGCCCAGCATTAGGTGGGACCAGAATGTGGACGTATGATTCCGAAGATGCGGCTATTGAAGATGCCCTTCGTCTTGCCAAAGGTATGACCTATAAAAATGCAGCTGCAGGCTTGAACCTTGGTGGCGGTAAGACTGTTATTATCGGAGATCCTAAAAAAGATAAGAACGAAGAAATGTTCCGTGCGTTTGGACGGTATATTCAGGGACTTAATGGCCGTTATATTACGGCTGAAGATGTAGGGACTACAGTGCAGGACATGGATTTAATTCATGAAGAAACAGATTATGTGACCGGTATTTCTCCGGCATTTGGTTCTTCAGGAAATCCTTCGCCTGTGACGGCTTATGGTGTATATCGCGGAATGAAAGCTGCTGCCAAAGAGGGATTTGGAACAGATTCACTAGAGGGAAAAACAGTAGCAGTACAGGGCGTCGGAAACGTCGCTTACAACCTTTGCCGCCATCTTCATGAAGAAGGCGCAAGTTTAATCGTAACGGATATCAACAAAGATGCCGTTCAACAGGCTGTCGAGAACTTTGGCGCCAAAGCGGTTGATCCTGATGAAATATATGGCGTTGACTGTGATATTTATGCGCCATGTGCCCTGGGTGCAACAATCAATGATGATACAATTCCACAATTGAAGGCTAAAGTTATCGCTGGAGCGGCTAACAACCAGCTGAAAGATACATCACATGGTGATATCCTCCATGAAAAAGGAATCGTTTATACGCCTGATTACGTCATCAATGCCGGAGGGGTAATTAATGTTGCCGACGAGTTGAATGGTTATAATAAAGAGCGGGCGATGAAGCGGGTAGAAACAATTTACGATAATGTATCCAAAGTGTTCGAAATATCCAAGCGGGACAATATTCCGACATATGCAGCTGCTGACAAAATGGCTGAAGAACGTATTCAGCGCATGCGTCATTCAAGAAGCCAGTTTTTGCAAAATGGACACCATATTCTCAGCAGAAGATAAACAGCGAAGGTTGATCGGAGGTTTAAGGCAGTGCAGCAAGCTTACAGAATACTTGTTATTAATCCAGGTTCGACATCTACAAAAATCGGAGTCTTTGAGGAAGAAACTTGTATTTTTGAAAAGACAATCCGCCACAAGACTGAAGAGGTGGCGGGTTTTTCGAGAATCATTGAGCAATTTGAGTTTCGGAAACAAGTGATATTAGATGAACTGGATAAAGAAGGAATTAATATCAGTAAATTGAGTGCCGTGTGTGGTCGTGGCGGTTTGTTACGACCTATTGAAGGTGGTACGTATGAAGTCAATGATGCAATGCTTGAGGACTTAAAAGCCGGCTATAATGGCGAGCACGCCTCTAATTTAGGTGGCATCATTGCGAATGAAATTGCGCAAGGGCTTAACATACCAGCTTTTATTGTGGACCCGGTAGTCGTCGATGAACTACAGGAGATTGCAAGGGTTTCAGGGGTTCCTGAAATTCCAAGAAAAAGCATCTTCCATGCATTGAACCAAAAAGCCGTAGCTAGAAGAGCAGCAAGTGACTTGAGGCAAACTTATAAAGAATCCCGCCTGATTGTGACCCATATGGGTGGCGGTATTACAGTAGGGGCACACAAAAATGGCAGGGTTGTCGATGTGAACAACGGTTTGCATGGCGACGGTCCTTTTTCTCCGGAACGTGCAGGGACGGTACCCGCTGGTGATCTCGTTGCCATGTGTTTTTCTGGACAGTATTACCGGGATGAAATTATGAAGAAGCTAGTCGGAAAAGGCGGATTAATGGCCTATTTAGATAGCAACGACGCGGTAGAAATAGAAAAGCGTTTGGAACACGGCGATAAAAAAGCAGCATTGATTTATGACGCGATGGCTTATCAAATAGCAAAAGAAATTGGGTCAATGAGCACGGTATTGGAAGGAAAAGTCGATGCTATTGTTCTGACTGGGGGTCTGGCGTACGGAAAAGGCTTTGTTGAGCAAATATCTGAAAGAGTCAAGTGGATTGCTGATATCCTGGTTTATCCTGGCGAGAATGAGCTGGAAGCTCTGAATGCCGGCACATTACGTGTGCTTCGTCAGGAAGAGCTGCCAAAACAGTATCCAAATTTCACAGAATAGAAAGGAGAGTCAACCATGGCTCAAGATTATGATTTAGTCATACTGGGCGGAGGTACTGGTGGATATGTCGCAGCAATCAGAGCCTCTCAGCTTGGTTTGAAAACAGCAGTTGTCGAGAAGGGGAAAATGGGCGGTACCTGCCTGCATAAAGGCTGTATTCCTTCCAAAGCACTGCTCAGAAGTGCTGAAGTATACCGGCAGACAAAAGAAGCGGACGAATATGGAATTATCACGGAACAGCCGAAAATCAACTTCGATCGTGTTCAGAAGAGAAAACAGTCGATCGTTGATACCTTACATAAAGGAGTAGAAGGCCTGATGAAAAAGGGTAAAATCGATGTGTATGAAGGTTTTGGCCGAATTTTAGGTCCTTCGATTTTTTCCCCGATGCCGGGTACTATTTCGGTGGAGATGAATAACGGGGAAGAGAATGAAATGCTGATTCCCAAAAACGTTTTGATTGCTACCGGCTCTAAACCCAAAACCCTGCCAGGTCTCGATATAGATGGTGAATTTGTGATGACTTCCGATGAAGCGCTTGAAATGGAAGAACTTCCAAAGTCGATCATCATTATCGGGGGAGGAGTCATTGGTATAGAATGGGCTTCCATGCTTGCTGATTTTGGAGTAGAAGTGACTGTCATTGAATATCTTCCGCAAATCCTGCCTACAGAAGATCAAGAAATAGCTAAGGAAATGCAACGTTTGATGAAGAAGAAAGGCATCAAAATCGTAACTGGTGCAAAGGTGCTTCCTGAAACACTGAAAAAAGACGGCAACGTGGTAATCCAGGCTGAAGTTAAAGAAAAGCAGGAGACTTATGAGGCTGATAAATTATTAGTTTCTGTTGGCCGTTCGGCAAACGTGACTAATATCGGGCTGGAAAACACGGATATCAAAGTCGAAAATGGCTTCATTGAAACGAATGATTATTACCAGACCAAAGAAAGCCACATCTATGCCATTGGTGATGTTATTGGAGGCCTTCAGCTTGCCCATGTCGCTTCACACGAAGGAATAACGGCTGTCGAGCATATGGCAGAGAAAAAGCCGGACAAATTGAAAGCCGAAGAAATACCGACATGTATCTATTCTAATCCTGAAGTTGCCAGTGTGGGATTGACAGAGCAACAAGCCGAAGAAGCTGGTTACGAAATCAAAAAAGGGAAGTTTTCCTTCAAAGCAATCGGTAAAGCGTTAGTGTTCGGTGAATCGGATGGTTTTGTCAAAATTATTGCTGATAAAGAGACTGATGATTTATTAGGAATCCATATGATCGGCCCGCATGTAACTGATATGATTTCGGAAGCCGGTCTTGCCAAAGTTCTCGATGCGACTCCATGGGAGATTGCTGAATCCATCCATCCTCACCCGACTTTATCGGAAGCAATCGGGGAAGCGGCGATGGCTGTTGATGGTAAACAAATTCACGGATAATGCAAAGGAGGGGTTGAAATGGCTGAAAATCGCCATGAAAAACTTGGTTTAACGGATGAACAAGTATTAGACATGTACCGGACGATGCTTACAGCTAGAAAAGTTGATGAAAGAATGTGGCTATTGAACAGAGCGGGAAAGATCCCATTTGTCATTTCCTGCCAGGGGCAAGAGGCAGCACAGGTTGGGGCAGCATATGCGCTTGACCGGGACAAAGATTATGTCCTTCCATATTACCGGGATATGGGGGTTGTGCTTGCTTTTGGTATGACCGTGCAAGAATTAATGCTTTCCGGATTTGCTAAAGCGGAAGATCCTAACTCAGGAAGCCGTCAAATGCCAGGACATTTTGGCCAAAAGAAGAACCGAATTGTCACTGGTTCTTCTCCAGTAACGACCCAGGTCCCCCATGCTGTTGGTATCGCGCTTGCTGGAAAAATGGAGAAAAAGGATTTCGTTTCCCTCGTTACCTTTGGAGAAGGTTCTTCAAATCAGGGTGATTTCCATGAAGGGGCAAACTTTGCCGGGGTTCACAAACTTCCTGTCATCTTTATGGTAGAAAATAATAAATACGCTATTTCTATTCCAGTGGAACGTCAACTCGCCTGTGAGAAAGTATCCGACCGTGCTATTGGATATGGGATGCCTGGTTATACAGTGGACGGGAATGATCCGCTGGAGGTTTATGAAGTAGTCAAGCAGGCAGCCGAACGCGGCCGTAACGGTGAAGGTCCTACACTAATTGAAGCCGTTTCTTATCGCCTGACTGCCCATTCCAGTGATGATGATGACCGTACGTATCGTGAAAAAGAAGAAGTAGAGGAAGCGCGCAAGAAAGATTCCATCATTACATTCGGCAATTACTTGCGTGGACTGGGTATTTTGACTGAAGACCTTGAGAAGGAAATGAACGAAGAGATCACTAAGTTGGTCAATGATGCGACAGATTATGCGGAAAACGCACCGTATGCTGAGCCGGAATCTGCGTTGAAGTACGTATACGAAGAGTAAGGAGGGGAACGACAATGCCAGTAATTTCTTATATCCAAGCAGTTACACAAGCGTTGCGTGAAGAAATGCAGCGTGACGAGAAAGTGTTTGTTTTAGGGGAAGACGTCGGGAAACGCGGCGGTGTATTCCGCGCTACAGATGGGTTATACGATGAATTTGGCGGAGACCGGGTACTCGACACTCCACTAGCTGAATCCGCAATCGCCGGAGTTGGAATTGGTGCTGCTATGTACGGAATGCGGCCCGTAGCCGAAATGCAGTTTGCTGATTTCATCATGCCTGCGGTCAATCAGATAATCTCTGAAGCGGCTAAAATCCGCTACCGTTCCAACAACGACTGGAGCTGCCCAATTACTATCCGTGCTCCTTATGGAGGCGGGGTTCATGGGGCTTTATACCATTCTCAATCCGTTGAGGCTGTATTTGCCAACCAGCCAGGGTTGAAAATCGTTATGCCTTCCACTCCTTATGACGTGAAAGGGTTATTAAAAGCAGCTGTTCGCGATCCTGATCCCGTGCTGTTCTTTGAACACAAACGGGCGTACCGTCTAATTAAGGGAGAGGTTCCGGAAGAGGATTACACGCTTCCGATTGGTAAGGCGGATGTAAAACGTGATGGTTCTGATATTACCGTGATTACATACGGTTTAGCTGTCCATTTTGCATTACAGGCAGCTGAGAAGCTGGCGGAAGATGGGATCGATGCCCATATCCTCGACCTGCGTACCGTTTATCCATTAGATAAAGATGCGATTATTGAAGCGGCATCGAAAACAGGGAAGGTCCTGCTCGTTTCAGAAGATAACAAAGAAGGCGGCATCATCAGCGAGGTGTCAGCTGTCATTAGTGAAAATTGTTTATTCGACCTGGATGCACCTGTTCAGCGACTGGCTGGACCGGATGTCCCAGCCATGCCTTATTCACCGACAATGGAGAAATATTTCATGATCAATCCAGATAAAGTTGAAAAAGCCATGAGAGAGCTTGCTGAATTTTAAATTAAAGGAGGAGTCTCTGTGGGCGTTGAAAAAATAAAAATGCCACAATTGGGCGAAAGTGTCACCGAAGGCACAATCAGCACATGGCTGGTCCAAGTGGGAGATAAAGTTAATAAGTACGATCCGATTGCAGAAGTAATGACAGATAAAGTAAACGCGGAAGTACCATCATCCTATACAGGTGTAATCAAAGAATTAGTCGCACAGGAAGGCGATACCATTGCTGTTGGTGAATTGATGTGCTATATGGAAGTAGAAGGCAGCGGTTCTACAGAGGATACAGACGAACCGGTGAAAGAGGAACCGGCCAAGGCAGATCCTGTAGCTGAGGAGAAATCAGCTCCTGTAACGAAGAGTGAGAATCAGAGTGAATCAGCTGACAGCGAGAAGCCGATGAAGAAGCGTTTTTCACCAGCAGTCATGCGTTTGGCTCAGGAGAACGATATAGATCTTGAGCAGGTAGAAGGTACAGGCAAAGGTGGCCGTATCACTCGTAAGGATGTCGAGAAAGTAATTGCTGGAGGCGGCACAAAAGATAAACAGCCGCAGGAATCAGTACAGGAAGCAGCACCACAAACATCTCAGCCATCTCCATCCCACTCTGCGCCAGCTCCAATAAATGTGAAAACAGAAGTTGGGGATAAAGAGATTCCAGTTACTGGTGTAAGAAAAGCAATTGCTCAGAATATGGTCAAATCGAAGACGGAAATACCTCATGCCTGGATGATGGTCGAAGTGGACGTTACCGGTTTAGTAGAGTACCGGAATTCGATGAAAGATAAGTTCAAAGCAGAAGAAGGGTACAGTCTGACGTTCTTTGCTTTTTTTGTCAAAGCAGTAGCCCAGGCATTAAAAGAATACCCGCAATTGAACAGCACGTGGGCTGGTGATAAAATTATCCAGCGTAAAGCCATTAATTTAAATATTGCAGTTGCAAAAGAAGATCAATTGTTCGTACCAGTCATTAAGGATGCTGATGACAAGAGCATCAAGGGGATTGCGAAAGACATTACTGACCTTGCTATGAAAGCAAGAAATGGTAAGTTGACTTCTGCAGATATGGAAGGAGGCACCTTTACGGTCAATAATACCGGATCTTTTGGCTCTGTGCAGTCCATGGGTGTCATCAACCACCCACAGGCAGCAATCTTACAGGTGGAATCCATTGTGAAAAAGCCTGTTATCAAAGATGGGATGTTCGCTGCAAGAGATATGGTGAATCTATGTTTATCATTAGATCATCGTGTGCTTGATGGCTTGGTTGCCGGTAATTTCCTTGCGCGTGTTAAAGATATACTGGAAAAGGTAACGAAAGATAATACACCAATTTATTAATAAGAAAAACTCCCGTGTACCTAAGATGGTTACGGGAGTTTTTTATTATATCTAACCAATTTTGAAAAGGTCTCTCTCTATGCTTTTGTCTTATAGGAAGTGATATGAGATTGCAGGGTTTTATCTGTTCCAAACATAAAATGCTTTTCCATATTTGGGGAATAAGTGGAATTGACGGCCACTCTCCCTACAGTTTCTGCGACTTCACGCAGCATACTTGGAGATGCCCCGCAGCATAACCCTAAGTAATTGACTCCAATATCATGGGCTTCCTTTGCCCAGGCAGCAAGTTCATACCGGTTGCAATAAAGCGGGTCCAGCGATGTTGGAAAGGTAGTCTCGGTCGGCAGGGTACAAGAGCATCCCCCATCGGGTAAATTGAAAAAGGTAGGGTGTTCTTCCGTTGTTCTATATGGTATGGGTAGTGCACCTACATAACCCTCAACATTTGCACGAATTTTTTCCATAAAAGGCTGCATCGTAGCTGGTCCACGGAAACAATTCATTCCTACTACCAAAGCTCCATGTTTCTTCAATAACTGACAGCCTTCCTCTACGGTATATCCATCCCGTAATACATTCTCCCCCATTAATCCAAACGTAATGACAGCAGGGAGGCCTTGTCTTTTTATTTCTTCTAAAGCAATCTTTGCTTCCTCGTAATAATAGAAGGTTTCACCATTGACAAAGTCTACCCCTTCTTCTTTGCACCAGCGAACCATTTCAGCAAAAATAGCACGCACGTCTTCTTTTGAAGAAGGGTCGTCGGGATTGAAAAGATTAGTATTTGAAATGTTACCAGCCACTAATGCTTCTTCTTCCGGATGTTCTTTTGCTACTTCTTTGGCCAGCCTAATAGCCTGGCGGTTCAATGGCTCTAATAAATCTTCCTTGCCGATAATCCGCATTTTTTCCCGGTGGGCATTGTAAGTGAATGCTAAAACGACGTCCGAACCTGCCAGCATATAATCGCGATAAGTCTGTTTAAGGGCTTGTGGATTATCCAAGGCGACTTCCGGAACGAATGAACCAGCTTGAAGGTATCCGCGACGCTCTAATTCAAATAGGTATCCTTCCCCGCAAATAACCGGCCCTTCCTGCAATCGTTGTTCTAAACTTCTTTTTGTCATCCAATCATCCTCTCAGGTGTATTTTCTTCTTTTACAAAAAACTTCCCTCTTTTGATAAGAAGAGGGAAGTTATGTATCCAGTCCTCTCTTATCTTTCAGAAAATGGTTTCTGTAGGAATTAGCACCTTTTCAAGCAGCTGCCTGAATGGTTGCCGGGCATCATCGGGCCTAGTCCCTCCGCCACTCTTGATAAGAGTTGCTATGCAATTGTCCTGTATTATAAGTGGGTGTAATCAGAAATGTCAACTGTATTTTCAGAGAATTTTGTATAGAAAGCAATTAGCAATTACTGATTGATTGAAAGCAACTGGAAATATTGATACTATTATCTAAGAAGATAATCTTGTTATAAAGGGGATATACGCATGGATTTCAATATTTATATGAACGATGTCGTCAACCAGGCTCGTAACGAAATCACCCAGGCTGGCTATAAAGAACTTACTACACCAGACGAAGTGGATGAAGCATTGAATCAAAAAGGAACTACATTGGTGATGATTAACTCTGTATGCGGGTGTGCAGGTGGTGTAGCACGTCCTGCAGCAGCACATTCTATCCATTATGATAAACGGCCAGACCACCTGGTCACCGTATTTGCAGGGCAGGACAAAGAAGCGACGGAACGTGCTCGCCAGCACTTCGTCGGCTACCCGCCTTCTTCACCTTCTTTTGCTTTTTTGAAGGACGGAGAAATCGTTACAATGGTCGAGCGTCATGATATCGAAGGATTTGAACCAATGGAAGTCATTGGAAAGCTCCAAAACATATTTGAAGAGCATTGTGAAGAAATATAAGATTTAAAGTGAAAAAATCCGGTTCAAGGTTAGTGCCTTGTAACCGGATTTTTTTGCGTTGAGAAGGACATTTCCATATATCTCAGTTGTGATTGTGTTTAAACCACAAAACCGAAGGGAGATGTTTGTGAGTGGCACACCTTGTCTAAAAGCCGTCATAATCGTTACAATTTTCTTAAGAGATAAATAATTAGGTTAGGGTTACAAGGAATAGGGAAACATCTTCTTTACGTAAGTGAAGCGAAGGGATGTGATGGTAGTGGAAGCCATTAGTAAGAACTTTTTCTTGTTTTTATCGAATAACCGGCTGCTGGATAAATTAGCGAAAAAGTGGGGGCCAAAATTCGGAGCTGATAAAATAGTCGGCGGAGAAACCTTTGACCAGGCCGTACCCTTGATTAAGCAATTGAATCAGCAAGGTCTTCAAGTGACCGTTGACCATTTAGGAGAATTTGTAAATTCCGAAGCAGAATCGAGAAAGCGTTCACAAGAATGTATAGAAACCATTCGTACGATCGCTGAACATCAGTTAGGTTCTGAAGTTTCGTTAAAACTTACCTCCCTTGGACTCGACATCAATGAAGAACTTGTTATCGAAAACATGGAGCAAATCCTTGATACAGCCGAGAAGCACGGGGTAGTTGTCACCATAGATATGGAAGACTCATCGCGATGCGAACGTACCCTGGATATTTATAAACGATTAAAAACAACCTATCACAACCTTGGTACAGTCATTCAATCTTATTTGTACCGCTCTGATTGTGATATAGATGATCTCGATGAATATGATCCTTATTTGAGATTAGTAAAAGGGGCATATAAAGAATCTGGAAAAGTTGCTTTTCCGGATAAAGAAAAGGTAGATGCCAATTTGAAGCATCTGATTAAGAAAAATTTATTGAATGGCAATTATACAGCTATCGCCAGCCATGATGATCAAATCATCAATTACACGAAAGAGCTGGCAGCAGAACATCAGATACCAACCGATCAATTTGAATTCCAAATGTTATATGGGATGAGGAATCAGACACAACTTGACCTTGCTAAGGAGGGCTATACCGTACGAGTATACTTGCCTTATGGAGATGATTGGTATGGTTATTTTATGAGAAGGATGGCTGAACGACCAGCGAATATCGCCTTTGCTATTAAAGGTGTTTTCAGTAAATAAATGATAAATAAATTTCTTGAAAGGGGTTTTATAAATGGTAACAGCTTATCGTCATGAACCATTCACAGATTTTACGATTGAGGAGAATAAGCAGGCATTTGAAGCTGCATTGAAACAAGTGAAAGATGAACTAGGGAAAGACTATGACCTTGTGGTGAATGGAGAGCGTATTCACACGGAAGAAAAAATTGTTTCTACGAACCCTGCTGATACAAAGCAGGTGGTAGGAAATGTTTCAAAAGCCAATCAGGAGACTGCTGAGAAAGCAATTCAATCAGCAGCAGAAGCATTCAAGAGCTGGAAAAAGTGGGATGCTGCATCCAGGGCTGAGATTCTATTCCGTGCTGCTAACATCGTGCGCAAGCGTAAGCATGAATTTTCTGCTTACCTTGTCTATGAAGTAGGTAAACCATGGAAGGAAGCCGATGCGGATACGGCAGAAGCGATTGATTTCCTCGAATATTACGGTCGTCAAATGCTGGAACTAAAAGATGGAAAGCCTGTCAATAGTCGTGATGGGGAGCATAACCGTTATGTTTATACGCCGATTGGTGTAAGTGTAGTTATTCCGCCATGGAACTTAGCTTTTGCAATTATGGCTGGTACTACAATCGCCCCTATTGTTACAGGTAATACGGTGGTAATGAAGCCTGCCAGTAACAGTCCTGTTATTGCTGCGAAATTTGTAGAGGTGCTGGAAGAAGCGGGACTTCCTAAAGGGGTATTGAACTTTGTTCCTGGAAGTGGCGGGGAAGTCGGTGATTACCTTGTCGATCATCCTAAAACAGCATTAATATCCTTCACAGGTTCCCGGGAAGTTGGTACTCGTATTTTTAAACGCGCAGCTGAAATACAGCCTGGCCAGCAGCATTTAAAGCAAGTGATTGCTGAAATGGGCGGTAAAGATACAGTGGTCGTCGATAACGAAGCAAACCTTGATATAGCAGTAGAAGCTATTATCGTTTCAGCATTCGGGTTTTCTGGTCAAAAATGTTCTTCCGGCTCGCGCGCCGTCGTCCATGAGGATGTCTATGATGAAGTATTAGAACGCGTGAAAAAGCGGACAGAAGAACTAACCGTCGGTAATGCTTCAGAAGAAAATGTGTATATGGGACCAGTTGTCGACCAGGGAGCATTTGACAAAATCATGGGATATATCGAAGTTGGAAAAGAAGAAGGCCGATTGGTAACTGGCGGTAAAGGAGATGATTCTACCGGTTATTTCATCGAACCAACCGTATTCGCAGACCTTGATCCAAACTCCCGTATGCAACAGGAAGAGATCTTCGGACCAGTCGTCTGCTTCACGAAAGCGAAAGACTTCGATGAAGCGATTGATATTGCTAATAATACAGAATACGGCTTGACCGGTGCTGTGATATCAAATAATCGCGCTCATCTTGATCAGGCTGCAACAGATTTCCATGTCGGTAACCTGTATTTCAATCGTAATTGCACTGGAGCTATCGTCGGGTATCAGCCATTCGGAGGTTTCAATATGTCCGGTACCGACTCCAAAGCAGGAGGGCCAGATTACTTGGCCCTGCATATGAATCCAAAAACTATTTCAGAAAAATATTAAGTATCAAGAAAAGCAGCACTCCCAGGGAGGGGGTGCTGCTTTTTTCTTGGAAAAATCGAATCAGAATTTGAAAAGTCGTCTAAAGATCATGATTTTCAAATGGTTCTTCTTTCGGTTTTCGCTTGAAGTTCGATATAATTAGCAGTAACTAAATTTTACGTACCCCGCAGCCCTCCAAAAAATGGAGGATCCTGGGTGGCATGGAGGAGGGTAGAGCAGGCTATGGATATAACAGATATGATTTATCGTACAGATGATATTCATAGAGTGACCGAACTGATCAGCTCAAAATTGAATAAGCCAGTCATTGTTGAGAATAAAAACTTTGAGCTGGTATCTTATAGTGCGTCCATGGATGAGTTTGATCAGACACAGCAAAAGACAATCCTCTCCAAAAAATGTCCGATTTTTATCATCGACCGGCTGAAAAAGGAAGGGATCGTCCAGCGTCTGGAGAAACAGCCGACGCCCATCAGAGTACAACCAATCGAAGAGCTTGGTTTCTATCAAAGAATTGTCATCGCAGCTAAACACCTGGGGCAAACGATGGGATATATATGGGTACAGGAATCGGAAACACTGCTTAAGGACGAGGAGCTTGATTTTTTACAAGAAATCAATGCTCATTTAGGTAAGCTTGTTTATGACACCTATGCGAAAGTGAATGCCAAAGAAGGAAGACGTGAGGAATTATTGTGGAACTTGCTGCAGCATGAGTATGGCAGTGAAAATCAATTGCGTAATGAAGCGACTTTAGCAAAACTGCAATTGCCGGAATGTTTTTCCGTATTGGTCTTCGCCATTTCCGATCCCGGTGAAAATTATCGGTTAGATTATTTAGAAAAAGTAGTGGAAAGTTTCTACCTCAGGAGAAAAATATATTTGCTGAAATCTGACTATCAAATAGTATTGATTGTCCAAGGAGAAGCAAACAAAGAGTTTTCTTCAAGAAATCTCGCACGTGAATTCATCCATGAAGTAAGAGATATTGCTGGCAGTAAGGTTTTTTATCGTTTTTTGATTGGTCTGGGGAAGGAATATACGTCACTTATTCAGATGAGAAAGAGTTTTCTTGAAGCTTTGGAAGTTATTGAAACGGCTAACTTTATCACTCCACGACCGGAAACGATGCCTCGGGAATTTTCTAAATTAGGGGTCTATCGTTATCTGGCAGCTTTGTATGAAAAGAATAGCTCAGAAGATTATTTTAGTGAGGACTTGCTGCGATTGATGAAAAAGGATAGGGAAAGCCAGACCGACCTGCTGAAGACTCTGGAAGTTTACCTTGCTAACAACGGGAAGGGCAAACAGACGGCAAATGATTTGTATATACATCCCAATACACTTAATTATCGGATTAAACAAATACTGGAATTGACGAATATCGATTTTAATGACTTCAATATGAAAAGTTACCTATATACAGAATTGTTACTTTTGAATAACGTCCCGGCCTACTATCAAAGATATAAGGAAGCAGCAGAAAGAGGAGGCAGCTGAAACTCTTATTAAAGGGACGGCTGCCTTTTCAGAGTATAGGAAGTCATGTTATGATTTTAAAATATTTTAGTACAACTAGGAAGAGGAGCCGTCTATTGTGAAAATCGGTTATCGCACGATAAAAACAGCTATCGGTACACCGGTTGCTATTTGGATTGCCCAATTGATGAGCCTGGAAAACTTTGCATCTGCCGGTATTCTGACCATTTTATGTATACAAGTAACTAGAAAACGTTCGATATTATCGGCATGGCACAGGTTTGCTGCCTGTATGATTGCCATGGTTTACTCTTATGTGTTTTTTGAGACGTTAGGATATAATCCTATTGCCATTGGTCTCATGCTTTTTTTGTTTATTCCTACTACTGTGAAATTAAAGGTTTCTCCTGGGATAGTGACCAGTTCTGTTATTATTTTACACCTTTATGGCTCGAAAAATATTGATTTCTCGGTAATCACAAATGAATTTATGTTGATCGTCGTCGGGATCGGAACCGCTTTGATTTTGAACCTGTATATGCCAAGTTTAGATAATAAGCTTTATGAATATCAGGAAAAGATTGAGCGAAACTTTTCCATTATCCTAAAACAATTAGCCACGTACCTTCGTGAAGGGGACAATGACTGGTCTGGCAAAGAATTGACCGAAACAGCGGAACTCCTGGAAGCGTCTAAATCGATGGCATTCCGGGATGTGGAAAATCATTTGCTTCGTTCTCATAATCAGCATTATCATTATTTTAATATGCGATTGAAACAATTTGAGTTGTTGGAGAGAATGCTGCCGCTCGTAAGCAGTGTGTCAGGGTCTTATAAGCATTCGATTAAAATAGCTGCTTTCTTTGAGGAGCTTTCAGAAGCCGTTCATCCTGGAAATACCGCAGTCATTTACTTGAAACAGATCCAGGAGTTAAGGAAAGAGTTCCGGGAAGATCAATTACCGGAATCCAGGCAGGAATTTGAAGTGAGGGCTAGCCTGTTTAATTTACTTAATGAAATCGAACAATATTTGATTATTAAACGTTCTTTCAAAAAGAGTGACGTATAGAAGCCGGAGCAGAGAGGGGATGCTAAGCAAAAAGGAGAAATGACCATGCAAATGCTGCTTATTTTTCTTATGCTAGCTTTCTCTCTTCCTTATCATCCGGAAGTTACCGACCCATTCGTTATTGTCAGTAAAGAAACGAACCAGCTTGCTTTTTTTAACAACGGCAAGCTGGAAAAGGTTTATCCGGTCGCTACCGGGGCAACACAAGATCTTACACCTGCGGGGTTATTTACGGTTACTGTAAAAGCTAAAGATCCCTATTATCGTAAAAAGAATATACCAGGAGGGGACCCGAAAAACCCGTTAGGCTCAAGGTGGATCGGCTTCGATGCTAAGGGAACCGATGGACGGATTTACGGTATTCATGGTACGAATCAGCCTTCCTCGATTGGGGAAAATGTCTCCCAGGGATGTATCCGTTCGAATAATGATCAGGTAGAAGAACTGTATGAACACGTTCCAATTGGGACGAAAATTTTGATAGTAGAAAATGATCGGGACTTTTTACGTCTATTCGAGGATTATATAAAGCAGGAAATGAAGAAAAGACTGCAATAAAAAAACGGAGCTTGCGAGGGCAAGCTCCGCTTTTTTTCAGTTTAGACTTCGTTTTATTAAAGAAACATTCCTGCTCCTGCTAATAGAGATGACAGTACCATAGATAAAATCATGATATAAATAACGATTTTCATTCGGCGTTCACGTTTAGACTGTTTTTTAGCCAAGGTTGTTACCTCCTTTATACATCCTCGGGATGTCC
The DNA here is from genome assembly GCF_043496955.1 of Thalassobacillus sp. B23F22_16. NCBI lineage: Bacteria > Bacillati > Bacillota > Bacilli > Caryophanales > Bacillaceae > Thalassobacillus > Thalassobacillus sp. B23F22_16. The sequence continues at coordinate 168,527 of NZ_JBIEKD010000003.1, read as the reverse complement.
GAAAATACTTTGGACACACGTTATCTGTATTTTACATGTTATTGCGAGATTGGACAAGACCGGAAAAGTATTTCAAAATAGAATTATGAAATCTTTCAAAAATTTGAAAAATCATGGGATTGTTTCAGGTTTTTTGGTGAAAAGATGTCTGATTTTTTGGTAAGCTAGTAAGGAAGATATTCAGGGAGAGGGAGGGTCAATCGAATGAGTGATCAATCAAAGTATCAACAACAAAAGCAACAGTGGGAAACGGACGTGGATAAAACCACCCAACGATTCCCTGAGCGCAAAGAAGACTTTGTTACAAGCTCTGACATTCCAGTAGAAAGAATTTATACACCGGAGGATGCTTCTTCCGTGTATTCGTATGAGGAAAATTTAGGCTTTCCGGGGCAATACCCTTACACACGTGGTATCCAGCCAACCATGTATCGAAGCAGATACTGGACAATGCGCCAATATGCTGGGTTTGGGTCTGCGGAAGAGACAAATAAACGGTTTCGATATTTATTAGAACAAGGGCAGACGGGATTGTCCGTAGCCTTCGACCTGCCAACCCAAATCGGTTATGATTCCGATGACCCGATGGCGGAAGGAGAAGTTGGTAAGGTAGGTGTAGCCATTGATTCTTTAAAGGACATGGAGCAGCTTTTTGATCAAATTCCTCTTGATAAAGTCAGCACATCCATGACGATCAATGCTCCGGCCTCCATTTTACTCTGCATGTACATAGCGGTAGGAGAAAAGCAGGGAGTACCGATGGAGAAGCTGACAGGCACCATCCAGAACGATATTCTTAAGGAATATATTGCGCGTGGGACATATATTTTTCCGCCAAAACCTTCCATGCGTCTGATTACAAATATATTCGGCTATTGCCAGACTAACGTGCCAAAGTTCAACACCATCAGTATTTCCGGTTATCATATCCGTGAAGCGGGGTCTACGGCTGTGCAGGAAGTCGCTTTTACAATTGCGAATGGCATGGCTTATGTAGATGCTGCTATTGAATCTGGCCTGGAAGTAGACCAGTTTGCACCAAGACTTGCGTTTTTCTTCAATGCTCACAATCAATTCTTTGAGGAAGTAGCGAAATATAGAGCGGCACGACGTATTTGGGCGAAAATCATGAAAGAGCATTACAAAGCAGAAAATCCGAAAAGCTGGAAGCTTCGTTTCCATACACAAACTGGTGGATCTACACTGACAGCACAACAGCCGGATAACAATATCGTTCGGGTTACATTGCAAGCGCTTGCAGCTGTCATGGGAGGAACACAAAGCCTCCATACAAATTCCAGGGATGAAGCATTAGCTTTACCTACGGAAGATTCTGCCCGGATCGCGCTCCGTACCCAGCAGATCATCGCCAATGAAAGTGGGGTAGCTGATACGATTGATCCATTAGGCGGTTCCTATTATGTTGAATCCTTGACGGACAAAATCGAAGAAGAAGTTAACGATTACCTGGAGCGAATCAAGAAACTGGGCGGGGCCGTCCAGGCGGTAGAAGACGGATATATGCAGCGGGAAATCCATCAATCAGCATACGAGGCACAAAAACGAATTGAATCTAAAGAAGATATCATCGTAGGGATGAATGATTTCCGCATTGATGAAGAAATCAACCCTGATTTGCTTCGAGTGGACGAAGCGTTAGAAGCAAGACAAATCGAACAGACAAAAAATATAAGAGAAACAAGAGATCAGCAGCTGGTCGAAGATTGCCTGCTGAATTTGAAGCAGGCAGCACAGAATGCGAATGAAAACTTAATGCCATATATCCTGGAAGCGGTTAAAGCTTATGCTACCGTTGGAGAAATCGCCAATGTGTTACGAGAAGAATTTGGCGAATATACGGGGATGTAAAAGGGGGAAACGGACATGAAAAAACAAATACGCGCATTGATAGCTAAACCAGGATTAGACGGCCATGATCGTGGCGCCTTAATTATTGCCCAGGCATTAAGAGATCATGGGATGGAAGTAATTTACACAGGGTTGAGACAGTCACCAATTCAAATCGCACAAGCTGCCATCCAGGAAGATGTCGACGTGGTAGGTTTGTCATCTTTATCGGGGGCACATAAATCTCTGTTTCCCAAAGTAGTACAGGCTTTGAAAGATAAAGGAGCAGAAGATATCCCGGTCATAGGAGGAGGAGTGATTCCTGCTGAAGACATTGCTTACTTAGAGGAACAGGGAGTGGCAAAAATTTTCACGAGCGGTACGCCGACGGAAGCTATCGCTAATTATATAGAAAAACTGGTGGATCCCGACGCCGGACTGATTACTTCTCCTGAGAAAATCGCCCACATCGGGATAGCAGTCAAGCAATTGGAAGCAGCGCTTCCTTTTTATCAGGATGTGCTTGGTCTGAAGCTTGAAAATGTGGAGGAAATAGCTTCGGAGCAGGTACGCGTTGCTTTTCTTAAAATAGGAGAGACCAGGCTGGAATTGCTGGAGCCGATAAGTGAAGAATCACCTATCCAGAAACACATAGATAAGCGTGGGGAAGGCATCCATCACATTGCACTGGAAGTGGATGATATCCACGAACGACTGGCACAATATAGGGAAAGCGGTGTTGCATTGATTCATGAAACGCCAAAAACAGGAGCGCATAACAGTCAAATCGCCTTTCTTCATCCGAAAGCTGGAAACGGCGTCTTATATGAATTGTGTCAGCATAGTGAGAAGGAGTGATACATCATGGATATTTACGATAAAATAAATGAACTTTATGATAAACGCCGTCAGACAGAACTTGGCGGTGGAGACGAGCGAATTGAAAAGCAGCATGCCAAAGGAAAAATGACAGCAAGAGAGCGAATCGATTACATGCTGGATGAGGGAACATTCATTGAACTGAACCCATTTATGGAACATCGCGGAGACAGCTTCGGCATGAATGGGCAGTCGGCACCGGGAGAGGGTGTTGTTACAGGGTTTGGTAAAATTGATGGGAGAGAAGTTTATCTATTCGCACAGGACTTTACTGTATTCGGCGGCGCTTTAGGCGAAATGCATGCGAAAAAGGTTGCTGCCGTCATGGACTTAGCAGTTAAAAATGGTACGCCATTTATCGGATTAAACGATTCTGGGGGTGCTCGCATCCAGGAAGGAGTTTCTTCTCTTGATGGCTATGGCCATGTTTTTTATCGAAATTCTATATACTCTGGAGTTATACCTCAAATTTCAGTAATCATGGGCCCGTGTGCCGGGGGAGCGGTATATTCTCCGGCTATCACAGATTTTGTCATCATGGTGGAAGAAACGTCCCAGATGTTCATTACTGGGCCAAAGGTCATTGAAACAGTCACAGGTGAGAAAATTTCATCGGAAGACCTTGGTGGTGCTTATGTTCATAATTCGAAGAGCGGAAACGCCCATTTGAAAACAAAGGATGAAGAATCAGCACTTGATGCTGTCCGTCAGCTGGTGAGCTACCTCCCGGCTAACAATGAAGAGAAACCTCCAGTACGAGAGCTGGAGGAGAAAGATGACTACCTTCCTGATTTGACAGACAAGATACCATTCGATCCGATCCGGCCATATGATGTACGGGTTGTCATCGATGAAGTAGTCGACCCTGATTCGTTTTTCGAAATTCATAAAGACTTTGCTAAGAACATCGTCGTGGGGTTCGCGAGACTCAAAGGGAAGACGGTCGGCCTTGTATGTAACCAGCCGAAGTATATGGCCGGTGGTCTCGATATTGACTCCAGTGATAAAGCGGCAAGGTTTATCCGGTTCTGCGATTCCTTCAATATACCAATCATCACCTTTGAAGATGTCACCGGTTTCTTCCCGGGAATCAAGCAGGAGCATGGAGGCATCATACGTCACGGAGCAAAAATTTTGTATGCCTATTCCGAAGCAACTGTACCAAAGCTTACGGTTATTACAAGAAAAGCTTATGGTGGGGCATATGTAGCATTGAATAGTAAATCTATCGGTGCAGACCTGGTCTATGCGTGGCCGAATGCTGAAATTGCCGTAATGGGGCCTGAAGGTGCTGCCAATATCATTTTCGCTAAAGAAATAAAAGAAAGTGATAACCCGGAAGAAACACGCCAGAAGAAAATCAGCGAGTACCGAGAACGTTTTGCTAACCCGTATGTTGCAGCTTCCCTGGGTATGGTTGATGATGTCATCGATCCTCGGGAAACCCGGAGCACTTTGATCAAAGCACTGGATATGCTGAAAAACAAAAAGGAAGAGCGACCGAAAAAGAAACACGGCAATATTCCACTTTAACGTTGCCAGCAGCCTGTAAACTGCTATCGTTGACAGTTTCAGGCTGTTCCGCTAACGTACTAGTTGGACTGTATGATACATAAAGGAGGGCATACGAATGGCAGCAGTAAATAAAGAGCGTCTGATTGAGGAGTTCCTGGAGCTGGTTCAGGTTGATTCCGAGACAAAAGACGAAGCTAAAATTGCGGAAGTACTGAAAAAGAAATTTACCGATCTTGGCTTGGAAGTGCTGGAAGATGATGCGCGCAGCCAGACAGATCACGATGCCAACAATTTGATATGTAACCTGAAAGGGACAAAGGAAGGCGTCGATACGATTTATTTCACATCCCATATGGATACCGTCGTTCCTGGAAATGGCGTCAAACCTTCGATCGAAGATGGCTACATCGTAACCGACGGAACTACCATTTTGGGTGCGGATGATAAAGCAGGTCTTGCAGCTATGCTGGAAGCCATCCGAGTACTGAAGGAAAATGATATCGAACATGGGGACATCCAGTTCGTCATTACTGTTGGGGAGGAAAGCGGCTTAGTCGGTGCCAAGGCACTTGACGCTTCCCTATTAAAAGCTAAATATGGCTATGCCATCGACAGTGACGGAAAGGTCGGCAACATTATCGTTGCTGCTCCGACACAAGCAAAAATTAATGCCATCGTCAAAGGCAAGACAGCCCATGCCGGAGTTGCTCCAGAAAAGGGTGTTTCTGCGATCACGCTTGCTGCTAAAGCAATTGCAAAAATGCCGCTTGGCCGGATTGATGATGAAACCACGGCAAATATCGGCCGTTTTGAAGGCGGGAAACAGACAAATATTGTTTGCGATCATGTGGAAATTTTAGCAGAAGCCCGTTCACTCGTTCCGGAAAAAATGGAAGCTCAAGTGGAAAAAATGAAAGAAGCATTCCATAACACAGCCAAGGAAATGGGCGGTGAAGTAGATGTCGAGGTCACCGTCATGTACCCTGGTTTTAAACATCAGGCTGGTGACAAGGTCGTTGAAGTGGCACGTAGTGCTGCTAAGAACATAGGCCGTGACAGTGAACTGCTGCAAAGTGGCGGCGGAAGTGATGCCAATATCATTGCCGGCCACGGCATTCCGACAGTAAACCTCGCAGTAGGGTATGAAGAAATTCATACAACTAACGAACGCATGCCAGTTGCTGAATTAGAAAAAGTTGCTGAGTTTGTCACCGCTATTATCCAGGAAGCAGCCAATGTATAAATGAACCAATCGATCATGCTCAAAAAAGCATGATCGATTTTTAGTTTCTGTTCACCCCGGGACATCCAGATTCTGGAGGACCTGGGATGCTTCTCGAAATAGGTTGTATCTGCGTGCTATAATAGAAGAACAAAAGTTCGTAAAGAAGGAAGGATCATCATGTCTTCTAGATGGTACCCGAAAAATGGCAGGGTCATTTTTCATGTTGATATGAATAGTTTCTATGCTTCAGTTGAGATGGCGTTCGATCCCACCTTAAAGGGTAAACCTCTGGCTATCGCAGGAAACCCGGAAGAGAGAAAGGGGATTGTCGTAACCAGCAGCTACGAGGCAAGGAAGCACGGGGTAAAAACGACGATGCCGTTATGGGAAGCCAAACGGCATTGTCCTGATTTGATCGTGATGCGCCCGAACTTCGACCGGTATCGTACAGCTTCTAAAGAAATGTTTAAAATACTTGCAGATGTCACAGAGATTATCCAGCCGGTATCCATCGATGAAGGGTATATGGATATCACAGCCTGCGAACATCTTGGTTCTCCATTGGAAATAGCTGATCGAATCCAACAGCGGATTTCTGATGAACTCGATCTCCCATGCAGTATCGGTATCGCACCAAATAAGTTCCTGGCTAAGATGGCTTCGGATATGAAAAAGCCAATGGGCATCACTGTTTTGCGAAAGCGTGACCTGTCGAAGAAATTGTGGCCGCTTCCGATTGAAGAAATGTATGGCGTCGGCGATAAAACAGCTGCAAAACTTCGCAATTATAACATGGAAACTATTGGCGACCTTGCCAATTATGATGTATTTAAACTGAAACAATTATTGGGTATTAATGGCGAGCGGTTGAGAAACCGTGCTAATGGACAAGACAACCGTCCTGTGGATCCAGAAGCTGTACATGAATTCAAAAGTATCGGGTCTTCAACCACTCTGTCCCAGGATACTACCGATGACATGGAGATCCGCCAAGTGTTGAGAAGGCTTGCTAATAAAGTGGCTGCCCGTATGAGTGGCAAAAAAGTACTGGCGAGAAATGTTCAGTTGATGATCCGTTATCACGACTGGAAAAACATCACAAGAAGCAGACAATTGAATGATTATATCCATACCTCGGATGACCTGTTTCATATTGCTTCCAGGTTATTTGATGAACATTGGAACCAGGAACCTGTCCGGCTGTTAGGAATAACTGCAGGAGATTTGGCCGAACAGAAAGAAGTGACCCAACAACTGGACATTTTCAGCTTCGAGCAATACGCTGAAAAAGAAAAGCTCTATAAAACCATCGATGATTTGACCGAGCGTTATGGAAAAAACCCTTTTCAGGACCTGACGTCTACAAACGATCGCTCACATAAAGTCAGTACCAGCTTTCAAAAAGACTTCTTAGATGACTATAAAAAATAACGGCATCCAGGACCTTTCAGGTACTGGATGTTATTATTTAGCCGGAAATTTATCTTCGTTGAAGGAAATCATTAGATAGGAAACGAATAATCAGTTGTTAGTGGAATTATAGACCAGATTACAATAAATATAGGAGAGTAAAAAGGAGGGAAAGGCATCATGGTGTCCAGCAATAAGATAGTTAAAGGGGTACAGGTAGATCCTTACACGCGTTGCCGACACTATCATAGTGACATAGATATCATTGCCATCAAATTCTATTGCTGCAAAGAATATTACGCCTGCTATTATTGCCATAAGGAAAAGGCGGATCACCGGGAGGAAAAATGGCCGCAGAAACTTTGGAATGAACGAGCCATTCTATGTGGAAATTGTGATAAGGAATTGACCATTCATGAATATTTGGAACTCTCTCAATGTCCGCAGTGCCTCCATCGTTTTAATGAAAAATGCAGTATCCACTACCCATTATATTTTGATATCTAAGATGATGTAAAAATTAGAAAAGGTAGTTACTATTGAAAGCCACTGGAGTTACACAAGTGAGGATAAACCTATGAAAAAGAGACCCCCGAAGGAATACTACGTTGGTTAGACGAGTATACATAATATCCCGATAGTTTAAACCAGAAGATAGGAGAAGGGTGCAAGTTGTAGACTATATAAGAGAGGAAACTGAAGATGAATAGGGCGCTCCTTCAATTGGAAGGATTCATAATTTTTTTATCCTCCGTTTATTTCTATGGTAGTAATGAATTCAGTTGGGTATTATTTATTTTCGTATTGTTTACCCCTGATATCTCGATGTTAGGTTATCTTATAAACAAAACGGTAGGGGCGTACAGCTATAATGCATTCCATAGTTATCTGTTCCCGATATGTTTATGTCTGTCAGGGCTGACTTTCAATGTTGACACCATGTTAATGGTGGGATTAATCTGGATAGCGCACATCGGGATGGACCGAGGTCTTGGCTTTGGGTTGAAGTATCCGAGCGGATTTAAAGATACCCATATACAAAAAATATAAAAGAGCAGCCGGCTTAAATGCCGACTGCTCTTTTTACTTATCTTCTTAATGTTATACCCATTTAGGTGGGGAAAACATCGGTAACATAATGATTCATTTAATCAACCTGTATTACGAAGTCCGGCAGCTACCCCACTGATAGTAAGGAGGACTTCGGTAAGCAGACTTTCTTCGCGGCTTTCCGTTTCTCTTAATTCTTTGATCAATTCGACTTGAAGGAAATTCAATGGATCCACGTAAGGATTACGTAATCTTACCGAATCCTGGATTGTGACTTGTTTATCCAATAATTCCTGGTCCCCGCTGATCTTTAATAGGATATCTTTCGTTCGATTATATTCATCTACAATGTCACTATAGATCCGTTCACCAAGGTCTTTATCTTTTACAAGCGACTTGTAGTGATTTGCTGTCTGAAGATCCGCTTTCATCAAAGCCATTTGCAGATTATCGATGGTGGAGCGGAAGAATGGCCAGTGTTCATACATTTGCTGCAATGTCTCCAGGTGATTGCTGCTTTGTTCTGCATAAGAAGTCAGGCCGGAACCTGCAGCATACCATGCCGGGAGCAGCTGGCGGTTTTGTGTCCAGGAAAATACCCATGGAATCGCGCGTAAATTCTCAAATTTAGAGCTGTCTTTCCGTTTCATCGGTCTGGATCCGATGTTTAGTTCACTGATTTCTTTCAATGGTGTTGCTTCATTGAAATAAGTGAGGAAGTCTTTGTCGCCAAATACTAGAGATTGATATTTCTTAAGGGAAACCTCTGATATTTCTTCCATGGCTTTTTCCCATGTAGCTTCCCGGTGATGCCCTTGTTCTGATTCTTTCGATACATGTGCAGCTCCTTCAACGAGGGTAGATGCTGCCTGTTCCAGGCTTCGATAAGCGATATCGCGGATAAGGTAGCGGGAAGACAATACTTCACCTTGTTCTGTAATTTTTACGCCGTCTCCCAGGGTTTCCGCTGGCTGGGAGAGGATACTTCTATTCAATGGCCCGCCACCTCGGCCTAGTGATCCGCCACGGCCATGGAAAAACTTAAGTCCAATGTTATATTCTTTGGCCATATCATGAATCTCCTGCTGTGCATTGTAAAGCTTCCAATTGGCAGTCAGGGTACCGCCATCTTTACTTCCATCGGAATAGCCTAACATGACTTCCTGGTGGTTGTTTCGCTCGCCTAGGTGTTTGCGGTAGGCATCCATTTCAAATAAGGTTTTCAAAATTTCAGGTCCTGCTATCAAATCGTCCACTGTTTCCAGAAGAGGTGCGACATTCAGATTGCTTTCCACTCTTCCATCGGGATGCAGACGGTAAATTCCGGCTTCTTTGGCAAGCACTAATACTTCCAGCAGGTCACTGGCTGCTTCTGTCATGCTTACAAGGTATACCTCGATGGCACGATCCCCGAATTCACGATGGGCTTCACGAATTAAATTGAAAACCCGCAACATTTGTTGTGTTTCCTCTGAATAATCTTCATCCAACAAAGTGATCGGACGAGGATCTTCGAGGATACCTTCCAGCATTTTAATTTTTTCTTGTTCGCTTAATGAAGCATAATCTTCGCAGATATTTACTTTCTGGAGAATCTCTGTAATGGCGGCTTCATGTTCACCACTATGGTTCCTAATGTCGAGAGTTGCTAAATGAAAGCCGAACAGCTGCACCTGGCGTACCAGTTTACGAAGCATCTTTAATTCCCGCTGGTTTGGCTGATGACTTTTTACACTTCGTTGAATCATATACAGGTCGTCCAATAGCTGATCAGCAGAATCGTAACCTAATTCTGATTTTCCAACATTGCGAAGTCGTTCTAATATGATGGCGAATTTCCGTCGGTAAATTTCTTTTTCTACACGCCATTTTTTATTTGCACCTATAAGGGCTTCCTCTTTTTCTACCGAGGTAAGCAGCTCATCAGTGACTGTAACAATTTTGGTCGAATGACTGAATCGCTTCATCAGTTCTACCAGGACTTCTTCATATTTATCGAGTACCAGCTCTCGATGTTTTTTTAATGTACTCCAGGTAATATCAGGAGTAACATTCGGGTTCCCATCACGGTCTCCCCCAATCCAGGAGCCGAAACGAAGGAAGTTAGGGATCTGCCATTCCTCGCCTGGATAGCTTTCCTCCAGCCTGTCTTCCAGTTCCTGATGGATGTCAGGAAGCACATCAAAAAGTGTTTCATCAAAGTAATAAAGCCCATTTCTCACTTCATCCATGACTGTCGGTTTCCGTTCCCGGAGCTCATCTGTCTGCCAGAGGACAGTGACCTCATTCATTAAACTGTCCTGCAACTGTTCCCTTTCATGGGAAGTGAGTTGAGGGTTGTCCAATTGTTGCAAAATGGTAGCGATTCGTTTTTGGATTTCCAATACCGTTCGTTTTGTCGCTTCTGTAGGATGGGCCGTGATAATCAGCTCTAAGGATAATTGGTCGAGGACATCCTGGATTACGGAACTGGAAATATCATTCTTGCGAAGTGACTCGACGGCACTCTCCAAGGAGAATGGTTGTATTCCATGATCTTCATGAAGCCGGTATTCGCGGCGCCGGCGAACACGATGGTTCTGCTCAGCTATATTAACAAGATGGAAATAAATTGAGAATGCGCGGATGACTTGGGAGCGCATCGGAGGATGGAGGTTTTCGATTTCTTGTTTCAGCTTTTGATAGGTTGCTTCATCCGGGTTGCTTCTTAGCTCTTTCGACATTTGGCGGATTGTTTCTACTTTATCGAACAATTCCTGACCGCCATGATGAATTAAAATGTCACCGAGCATATTACCCAGTTCACTTACGTCACGTCGTAAGGGGATAGTACTGTCATTGGATTGTCTTGTTGTTGTCATGATTTCACCTTCCTGTTTTTCTTTAAAAATTACTGGCCAAATTATGGCCGATGTATGTTTTCTTATGTTATCAGAATTTTTAGGATAGTCAAATCTATTAACTATAAAAATTTAACCAGACTAGTTTTTGTTGAAGTATTAAACTATCAAAATTTTTTAAGTTTCTCCACTGTTCTGCTTGCTCATGGTAAATAATTTCATAAAAAGTAAAAAACTGCTTCTCAAATTCCATATTATCCTATATACTTAAACTGTACTAAGGATACTAATACAGTTAACACGGTTCATGGATCGGAGGGAGAAGGCCATGTTTGATTTGGATTTACGAAGCAGAAAGCCTATCTACGAACAGCTTGTCGAGAAATTCAAGGAATTAATTATCAAAGAGATTCTGCAGGCAGACGAGAAGCTTCCTTCGGTGAGAACATTGGCGAAACAGATGACGATCAATCCAAATACCATTCAAAAAGCCTACCGCGAGCTGGAAACCCAAGGCTACATCTATTCCGTAAAAGGAAAAGGGAGCTTCGTACAGGTTTCTGATGATGCCGTTAATCAGGAGGAACTTATGAAGATTAAAGAAAAACTGACAGCGGATATTTCTGAAGCGTTGTACCTTGGCGTGACACGGAAGGAAATCGAACAGCTTATTAAAAAAGCAGAGGAATCGATAGGGGGGCAAAAGACAAATGATTGAATTACGGGGTGTAGAGAAATCCTTTCAAAACCAAAGGGTGCTTAATGATATTACATTACAGATTAAGACCGGTTCCATCTATGGTCTTCTCGGATCTAATGGGGCAGGAAAAACCACCCTGCTGAAAATCATGGCTGGAATATTAAAGCAGGAGGAAGGCAGTGTGCAGATGAAGGAGGCTCCTGTTTATGAAAATAATGAGGTGAAAAATAAAATGGTCTTCATCCCTGATCGGCTTTACTTTTTCTCTCATTACACGATTGAACAAATGGCAAAGTTCTATCAAAATATTTATTCTGGCTGGGACCAGTCAAGGTTCGAGGAATTAAAAGATATATTCGGTCTTGATATCAAAAAGAAAGTCAGTCAATTTTCAAAAGGCATGCAAAGGCAGGTAGCATTCTGGCTTGCTTTATCAGCAATGCCGGATATTATGATTCTCGATGAACCGTTTGACGGCTTGGATCCAGTAGTACGGAAAAAGGTGAAAAATCTATTGATCCGGGATGTTGCAGAACGGCAAATGACCATTGTTATATCCTCGCATAACTTAAGAGAAGTAGAAGACATCTGCGATTATGTTGGGATTTTGCATAATGGAGACATTCTTTTAGAAAAAGACCTCGATGATTTGAAAGCGGACATCCATAAAGTCCAGGCGGCTTTCAGAAATCACGTACCAGCCAAATTGAAACAGGAATTAACACTCCTGCACGAAGAAAAGCGGGGAAGTGTCCGGTTATGGATCGTACGGGGGAGTGAAGAAGTCATCACGGAGAAGGTTGAAGCTTATAGTCCGGTAGTTTTTGATTTGCTGCCGCTTACATTAGAAGAAATCTTCATTTATGAAATGGGAGGTGTCGGCTACAATGTTGAAAACATCCTCGTTTAAAAAAGAAGTTACAAAACAGAACTTCCGCAGTGTCGGCTGGATCGGTATCGTATATTTGGCAGGTCTGCTATTCGCCCTTCCTCTCAAGTTAATGATGGAAGTATCCAGTGACAGACCTTTAGGTGAGTATTTCTATCAGAGAGGCCTATTCCAGGTTAACTTTGAGATTCAGCAGCTGCTGATGATTGTTCTGCCCGTATTATTAGCAGTGTTTTTATTTCGTTATCTTCATATGAAAGAGTCCTCCGACTTTATACATAGCCTGCCATTAAAGCGGAAGGAGCTTTACCATATTAATATTTGGAATGGCCTTGTTATCTTAGTTTCACCCATTCTCATCACAACCTTAATTATTGCCATCATTACTGTTAGTTATGATTTAAGTGGTATTTATGAGTGGAGTGACCTTTGGTATTGGGCAGGAGGAACGCTGTCCTATACATTGCTGCTGTTTTTTTCCACCGTGTTTGTCGGTATGTTGACCGGCATGTCGGCAGTCCAGGGAGTCCTGACCTATATCATGCTGCTTTTCCCGGCTGGGATCACAGTGCTTTTCTATTTTGTTCTAGACCGGTTTTTATATGGTTTTTCTACAAATTATTATATGGACAGCAGTATAGAAATGCTTTCACCACTCAGCGATTCATTAAACCTGTTTAATGGGTCCTTACCAGCAATCCGGTTTATCATTTATACAAGCATCGCTGTATTTTTCTATGGCTTAGCATGGGTTATTTACAAACATAGAAAATTAGAAATGGCCGGGCAGGCAATCGTTTATAACGGCTTGAGACCATTGTTCAAATACGGATTGACATTCTGTATGATGCTTGTGGGAGGATTGTACTTCCAAAGCCAGCCTGCGGGGTGGGTGATTTTCGGATATGTCGTCGGTTCATTGGTTGGGTATACGGTTGCTGAGATGGTATTGCAAAAAACATGGCGGGTCTTCGGAAAATGGAAAGGCTATCTTGGCTTTTCCGTTGTCACATTCCTTGTTTTCTTCATGCTGGAAATAGATGTCACCGGTTATGAAAAAGCAATACCGGAAGCTGGGAATGTGGAACGTGTATTTATAGGGGAAGGTTCCTATACGTATAAAAACAAAAACGAGATGATGATGTCAGAAGCAGGATACCTGACCAGCGCGGAAAATATCGAGGCGATTCGGAACCTTCATCAGCAGATTGTGGAAACCGGCCCGCCTGATGATCATGCCAACAGAAAGCGAAATATATTCCTTGCCTATGAGGAAAAAGATCAGGGAAGTGTCATTAGAGAATATATAATTTCTGAAGACCAGCTTCAGTCTGCACTGAAACCAATCTATGAATCAGAAGAATATAAACTGTTAAAATACCCTGTCTTACATGTGGACAGTGAAGATATCGAGAATATCCGGTTTTATGTACCCGGAAAAGAGGACGAGAACATTGTAATAACAAATGCTGAAAAGATTGCCTCATTGGTGAAACAATTGAAGCAGGATTTGGATGAAGAAACCTTTGATAAGAGGTATCCCTTGATTGGAGACCAGGGTGAAATCAGTTTTTCATTAAGTGATGGAACAGAATTTCACGTACCAATAAAGCGCTCGTATGACCGATTTAATGACTGGCTTCAGGAACAGCAAATGTACGAAGACATCATCCTTACAGCCGATGACATTTCAAAAGCCGTGATCATGTATGGGGAAGGGGATGAGGGTACGATTTATAATCGATTCGAAAAAGCGGCTGCATCGAGCGACCACGTATGGACGATAACGGACCCGGAAAAAGTCGAGATGCTGCTGAATAGAAGCGGGAATGACAATCAAGGAAGTTATTTTGTTGCCCTTTATTACAAGGGAGGCTATCCGGAAATGATCTATCGTGTACCGGAAGACTTTGTTTCCCGAATCATCAAATAAAGAAAAAATGAGTGCTTAGCAGAACAAATGCGCAAGCGCCTTGCTCACCCCCGACAAGCTTAAGACAAGCCTCGGCGTGACGTTCTTTGTCACAGAGAGGATTGACTTAAGACCTCGAGGGGGTAGGCGCTGGAGCTGGATGCAGCCAGTTCCAAAGGGGTTAACCACCAACACTGAATTTTATAATTTCCTAGACCAAGAGAAAACCGCCTGATCATATCGTAATCAGGCGGTTTATTTACACTATTTCAATAATTTCTTAATGATTTTCAATCCCATTTTTGAGCCTGGGTAGCGAAAGCTATAGTCGAATTTGGTTGTTTGCTTTGTCATGCTCTTTTGATGGGAGAATGTCTCAAAACTTGCTTTTCCATGGTAGGCCCCCATGCCGCTGCTCCCTACCCCGCCGAAGGGAAGGTGAGGGTTGGCAATATGATAAAGGGTGTCATTGATACAACCGCCGCCAAAGGATAGCGTTTCCGTCACAAATTTCTGCTGTTTTTCTTTTTGGCCGAAGTAGTAGAGAGCTAAGGGTTTCTCTTTATCTTGGAGGTTATCCACTGCTTCAGATAGATTTTCAAAAGTCAGTACAGGCAGAATCGGACCGAATATTTCTTCTTCCATGACTGGGTCCTTCCAATCGATATTATCTAAGATGGTCGGTTGGATCATTAATCGTTCCCGGTCCACGCGGCCACCAGTGAAAACTTGACCATTATCCAAAAAGCCAGTTAATCGGTCAAAGTGTCCACTGGATACAATACTGGTGAAATCCGGGTTCTTCAATGGATCTTTCCCATACATGGTTTCTATATGCTTGTTAATCTTAGCTAATAGTTTATCTTTCACATCCTGGTGAACATAAAGGAAATCAGGTGCGATACAGGTCTGTCCTGCGTTAGTAAATTTTCCCCAGACAATCCGTTTGGCAGCCAGGTCAAGTTTGGCATCTTTATGGACGATTGCGGGGCTTTTTCCGCCAAGTTCCAGTGTGACAGGTGTCAGATGCTTGCTCGCTTTTTCCATTACAATTTTTCCGACTGGAATGCTTCCGGTGAAAAAGATGTAATCAAAGCGTTGGTCGAGTAAAGCCTGACTGGTTTCTTTCCCACCTTCGATTACGGTGAAGAAACCGGGTTCAAAGGTTTCAGCAACCATCTCCTCCAGCAGCGAAGAAACCGTCGGGGTAAGCTCGGATGGCTTAAGAATCACAGTGTTGCCAGCAGCTATGGCTCCAATGACCGGAGCGAAAGCCAGGTTGATCGGATAGTTCCATGGAGCAATAACGAGCACATTTCCATAGGGCTCTTTTAGGATATAGTTTTTCGAGCCTTTATGAGTAAGAGGAGTTTTTACATCAATTGGTTCCATCCATTCTTCCAAGTGTTTCATATGGTCATCAATTTCACTATAGAGGAAGCCGACTTCGGTAGTGTAAGCCTCGTACTCTGATTTATTCAAGTCGGCATTTACTGCTTCAAGAATAGCAGACTCCCATTTTTTCAGCATCTTTTTCAACTTTTTTAACTGAGCGAGACGAAACTCGTATGGCTTCGTGTGACCCTGGCGAAAAAAATCTTTTTGGTCTGCTGTCGCTTTCGAGATGACGGACATCGAACATTCCTCCTTACTTATTAGCCGGAACAGGGTGGTGGTAAAAGTCATAGGCGATTGCTGTATCAGGGAAGATTTCCTGTGCTTCCCGCAATAAATCCTTAACTTTATCTCCTTGATACCTGGAAGATATGTGGCTGATTATCAATTGCTTCACCTCAGCAAGTTTGGCAAGGTGAGCCGCCTGACGGGTGGTGGAATGAAAGTACGCATGGGCCAATTCCTCATCTGCTCCTGCAAAAGTGGCTTCGTGGACAAGAATATCGGCTTGTTTTAAAATATCCGCCAATCCTTCCAGGTACCGGGTGTCCCCAAGAATGGCGATTTTTCTTCCTGCCTTAACAGGACCGAGATAATCTTCCCTGCGAATTACAGTGCCATCAGCCAGCTCCGTCGTTTCGTTCTGTTTTATTTTTTGGTAAATAGGTCCAGGCGAAATCCCTGCATCCTTCAGTTTTTCAGGCAGAAGCTCCCCGGGCTGATCTTTTTCCTGGATAATATAACCGAAGCTTTCAAGCCCGTGTTCAAGCGGCACACTCTTTACTGTAATGCCTTCATCCTCAAAAATCGTCTCTTCCTCAATCACTTCGACAATTTCAAGGGGATACGTAAGCCTTGTGCCACTGACACGGAGACTTATCGTGATGTATTCCTTCAACCCTTTTGGTCCATATATCGTACAGGGGGTTTCTCCACCCTGAAAAGAACGGCTGCTTAAAAAACCTGGCAGGCCGTAAATATGATCGCCATGGAGGTGGGTAATAAATATTTTTTCAACCCGGCGCGGCCGGATATTGGTACGCAGAATTTGGTGCTGGGTGGATTCCCCGCAGTCGAACAGCCAGGTGCTCTGCCGTTCTTGAAGCATCTGCAAGGCTAATGCGGAAACGTTCCGTTCTTTTGAAGGGACTCCGGAACCAGTCCCGAGAAAAAATAATTCCATATTCTTTCCTCCTATACCGCTATCTTATCACTGGCTAAGCCACGTGACACGTAAAAAGAAAGGTCCGAGCCAATGAAATGGACGGACCTTTTGAGAATTTTTTATTTCCACGCCCTTGCATATTGGCGGGGTCCTTCAAGGGCGAATCCTAACTCTTCAGCTGCCTGCATCGGCCAGTATGGATTACGCAATAAAGAGCGGCCGATGAATACCAAATCAGCGCGTTCGTTTTGAACAATTTCTTCTGCTTGAATTCCATGTGTTATTAGCCCCACAGCTCCTGTGGGAATCCCGGTCCTGCGTTTGATTTCCTCCGCGTAGGATATTTGGTAGCCGGGAAATGGATTAATGGAAGCCGGGACGACACCGCCTGAACTGACATCGATCAAGTCGATACCCTGCTTTTTCATTTCCCTTGCAAAGTAGAGAAAATCATTCATCGTATTGCCTTCTTCATGATATTCATTCCCTGAAATTCTAACAAACAAAGGGCCATTCCATACTTCCTTGACAGCTGTAATCACTTCTTTCAGAAAACGGTAGCGGTTTTCTGTAGAACCTCCATAATCATCGCTTCGTTTATTAGTAAGAGGAGATAGGAATTCATTGATCAAGTAACCATGGGCACCATGGAGTTCGATGATATCAAACCCACTTTCTTCAGCTCTTCTGGCAGCATCTTTAAAAGCGGTGATTACATGTTGGATATCTTTCATGGACATCTCATTCGGAGTTTGTAACTGCTCATTAAAAGGGAGCGGACTGGGTCCATAAATAGGATCTTTCAGGTCAGCTTTTCTTCCGGCGTGGGCAAGCTGGATGGCAGAAGCAGCACCATGGCGGTGTATCCCTTCATTGATCTGCTTCAATCCCAATATATGTTCATCGCTCCAAATACCAAGATCTTCATAGGAAATTCTCCCTTCCGGTACCACAGCAGTAGCTTCCGTCATGACAAGACCGACTTGTCCGGCAGCACGGCTTTCATAGTGCGTAAAGTGGAAGGGAGCAGCTTTCCCGTCCTGAGTGTCAGAAGAATACATACACATCGGGGACATAACGATTCTATTCTTTAGTGTGACATCTTTTATCCTATAAGGGGAAAATAATTTTGATTCCATGCTATTTCTCCTTTATGGTTTTATATTATTGATATAACTCACGGTATTCTTTAGCCAAGTGGGGCACATCTGTGAAAATTCCTTCACATTTTAGCTTAAAACACTTTTTCATTTGGGCAGGTCGGTTTACCGTGTAGCTGCGCAAGGCCAGGTTTTGCTGCATACAATTCTCTGCCAGTTTTTTGTTCAGCAGCCGATACTTTGCATGTAAACCATCCACCTGTAACCTTCTCAAATATCCCAAAAGGTCAGGGAGCTTCTGAGAAGTTAAAAAGGCCGTCGCCACCTTTGGATCGATTTCCTTCATCCGTCTCATACTCTCGGGATTGAATGAGGAAACCACCGTTTGATCAAGCAGTTGGTGGGCCTGTAGAAGGTCATAAACGATTCGCTCCATATTTTTATAATCAATTACATTGTTTTTGAGCTCGATATTTAACACCATAGATTTGTCCTGTACCCAACCTAAAAATTCTTCTAATGTTACAATAGGTGTATCTGAAAATTTCGAGGAAAACCAGCTGCCTGCATCCAGCTTTTTTATTTCTTCATATGTATAATCCTGAACGAAACCGGTACCATTTGTGGTGCGACGCACATTCTCATCATGAATCAAAACCGGAACGCTGTCTTTAGTCAGCTGGACATCCGTTTCAATACCATCTGCACCTGCCTGGTAGGCTAGATCAAACGCCGGCATGGTATTTTCGGGGGCAAGTTTACTGGCGCCTCTATGGGCATAAATCAAAGTTACCAATTATGTCACCTCTCGCTATCTACTCTTTTTGATTGTGTGACATTTACTAGTAAAAGTCAATTTAAAGGAGTGGATCAAGATGGAACAACAATGGAAGACAAAAGAGCAGTTGACGGACCTATTATGTTCCCTTGTCAACTATCCGAGTATTACAAGTAGTAATGATGAAATTGCAATCATCGAATATCTGCAGCACCTATTAGCGACAAAACCCTATTTCAAGGAAAATCCTGATTTTTTGCAAACCTATCCGTTAAAGGATGGGCGTCAGCTCCTGACTGCTCTAGTAAAAAAACCGGAAGCAAAAGATACAATCGTACTGCTTTCCCATGTAGATGTGGTGGGGATTGAAGATTATGGTTCCTTTCAAAATCTGGCCTTCCATCCAAAAGAACTGACCAGAGAGTTACAACATCGTGTAAAAGAGCTGCCGGAAGAAGCTGCAGACGATTTGAAAACAGGTGACTGGTTGTTTGGGCGTGGAACTATGGACATGAAAGCAGGCCTGACTGTCCATTTATCTATGCTGGAAAAGGCGATGAATGGAGAGTTTGATGGGAATCTTTTGTTACTCGCGGTCCCTGATGAGGAAGTGAATTCGCTTGGAATGCTTACGGCTTTGCCGGCATTAGACGAATTACAGAAACGGCATGACCTGAATTTTAAAGCAACGATGAACGGGGAACCAATGTTTCGGAAATTCCCGGGTGATACTGCTTACTACTTATATACGGGTTCTATCGGAAAGGTGCTTCCTGGTTTTCTTTGCTATGGAAAAGAAACACATGTAGGAGAGCCCTTTGCCGGGTTGAATACTAATCTGATGATCAGTTATCTTGCGCAAGAATTGGAATTAAGTGAGGATTTTATCGAGACGGTGGGTGAGGAAACGACACCACCGCCAATCAGCCTGATGCAGCGTGATCTTAAAGAGGAATATTCCGTACAGACTCCTCAATCTGCTGTAGCTATGTATAACGTCCTTTATATGGAGCAGACGATTGCAGATATAAATGAAAAGCTGCTTACCGCAGCAGAAAGAGCAAGGGGAAAAATTCTCCAGCACTATGATAACAAGGCAGCGCATTATATTTCAGAAAATGAACGTGATCACCTTGACATGACGGTAACGGTCCTTACTTATGAACAATTATACCGCGAGGCTGAAAAAAGGTATGGAAAAGGAGAGGTAGAAAGGCGTCAGAACCTGCTGACTTCCCAAAGAGATCAAGGGGATCGTGATTTTTCTACCCTGCTCGTTCAGGATCTTGCTTCGTTATGTAAAGATATCGGGCCAATGATCGTTCTGTTTTACAGCCCGCCGTTCTATCCATCCGTTTCATCAAAAAAAGATCCGCTCATTGAAGCGACGGTGAAGGATTGTCAAGCATATGCCAGCCAAACTTATGGAGTTGCTCTTAAAAATGTCGAATATTTTGCCGGGCTGTCTGACTTGAGTTTCCTAGGTCCGGTATCTTCGGATTCCCCACTTGAAGATCTTTTGAAGTTGATGCCGATCCAGGGGCGGGGGTTTGAACTGCCCGAGAATGTGATGAAAACCTTAAATATGCCGGTCATTAATGTTGGTCCGTTAGGGAAGGATCCGCATCAATGGACAGAACGGCTTGAGCTTACTTATTCGTTTGAGTATCTGCCCGAACTGCTGCAATATACATTAAAGCAGCTGTTCAATAACTGACCCCACTGCTGGTCCGAAAATCCATCGGATCAGCTTTTATCGTTGTAAGTGAAGGAGGAAAGCGAGGTATTTCCCTGCCCAACCTGCGACGATGAAATAAAGTGAGGGAATGGAAATTTTATGCTACAATGGTATAATTAAATGAATGACTATTCAGTAAGAGAGAGGAATTCAGATGACTATCGTGAAACAAAAAATCAGCCAAATAACCGTACCTACTCCCTATGCGGTAGGAGATGTCCATATTTATGTACTGAACGGAGAACGTCTCTCGATCATCGACGCAGGTGTGAAGACCGATGAGGCCTGGGAGGCATTTGTTTATCAATTGAAGCAGATTGGTTATGAACCAAAAGATATTGAACAGGTGATTTTGACTCACCATCACCCTGACCATATCGGTCTTATGGAATACTTTCCGCGTCTTGAAGAAGTGATTGCTCATCCTCAGGTAGATCAATGGCTTAAGAGAGATCCGGAATTCCTGCAAAATTATCAAAGCTTTTTTCAAACTTTGTATCACCAGGCGGGGGTCCCGGCTCACTACCTCAGCTTTTTGAAACAACTGCGCAACCCTCTTGGTGACGTAGCAAAAGGGAATCTTACCAGCACGATACTTGAAGGCGACGCACTGCCGGGACATGGAGATTGGAAAGTAATTGCTACACCCGGCCACGCACAGAGCCACTTGTCTTTTTATCGCGAAAAAGACGGAGCTCTCCTGGGAGGCGATCATTTGCTTGAACATATCTCTCCTAATCCATTGCTCGAACCACCTTTTCAACCTGATGAAGAGAGACCCAGGCCGATGCTCCAGTATCGCAGCTCCTTAAAAAAATTGCTTTCGTACGATATTGAACATGTCTACCCTGGTCATGGAAAGACATTCACTAATGCGGCTGAATTGATTCACCGACGTCTAGAGAGTCAGGAAAAACGGGCGGCTAAAGTGCGGGAAATCATTGGCGAGGCTGAAATGAACATGTTCCAGATCTGCACTCGTTTGTTTCCGAACCAATACGAAAAACAATTCGGACTTACCATGTCTGAAACCATCGGACAGCTGGATTACCTGGAGGACATAAAGGCTGTAAAAACAAAAGTGGACAATGGCGTGATTATTTATGAAAATGTGGAGGGTTCTTTATTATGAACCCTTTTGTAAAAGATAAAAAAGTGTTGATTACCGGAGCATCAGGGGGAATTGGCCAATACATTGCGATTCATGTTGCCAGGAACGGAGGCATCCCTATCCTGGTAGCACGATCTGCAAATAAGCTGGAGACAATAGCAAATATACTGGAAGAAAAATTCAATGTCTCCTGCCACTGGTATCAGGCTGACCTTAACAGAGACACAGAATCGAAAGAGATTAGTGAACAAATTTTAGCAGAACATGAATCGATTGATGCTCTAATCAACAACGCCGGGATGGGCATCTTTGACTATTTTGCTGAGTCTGAATGGCAGGATATCAACCGGATGATCCAGTTGAACATTACATCTTTGCTAAGAGTGACACACCAGGTGCTCCCCCGGATGATCGAGCAGGGCTCCGGGCACATCGTCAACATAGCTTCCCAGTCAGGAAAGATGGCAACGCCTAAGTCTGCCGTTTATGCCGCAACGAAGCATGCCGTACTGGGTTTCACCAATGCTTTGCGCCTGGAAACGGAGTATCAGGGCATATTGGTCACAGGAGTAAATCTTGGCCCTGTCCGCACTGGTTTCTTCGACCAGGCTGATCCTACAGGTGCTTACCGCAAGGCTGTCGATCCATGGATGCTTGACGCCAACAGGGTTGCCAACCGGATCGTTAAGCAATTATTCAGACCGGCCAGGGAAATCAATCTTCCAGTCTGGATGGAAGCGGGTAGTAAGCTGCACTACCAATTCCCTGGCTTGACTGAAAAACTCCTCAACAAACAATTCAATAAAAAATAGCCTGGCAACGTATTTTGCCGGGCTTTTTCTATTGAGTTCAGCCTGCAGTCTCTTTTTTTACAATGATTCCCTCTTGCATATGCGAACGTATATTCGCATAATATAAGGTGAGATCAAAAGAGAGGTGTGACGGAAATGAGTAATCCGGTAATTGATTACAATTTATTTCCGGAACGTCGAGTCCTGTGTGTCGATATGAAGAGTTTTTATGCCAGCTGTGCCGCCATTTTACGCGGCCTTGACCCGATGACCTGCCATTTGGCAGTGGTGGCGGATACGAGCCGCAGGGGGAGTGTAGTATTAGCCGCATCCCCGGCGATGAAGAAAGACTACGGCATCCGCACAGGGAGCCGGCTGTTTGAAATACCGGATGACCCGGATATTGTTATTGTATCCGCGCAGATGAGTACCTATTTAGAAATTTCCACTGAGGTTACGAGGCTGTTTCATAAATACGTCCCGAAAGAAGCCATCCACACCTATAGCGTCGATGAAAGTTTCCTGGAGGTCGATGGAAGCGAGCGGATGTTCGGAGAAGCAGAGGAAATAGCAACGATGATTTTGAAGGAACTGGAAGATACCTTCCATCTCAAAGCGGCAATTGGAATTGGCCCGAATATGCTGTTGGCCAAGCTATGTCTTGATTTGGAAGCGAAGAAAAAAGGCGTCGCCGAGTGGACCTATAAGGACGTTCCGGAAAAACTGTGGCCGGTTGCCCCGCTCAGAGAAATGTGGGGAATCGGTCCGCGCCTGGAAAGAAGATTGAATCGGATGGGGATTACGACCGTCGGCCAGCTTGCGCATTACCCGCTGGAGCGGCTCGAAAAAGTATTCGGCGTCATGGGCAACCAATTGTTCTACCATGCGCACGGGGTCGATTTATCGGAGCTTGGTGCTCCTATCATCCAGGGGCAGATCAGTTATGGGAAAAGCCAGATTCTGCTGCGTGACTACCATGACCCGTCCCAAGTGAAACACGTCATGCTGGAAATGTGTGAAGAGGTGGCGAGGCGTGCGCGGAGCAACGATAAAGCGGGACGGACAATCAGTCTGGGGATCGGCTATAGTAAAACGGAAGGAGGCGGCGGCTTTCATCGTTCGCGCAGCCTCGACCAGCCGACCAATATTACCATGGATATTTATTATACGTGCCTGCAGCTGTTTAAGGAATTCTATGAAGAAAAGACGGTTCGGAGCATATCGATATCTTTGTCTAATATCAGTGAAGACACGAGCATCCAATTGGATTTATTCGATACGGGAAGGGATCGTAAACGGGAGCTCGGTTACGTCATGGATGCTATCCGGGACAAATATGGCAGTGATGCGCTGCTCCGGGGTGTTTCTTATACGGAAGCAGGTACCGCGCTTCATCGAAGCAAACTTGTGGGAGGGCACTTTGCAGAGTAAGTCAGAACGTCTTTTTTGCCAGGAAATAAAAAATTTCTTATGATTATACTCATAGGGGGGATAGAAATGGAATTGAGGATAACCAATGAAGCGAAAGAACAATTGCGAGCGTTGAACCCTGATAACCGCAGGTATTTACGGTTGTATTATGACACGGAAGGCTGTGGGTGCGGGGTGAATGGCGTTCCCACCCTCCGTTGGACGGACACAAGAACCGATTGGGATCAAGGTGTAGATAATGAGGATTTTGAAGTGATCCTTCACAAACAGCAGGCCGTCTTTTTTGAGAAGCGTCTCCGGCTGGAAATTGTGAATGGGAAGCTCCGCTTAAGCAGCCCGAACGGGGTTCTCAATCCTGTAATCCCAGGTTCGGAAGTGATGAAAGGAGACAGCGCATGAGCAAGAAACGTATTAATGAGCAAGGTTCGTTAAGTGACCGGTTGAATGCCGATATCGTAACCCAATTGAAGTCAAAAAAAACCCAGCTGAAACAAAAGGAAGAGCAGGACAAGGAACGGGAGAGACAGCGTAAAATAGAGGAACGAAAGAAGAAAGAAGCAAATAAGAGCTTTGAAGAACTGCTGGAAGAAAGTGAAATGGACTGGAAAAAGTTCAAGTGAAAGGCTGCCTGTGGAGCATACTCCATCAGGCAGCCTGATTTTATTTAAGGCTTTGTTAAACCTCACTGTAGATGTTAAAGTAAAGCTCCCTTTTCTTGAAGACTCAGTTTCGAGATAAATTGTTTCCGTTACGATAGTAACGGTTAGGAGGTCCGGGAAATTACTCGCTTTCCATGGGCGTACGGTGAGCTTCCTCGGGCTTCGCCTTGCGGGATCTCACCGCTCATGTCCATCCCACTGGAGTCTCGCAATTTCCCGGACCTCCTTGCGTTTATGAGAGATACGGAAACATCGGTATATCGTTCTTCAAACCAAGAGTGAGCTATGCATGAAATGTGAGCTTAAAACCGCGTCTTTATTCAATTATTCATTAAAAGTAGAAGACATCTGCAATATAACAGGGGTTCTTTTCTCCCATCCTTCGGATGGGGTGGCAGGGAAACTGCGAGACTCCCGCGGGAGAAGGGACTAGGCAAGACCCCACAGGGAGTGAAAACGACCGAGGAGGCTTGCCGGTTCCCCCGCAGGAAAGCGAGTAGTTTCCCGGACATCCCTGACGCTATTATGGTAAAGAACCCTCACTATCTTGAAACTGAGTCTTCCACAATTCGGCCCGATAGTTGAATAAGTCTAAAATCTACAACGTTTATCTGAGCCTCTTAAAGCACACTTAAGAACTGGCGGAAGCTCTGGTTGTTCAGACATTACCGGTGTTTTTGATAGGTGAGCGGGCTTGTCAACGCCTGGATTTCACCAAAAATCTGCTCGGTCAACGGAGCGGCTTCTAAGAAGCTCACGTTGTCATCTACCTGTTCCACTGAGCTTGCTCCAAATACGGCTGTCGCTACAGCTGGGTGGTGCAGGACATATTGTAGAGCCAGAGCGTTGAGTGTACGTTCTTCATTACCATAATCCTCAAGTTTTTCAGTCAGTGCCAGCATCTCTTCATAACTATAATCCAGAAACCCGTCTTTTGCCTTCGCCTCTGCAACTTTTGCTCCTTTATTGCTGAGCATCCCTTTGGCAAGCGGTCCGCGAACGAGAACGCTGATGTTATTGTTGTGAAGCAGGTCGAGAATTTCTTCTTCCGGCCGGCGATCTAACATATTATACTGCATCATCACACTTACCATGTTAGAACGCTCGACATATTCACGGATGACATTTGGCCGGATGGATGAAATTCCATACTCTCTGATGAGACCTTCCTGCTTCAAATCTTCAAAAGCTTCTATTGTTTCCCCGATGTTATCATCTATCGTACCCCCATGGAGCTGATAGAGGTCGATGTAATCGGTCTGAAGCCGCTGGAGGCTGTCTTTTACGCCGTTTTTGATATGTTCCTTCGATGGGTCCCAATGCCAATCTTCTTTCTCTTTATCAAAATGGTTTCCAACTTTGGTGCCGAGAATGATATCTTCACGGCGGTGTTTGATCGCTTTTCCTACTATCTTTTCATTCTCGCCGAAATTATATAAATCAGCGGTGTCTAAATAGTTGATTCCGGCATCCAGCGCTCGGTCGATGATATCTTTTGCTTGATTTTCATCTGTACCGAGGTTCATGCAGCCCAGGCTGATTTCCGATAGATAAAGGTCTGATTTTCCCAGTTGTCGTTTATTCATCATACCATCCCTTTCCTAGAAAATAGTTATAACCGCCATTCTCAATATGTTAGAATGGCGGTAGTGTGCGCGATAGCAGAGAGGGGTTTTTTTGTGAAAAAATTTGAAGAAAAAACAATAGATACAAAGAAGATATTTGACGGGAAAGTAATAAAACTTCAGGTAGACAGTGTTACTTTACCCGATGGCAACACATCTAAACGAGAATTAATCAAACACCCTGGTGCTGTAGCGATTATAGCATTGACGGAGGAAAATAACATCGTTTTCGTTGAACAATACCGCAAAGCTTTGGAGAAAACCATCCTGGAAATACCAGCTGGAAAGCTGGAAGATGGAGAAGCACCTGAGGTTACTGCTAAACGCGAACTGGAAGAAGAGACAGGATATACGACGGACCACCTGGAACTTGTCACTTCGTTTTATACTTCGCCGGGGTTCGCAGATGAGCTTGTGTATGTATATTTTACAAACCGGCTGAAACGCCTGCAGGAGGACATTGCAGGAGACGATGATGAATTTGTTGAAAAGTATGAACTTCCTCTTGAGGAAGCGGAACGTCTAATGGAAGAAAAGCGTATTCATGATGCCAAAACTGCCTATGCGCTGCTTTATTTGAAATCCAGGGGAGAATGAAGATGTCTTTTTCAATCTATAACGTCGACCTTCATATTCATGTTGGAAGAGACTGGAATGGACGCCCGGTCAAAATCAGTGGGGGCAAATCGCTCACGCTGACAAATATTTTGAGGGAAGCCAGCAGACGTAAAGGAATGGATATCATTGGAGTGATTGACAGCCACGCACCCAGCGTACAGGCGGAGCTTGAAGATTTTCTTTCGAGCGGACGGGCTCAGGAAATGGCGGGAGGGGGGATCCGCTATGAGAATACCACATTGATTTTAGGTTCAGAAATAGAAGTCTATGATGATTCCTGCCAGGGACCGATTCACGTGTTGTGCTATTTCCCTTATTTTTCATTGATGAGAAAGTTCACCATCTGGCTGTCTGAACGAATGAAAAATATTAACTTGAGCTCCCAGCGTTATTACGGAACAGCACATGAACTGCAGGATTATGTGAAAAGCCTTGGTGGCTGGTTTATTCCCGCCCATGTGTTCACTCCGTTCAAAAGCCTTTACGGCAAAGGTGTTCATAAATCATTAGCTGAAGTACTGAACCCGGAAAAGATTGATGCGATAGAATTAGGGTTAAGCTCTGACACAGACATGGCGGATAGTATTGAGGAATTATCCCGTTATCCATTCGTTTCTAACTCAGATGCTCATTCTTTAGGGAAAATCGGACGGGAATATCAGAGGGTAGAACTTCTTGAACCTACGTTTCAGGAATTAGAATTAGCCCTCAAAGGCCGGAAAGACAGGAAAGTATTGGCCAATTATGGTATGAATCCTTTATTAGGTAAGTATCATCAAACCGTCTGCAACGACTGTGGTGCTACGTTAGCCGAGTACGAAGTTCCTTGCCCGGTCTGTCATTCCAAAAAGGTAATTAAAGGTGTGGCGGAAAGGATAGAAGAACTTGCTTCTCCGAACGCCACTATTATGAATCGCCCCCCATACATCTACCAGGTCCCACTTGAATATTTGCCTTCTCTTGGCCCGAAGACTTATGAAAAGCTTCTTGATGTGTTCGGTACGGAAATGGCTGTGATTCATCATGCGAAGAGTACGGAATTAAGAGAGGTCGTTCCGGATAAACTTGCGACAGGGATTATCGCATTGAGGAATGGGGAACTAGCCATTGATGCCGGCGGAGGAGGCAAGTATGGGAAGGTCAGGAGAAATTCATAGAAACATTGGTCTACTTTCTTCCATCACTTCATAGAGTTGTAATAGATAGCTTGGAAGGGGTGGAGGAACGGATGTACGCACAGCAGCGGGTTTTGAAGAATCATTTTACCAGTTATATGAATATTTATATTTTCATTTCCGTGCTATTTTTAATTGGAATCATTTTTGGAGCCATTATCGTTAATAGTATGAATTTTATTCAAAAACAGGACTTGTACTTTTATTTGAATCAATTTTTTCAGCAGATGATGAATACAGATATCGTTTCAAAGCCGACTCTGTTTTGGGATAGCCTTGCTTATCACTTGAAATATATGTTGCTGATATTTATATTAGGAATTTCTGTCATCGGTATGCCGATCATCACCGTATTGCTATTCATTAAAGGGCTGGTCGTGGGGTTCTCTGTAGGGTTTCTCGTCAATCAGATGGGATGGTATGGGCTTTTGATTTCTTCCGTTTCGATTGCACCACAGAATCTATTGATTATTCCGATTTATTTAATAGCTGGAGCATTAGCTATGATTTTTTCCATCACTTTATTCCGGCAGCTTTTTTCGAAGCGGGTACATCAACCGATCATGACAATTTTTCTTCAATATGGGATTCTTTTTTCTATCTTAATCGCATGTCTTGTCATTGCTGCTTTTATAGAAGCTTTTCTATCTAACCAAACGCTGGAGTGGGTTGTGAAATGGCTTTACAACTAATTATAATAAATATCATTTAATAACAATTATAAATAATAAATTATAATGATTGTAATTTGACACTGGTTCCTTCTGTGCTTATAATTAAAATGGAATTGCGCGGGAGGGGGACGCTACATGGAACATCGGATCGAACGGATAAAAAAGCAGCTGCATTCTCAAAGCTACAAACTGACACCTCAACGAGAAGCGACGGTACGAGTATTGCTGGAAAATGAAGAGGATCATTTAAGTGCTGAAGATGTTTACCTCCTTGTAAAAGAGAAGGCGCCCGAAATTGGACTGGCTACAGTCTACCGGACATTGGAGCTATTATCTGAATTGAAAATTGTTGATAAAATAAATTTCGGGGACGGTGTTTCCCGGTATGATTTACGAAAAGAAGGTGCGGAACATTTCCATCATCACCTCGTTTGCATCGAGTGTGGATCAGTGGAAGAAATTGAAGAAGACCTTCTTGGGGATGTAGAAAAAATAGTGGAAAACCAGTGGGGATTCCAGGTGAAGGATCATCGTTTGACTTTTCACGGGATATGCAGAGTCTGTCAAAAAGAAACAGTTAAATCCTGATGGACTGGTCAATAGTATAAAACGTACAATGGTGAATGCGGTAATCGTGTTCACTTTTTTGTTGTTTTTTGCTGCTGGGCAAGGGTACATAGTATGATAAAATATATAGGTGTAAAGGCTGGCAGGACACTGATATCAAGGTGTTTTCCAGGGAGAACCGGAATTTCTTTACATTCTATTAGAATTATTGTACGTTTAAAGTAGATTGGAATCTTCTTTTTATGTATATTTTCCGATAGGAATGGCATACCTTGTTAAGGAGATAGACAAGGGGGCGTGCTGATGAAACACGTTTGGTTGTTCCTCAAGGATACATTGAAGGTTCTTATTATATTTGTCCTTTGTACTTCCTTTTTTTATATGGCTTTACGAATGGTACATCAGGAATATGAGCGCTATCATCGTTATGATGAACCGAAAGGGGCTGCTGTGAAAGTATTCAATCAGGAAGATATCAGCTGGCCGGAACGGTTATCGATTTTTTTTCAATTGGGAGAGTAGAGACGTATGCTGAAGCATGCATTGGAGGATTTTTTCCACTATTTAACGGTGGAAAGAGGGTTATCGGAGAATACAATTAAATCCTATCAACGTGACTTAAGACAATATGGTGAGTTTTTGGATGATAGTTTTTCGATTAATGATTGGGATGAAGTGTCAAGGTCGCATATCATGCAGTACATGTATCATTTGACGGATGAAGGCCGCTCTTCTGCTACGATAGCTCGGCTTTTATCATCCCTTCGGCTTTTCCATCAATTTTTAGTCAGGGAAAAGCTGAGCAGCCATGATCCGAGCCTGCATATCGAGACTCCCAAAAAAGAGCGCAAGCTGCCAAAAGTACTTTCCATGGCAGAGGTGGACAAGTTGTTGAACTTGCAAGGGAATGATCCACTTACCATTCGTAACCGGGCGATGCTGGAGATGTTATATGCTACTGGTTTGCGTGTGTCTGAGCTGGTTTCTTTGAAAGTGACAGACCTTCATCTTACCATGGGATTTGTCAGATGTTTCGGAAAAGGGGCGAAGGAGCGTATTATTCCGCTGGGAGATATGGCTAAGGAAGCTGTCGAAGCCTATTTAAACCTTTCCCGTCCAAGCCTGCTTAAGAAAAAGCAGACGGAAGAACTTTTTGTCAACCACCATGGTAATTCATTATCAAGGCAGGGTTTTTGGAAGATATTGAAAGCGGTTGCCCGTAACGTCGGGATTGAAAAGCCAATAACCCCTCATACATTAAGGCACTCATTTGCTACACATCTGTTAGAAAATGGGGCTGACTTGCGAGCTGTCCAGGAAATGCTTGGGCATGCTGATATTTCAACTACACAGGTATACACACATGTCAGCAAAACACGATTAAAAGACGTTTATCGCTCGTACCATCCACGGGCATAAACTCTTTTTTACAAAAGTAGTTGTCTGACATCCTACATCTCGATGTTTTGTGTGAAAATGGTAAGGATAAGGAATGTAATCAATAGGAGGTTTTATCATGAATGAATTCAAGCGAGTATTTTTAATTGTAATGGATTCAGTAGGAATCGGTGAGGCACCTGATGCTGCCAAATTCAATGATGAAGGAGCGAATACGCTTGGTCATATCGCTGAACATATGGACGGATTGAATATGCCGAATATGGGTGAGTTAGGCCTGAGCAACATTCGCAATATTAAAGGTATTGAAGAGGCTGATAAGCCAAAAGCTCATTATACTACAATGCAGGAAGCTTCTAATGGGAAAGATACCATGACTGGCCATTGGGAGATCATGGGGTTGTACATTGATAAGCCTTTCCGTACCTTCCCTGACGGTTTTCCAGATGAGCTGCTCCAGGAGCTGGTTCAACGTACTGGACGGAAAATCATCGGTAATAAGCCTGCTTCCGGTACAGAGATTTTAAAGGAGTTAGGCGAAGAACACATGAAGACTGGGGCGTTGATCGTCTATACATCTGCTGATTCGGTATTGCAGATCGCAGCTCATGAAGATGTTGTGCCCCTTGAAGAATTATATGAAATCTGTGAAACAGCCAGAGAATTAACTCGCGACGAAAAATATATGGTCGGTCGTGTCATCGCACGTCCGTTTGTAGGGGAGCCAGGTGCATTTGAACGGACACCTAATCGACATGACTATGCATTAAAGCCTTTTGGCCGTACTGTTATGAATGAAATGAAAGACGAAGGATTAGATGTCATCGCTCTAGGGAAAATTTCGGATATTTATGATGGAGAAGGTGTCACGGAATCCATTCGTACGAGTGATAATATGGACGGGATGGATCAATTAGTGACCTCTATGGATAAAGACTTCCGTGGTTTGAATTTCCTTAACCTTGTCGATTTTGATGCGAAATTCGGTCATCGCCGTGATCCTCAAGGGTATGGGGAAGCATTGGAAGCTTTTGATGCAAGACTTCCACAAGTGTTCGAGAAACTAAAGGAAGATGATTTGTTGTTGATAACAGCAGACCATGGCAACGATCCAATCCATCATGGTACAGATCATACCCGTGAATTGGTGCCATTGCTTGCGTATCATAAAGGAATCAAGGAAGGGAAACGTTTGGAACAGCGTAAAACATTTGCTGATATCGGAGCTACGGTATCCGATAATTTCAATATTAAAATGCCAGAGTACGGTCAAAGCTTTTTGAATGATATTAAGTAATGGAGGGTTAACCATGAATATGGAAGAAATTAAACAATCGGCTTCATTTATAATGGACAAGGTGTCAGAAACACCAAGCGTAGGTTTGATACTCGGGTCAGGTCTTGGGGTGTTGGCAGAGGAGATCAAAAACCCGGTCGTCATACCATACGGCGACATCCCTCATTTTCCTGAATCCACAGTATCTGGCCATAAAGGTCAATTAGTTATCGGGGAACTGGAAGGGCATCAAGTTATCGCAATGCAAGGTCGTTTTCACTATTATGAAGGCTACACCATGCAACAAGTGACTTTCCCGGTTCGTGTCATGAAACAATTGGGCATTGAAACCATGTTTGTAACCAATGCTGCAGGTGGTGTGAACAAGGACTTCAATCCAGGTGATCTTATGATCATCAACGATCATATTAACAATATGGGAGATAGTCCACTGATTGGTAAAAACGACGAGGAAATGGGTCCCCGTTTTCCTGACATGTCACAAGCCTATAATAAGGAATTAATCGAAACTGCTCAGAAGTGTGCGGATAATTTAGGCCTTAAGGTGAGAAATGGAGTGTATGTAGGGAATACTGGCCCAGCGTATGAAACAGCAGCCGAAGTCAAAATGCTGCGGACTGTGGGGGGAGATGCGGTAGGAATGTCTACGGTACCAGAGGTTATTGTAGCAAGCCATTCTGGCATTAAAGTTCTGGGCATATCCTGTATTTCAAATATGGCAGCTGGTATTTTGGATCAGCCGCTTACTCATGACGAGGTTATTGAGACGACAGCACAGGTCCGGGAAGATTTTCTTGGTTTTGTAAAAGAAATCTTAAAGTCAATACCCGCATCTTAATTGGGAAGGATGAGCACAATGAGAATGGTAGATGTAATTCAGAAGAAACGGAACGGGCTTGAGCTTAATGAGGAAGAAATCAAGTTTTTTGTAGAAGGATATACGAAAGGTGATATCCCTGATTATCAAGCTTCCGCATTAACTATGGCTATTTATTTCAAAGGAATGACAGAAAAAGAAACAGCAACATTGACACAGGCGATGGTAGATTCTGGGGAAACAATCGACCTCTCTGGTATCGAAGGCCATATTGTTGATAAACATTCTACCGGCGGGGTAGGTGATAAAGTAACTTTCATCGTAGGTCCATTGGTTGCATCTGTTGGCGTCCCGGTTGCGAAGATGTCGGGAAGAGGCCTTGGACATACCGGCGGAACGCTGGATAAATTAGAAGCAATTAAAAATTTCCATATTGAAATGACGAAAGAAGAGTTCATCAACAACGTCAACACCCACAAGCTGGCAGTAGCGGGACAGACGGGTAACCTGGCTCCTGCAGATAAAAAGCTTTATGCGTTACGTGATGTTACTGCAACAGTGGATTCCATTCCTTTGATTGCCGGTTCCATTATGAGTAAGAAGCTTGCTTCTGGAGCAGACAGTATCGTCCTGGATGTTAAAACGGGTACTGGAGCATTTATGAAAACATTGGAAGATTCTGAAGCGTTAGCGCGTGAAATGGTGAATATCGGTAAAAACCTCGGCAGAAACACGGTTGCTGTCATAAGTGATATGAACCAGCCGCTTGGTTACGAAGTCGGTAATGCCAATGAAATTAAAGAAGCGGCAGAGATTTTGCAAGGTAAGAATGTGGCAGACCTCCGAAACTTATCTCTCGAAATCGCATCTCATATGACCGTCTTAGCAGAAGTATTTTCTGATTACGAAGAGGCCTATGCAGCGCTCGAGAAGAACCTGGAAAACGGGAAAGCATTCGAAGCATTCCGTAACTTTATTGGTGCTCAGGGCGGTGATACTGCGATGATTGATGATTTGGACAAACTTCCACAATCCAAGTATGAGGTCGAAGTTCCTGCTGAAGCGGATGGCTATGTCTCAGCTATCGACGCCGAATCTATCGGTGTAGCAGCCATGTATCTGGGAGCCGGAAGAGCGACAAAAGATGATACCATCAACCATGCAGTAGGCATTACACTTAAAAAGAAAATCGGCGATCAAGTTAAAGCGGGCGAACCTCTCGTGGTTTTAAACAGTGATGAAGAAAATCCAACAGACTCTATCACTAAAGTGAAAGAGGCATATACCATCACAAAAGAAACAGTTCCAGCACCTACTTTGATTCATAAAGTAATTAATTAAACCGTCTCTCCAACAGGCGCCTCTATCCATTTGAAGGATAGAGGCGCTTTTATTCTGAATTAGAGGGATTAAAAATGCTCCCCGCTGTTTTTTTCGAATTGATTACCCCAATACTGTTTACATAATGAATATATCGTTAATTAAATAATTTTCTCCATGTTTCGTAATAAAACGATAGATGGTTGGAAAATATAACTATAACTATGAATGGAGGGAAAAGTGAATGAAGAAGATAGCCATTTATTTTACAGTATTCTTGCTGGTAAATACGTTACTCATCCCCGTAACCTATGGACAGGAGTCCAATCAAATAGAACTTACGGAAGGAACTAAGTCGGCAGTACTGATGGAGAACAGTAGCGGGACCATCCTTTATGATAAGAATGCCCATGAAAAACTGCCCCCGGCAAGCATGACAAAAATAATGACATTGCTTTTGATTATGGAAGCCTTAGAGGATAAAACCATAGCGCTTGAAGAAAGTGTCAGAATCAGTGAGCGTGCTGCATCAATGGGAGGGTCTCAAATATTTCTTGAAGCCGGAGAAGAAATGACTGTAGCAGATCTGCTCAAAGGAGTAGCTGTGGCCTCTGGTAACGATGCCAGTGTTGCATTAGCGGAGAGAATAGCGGGAAGTGAAGAAGCCTTTGTCCAAAAAATGAATGATAAGGTTAAGGAACTAGGCCTGAAAAATACCAAATTTCAAAATACGACAGGGCTTCCAGAAGAAAACCATTACAGTACAGCTTATGACATGGCAGTAATGGCTCAGAATTTATTAAAGTATGAAGATATAACAAAATACACGAGCATCTATGAAGATTACTTGAGAAAAGGTCAGGAAAATGAGTTTTGGCTGGTAAACACGAATAAGCTGGTCAAGCACTATAAAGGTGTCGATGGGCTGAAGACCGGCTATACGAACGAAGCTAAATATTGTCTGACTGCGACTGCTGAGAAGAATGGCATGCGTATGATAGCGGTAGTCATGGGGGCGAAGACACCAAAAGAGAGAAATGCGAATATTGCCAGGATGCTTGATTACTCTTATAACCAGTTTGAAACAGAACAACTGTATGATAAAGGATATGCGATGACCTCTTTACAGTTAGATCGAGCAGATACTCCTAAATTGGATCTTGTCACCAAAACACCTGTCACTTTATTGAAGCGTAAGGGTGAGAATTTGGAAAATATCACGACCTCTTTAGAGTACGAAAGTGAGGTTAAGCTTCCGATTGAAAAGGGAAGTCAATTAGCTACCTTGAAGGTGATGCAGGGAGAAAAAGTACTTACTGAAGTTCCTTTGGTAGCGGAAACGAATATTAAACAAGGTAGCGTGTGGCAGCTCTTCAAAAGGACGCTGGGTAAGATGGCTCATCGATGACGAAATGTCAATTAAGCTAAACATTTAGCGTATCTTCACTAGTTTTGTCACCATGCAGGAAATCAGGTAGTCAGTAAAGAAAAAGACTCACTAACGCAAAGAAAGAGGAGGTAAGCATAGTGAGTCTTAGTGTCGATTTTGCCCGCAAAGAAGACGTCCTTCTTGTTCGGTTGGTTGGTGAATTGGATCACCATGAAGCGGAGGGTCTTAAGAAAGAATGGAAAGCGATTCTTAATCAGCACCAGGTACGAAATGTTATTTTGAATTTGGAGGGGCTTGATTTCATGGATAGCTCTGGTCTTGGTGTGATTTTAGGAAGATACAAGGAAATCAATGCAATGGGAGGAGAAATGGTTATTTGCTCTATATCTCCTGAAGTCAAACGACTCTTTGATTTATCGGGCATGTTCAAAATCATGAAGCTTGTCGATAATGAAGAGTTCGCATTAGAAATGCTGGGGGTGGCTTCATGAAAAATAGTATGAACCTGGAGTTTTCCAGTATCAGTAAAAATGAGTCATTCGCTCGTGTGACAGTTGCCGCATTCGTAAGCCAGCTTGACCCTACGATGGAAGAACTCACAGAAATTAAGACGGTTGTATCCGAAGCAGTTACTAATGCGATTATCCACGGCTATCATGAACGTCCGGATGGGAAAATATATATTTCCTGCTCGCTCGATGATGGCGAGATGGAGCTGATGATTCAAGACCACGGAGAAGGGATCGCGGATATTGAAGAGGCGAGAGAGCCATTATACACATCGAAACCGGAATTAGAACGCTCAGGAATGGGATTCACGATCATGGAGAACTTCATGGACAAAGTCGATGTCATTTCTAGCCCTGAAGAAGGCACGACGGTCCGCTTGATCAAGCATTTAAGTACAAATAAAGCGTATTGTAATTAGGGGTCTGCGATGAATGTGGATGTGAGTCAAAAAAATAAGCGGTTGACTGATGAAGATGTCAGGGCATTGATCGCCCGGAGTCAAGAGGGTGATCAGGAAGCAAGAGATTTGTTAGTCGAAAGAAATGTCCGATTGGTATGGTCGGTAGTGCAGCGATACATCCACCGTGGTTACGATCAGGAAGACCTGTTCCAAATCGGCTGTATCGGGTTGTTGAAGTCCGTAGATAAATTCGACTTGAACTATGAAGTGAAGTTCTCTACTTATGCAGTGCCGATGATTATTGGTGAGATACAACGCTTCATCCGTGATGACGGCAGTGTAAAAGTTAGCAGGTCATTGAAAGAGACAAACAATAAGATTCGGCGGAAAAAAGAAGAATTGACCAAAGAGTTTGGCAGATCGCCGACCATCGAGGAGATGGCTAAGGCGCTGGAAATGACTACAGAAGAAGTGGTACTTGCTGAAGAAGCAGGCAGGGCGCCTCAATCTATACATGAAACCGTATATGAAAATGATGGTGATCCTATTACCTTACTGGATCAGATGGCTGAAGATGATACCAAGTGGTTTGATAAAATGATGCTCCAGGATGTCATCCGCAAACTGGATAAAAGAGAACGACTGATTATTTATCTTCGCTATTTCAAGGATCAGACACAGACGGAAGTGGCAGAACGGCTTGGCATATCCCAAGTACAGGTATCCAGGTTAGAAAAGAAAATATTGAAAGAGATTAAAGAGCAAATGGAGCCTGATTAATCTCTACGATGGACGCATTGCCTACGATGCGTCTTTTTGTATGTCTTCCTACAAGTGCATGTTTTTCCGGTTACTATCCATACTAAGAAATAAAGGCTCAGGTCGAAAGGGTAGTTTTTATGGGAAATATTGTATATGTTCGGCTGCGGAAAAAGGTGGATATGACAAGTTATCGCCCTGTTCTCCTTAAAGACATCGCCTATCTCGCTTGTTCAATAACTTTAAAAGAAAAGATGGAAACACTGCCACTTCACTATATAACGAAAAAAGACAAAAACCTCATTGTTATTGATGGTTTTGTAGTAATAGAAAAAATTGCTGAGTCATTTCCAGAAGTTGAAGTTCAGCTCATAGGGCCTCCGCAGACGATCATTACTATTGCTACCAAGAAGCGAAAACCTCCTTTATGGATGGTGGCGGGCATATGGGTGTTGTTATTTGTAGGTGCAGCTATGGCAATCATGAACTTTCACTATGATGTGAGTATGGAAGCGGTGCATCAAAAACTTCATTTTATGCTTACAGGAGAACAGAAAAAACATCCTGTTTGGATTCAAATCCCTTATTCGATAGGGCTTGGACTTGGTATGATCCTATTTTTTAATCATGTTTTTAATAAAAAAATCAATGAAGAACCGTCTCCGTTAGAAGTAGAAGTTTTTAAGTATCAACAGAGTATGGATTCCTATGTAGCCGTTAATGAAAATAAGGTGGAAAACGACGATGATAACCATTCTTCTTGAAATCCTGATAGGACTGGCTGCAGGAATAGCGGTAGGGACTGGTTTTGTTGCTTTCCTGACTGTCTTAGGAATCATCCCGCGATTGATGCAATTAAGCGGTGCCACTAATAAAGTACGAAGCTACGAATCAGCTGTAATCATAGGAACCTTTGCTGGAATATATCTCTCTTTCGGTGATCAGGCTATATTTCTGCCTGATGTAGTCATTGGCATTTGGGGATTACTACACGGGATATTTATCGGTATGCTGGCCGCAGCGCTTACGGAAGTATTGAATGTCTTTCCCCTCCTTACGAAACGAATCGGGATGGAGGGGCAATTGTTGTTATTAATGATGGCTCTAGTGCTGGGTAAAATAACCGGCTCATTATTCCATTGGCTTCTATTCGTGAAATGAAACTTGGAGGTAATAACATGAGTGATAAATTTGTGCAGGCTCAATATAATAAAACCATTAAAAATTACCAGCCAAAACCAAATTACTTTTGGAACTGTCTGAAGGCTTTTATCGTTGGAGGGTTGATATGTGTCATCGGCCAGGCGGTGACAGACTTTTACGTGAATGTACTGAACTTTTCTGAAAAAGAAGCGGTCAATCCTACAGTAACGACATTAATCTTTACAGCTGCTTTGTTAACCGGCTTCGGTGTATACGATAAACTCGGCCAGTTTGCTGGTGCGGGATCGGCAGTGCCGGTCACTGGATTTGCTAACTCGATAACATCTGCCGCTCTTGAACATAAGAGTGAGGGTTTAGTTCTTGGCGTAGCAACCAACTTGTTCAAGCTTGCCGGGTCAGTCATCGTATTTGGAGTAGTAGCAGCATATGTTCTTGGCATGCTGAGATATACTTGGCAACATTTCTTCTAGGAGGAACAATCATGGGTAAAATGGGACAGCAGTCTTGGTTATATAACAGTGCCATCTATATTAACGCTGCAGGCACAGCTGTAGGTCCGCTGGAAGCAGCTGGACCTTTAGGAGAGAGTTTTGATCGAACGTACCAGGAATTACATTGCAATCAAGACAATTGGGAGCTGGCTGAACGCCAATTGATGAAGGATGCAGTCAATGCCTGTTTACAAAAATCTGGAAAAGATCGCTCAGAGATGGATTTGTTCCTTGCCGGTGACTTACTTAATCAAAATGTTACTGCGAATTATGTTGCTAAGGAGTTGGGTATACCTTTTCTATGTATGTTTGGTGCCTGCTCGACATCCATGGAAACGCTGGCTACCGGTGCTTCATTAATAGATGGAGGTTTTGCAGATCAAGTAATTGCGGCTGTAAGTTCACATAACGCCACAGCAGAGAGGCAGTTCCGTTATCCAACGGAATATGGTGGGCAAAAACCAAAGACAGCCACATTTACTGTCACAGGAAGTGGTGCCGTAATGATCTCTAAACAGAAATCAAACATACGAGTGGAGGCTGCCACAATCGGCCGGGTCATGGATTACGGAACAAAGGATCCATTCGATATGGGTTCGGCGATGGCACCAGCTGCTTACGATACGATCAAGAACCATTTTCAGGACATGGGCCGCTCCCCGAAAGATTATGATTTGATTGCCACTGGGGATCTATCTTCTGTCGGAACTCCTATCGTACGGGATATGCTGAAGGAAGATGGATTTGATGTCGAAGAGGTGCATAATGATTGTGGCTTGATGATCTATCATAGTGACCAGCCTGTCTTCAGTGGAGGTAGTGGATGTGCCTGCTCAGCTGTTGTGACCTATGGGAAGTTGCTGGATGACCTGGCATCAGGAAAATACAACAAAATTCTTGTAGTAGCTACTGGGGCGTTGATGAGTCCGACCATGGTTCAGCAGAAGGAGTCCATTCCAGCGATTGCTCATGGTGTGGTACTCATGCGAGAGGAGGGAGCATGATGGTTTATCTATGGGCATTCCTGGTTGGAGGAGGCATTTGTGTCATCGGGCAGCTGCTGCTGGATATTGCAAAGCTGACGCCAGCCCATGTCATGTCATCCTTTGTCGTAGCGGGAGCCGTTCTGGATGCTTTTGATTTATACGATAACTTGATTGAATTTGCTGGAGCGGGAGCGACTGTCCCTATTACAAGCTTCGGCCATTCCTTACTTCATGGTGCCATGGAGCAAACGAAAGAGCACGGTTTTATCGGAATAGCAACTGGAATATTCCAGCTTACCTCAGCCGGTATCGCCTCAGCGATTTTGTTCGGATTTTTGGTCGCTGTCATTTTCAAACCAAAAGGGTAAAGAATCCGGATCTTAACTTAGACCTGCGATAGAGAAAGGAGAACGTCATGGAGAAGCAAAAAGAAACCAGTGTGATGTCACGTTTACATGATATTGAAAAATTCATGGATGAACAAGTAGGCATCGAAGAATCCTTTGATGTAGGTTTCCGGCAGTTTCCGATTTTAGGCCGAAAGCTGAATATGTATTATGTCACAGGTCTTGTTGATACTGCCTATGTCATTGAGTTGATGAAAGAATTGATGGAGTGGGAAGCGGAACAACCAAGAACACGTAAAGTGTTTGAAGGGATATATGAACACCTTGTCCATCAACAAGTTGAAATTGCTGAATCGATGGAAGAATGTATTACTCAACTATTATCAGGGTTGGCTGTCATCTTTGTTGAGGGTGAGAAAAAAGCGTTCATCATTGACGTGAGATCCTATCCGGGCAGGTCACCTGAGGAGCCCGATACCGAAAAAGTCGTCCGTGGATCACGGGACGGTTATACAGAGAATATTATTGAAAACACAGCTTTGACACGAAGAAGAATCAGGGACGGAAGGCTGCGTCATGAAATTGTCAAATCAGGTACAAGGTCAAAAACAGATATATGTATATCTTACCTGAAAGACGTGGCTGATCCAGGATTAGTGAAACTTGTAAAAGAAGAGGTGAAGAATATTGAAATTGATGGTCTTTCAATGGCTGATAAAACGGTAGAGGAATATATTGTGAAACAAGGGTTTAATCCTTTTCCGCTGGTCCGCTACACAGAGCGACCTGATGTTGCTGCCAGCCACCTCTTTGAAGGGCATGTATTAATTATGGTAGACACAACCCCAAGTATGATCATTACTCCTACTACTTTTTTTCATCATGTCCAGCATGCGGAGGAATATCGGCAATCGCCGGTGGTTGGGACGTTCATCAGGTGGATTCGGTTCATCGGTATGTTTGCTTCCGTGTTTTTACTGCCATTCTGGCTGCTGATGGTTATGGAGCCTTCTCTGCTTCCTGAACCACTTGCTTTCATTGGTCCAAATGAAGAAAGCAGTATACCTGTCGTCATTCAGATATTAATAGCAGATATCGGAATTGAATTTTTAAGGATAGCAGCCATCCACACCCCCACCCCCCTATCAACTGCGATGGGTTTGATAGCTGCTGTACTAATCGGACAAATTGCCATTGATGTTGGCATGTTTGTACCTGAAGTAATATTGTATGTGGCGGTAGCGGCTATAGGTACTTTTGCTACGCCTAGTTATGAGTTGAGTGTAGCAAATAAAATCAGCAGAATCCTTCTATTGTTGTTTACTGCATTCTTTGGAGTGAAAGGATTTACTATTGGTTTTACGATATATATCCTTGCCTTGGCACGAACAAAATCATTAAACACGCCTTATTTTTGGCCGTTTTTGCCATTCAATATGAAGGCAATGATGCAAATATTATTCCGTCTTTCTGTTCCATTAGCCAAAGTCCGGCCAAGTATCGTCCATCCACAAAATAATAACCGGCAGCCGTAATTTGGTATTTGCCGGTTTTAGCACCATATGATAAATTTAATATAATTTACAAATAAGAATGTCTTTCCCTCACTGGGGGCATTCTTTTTTGATTGTGGCTCTCCTGAAACAATTATTGTACATTTCGAAAAAAGGAAATGAAGCCGTTTCCCTGAACTGGTCCAATCCGTATGATAAAGGAGAAAGTAATCAAAATATTTTGGATGGTTGATAGAGGAAGGAAGGAACTACATGAGTTTACCATATAATGAGCAAGGCCATTTACTTATTGGAGGAATTGATGCAGTGTCATTAGCAGAAACGTATGGCACTCCATTATTTGTATATGATGTCGAGCGTATCCGTAAAAATGCCCGTGCATTCGTAAAAACATTTGAAGATAGAGGAATGAAGGCTCAGGTTGCCTATGCCAGCAAAGCCTTTTCTTCTGTGGCGATGCTGCAAGTAGCTAAACAGGAAAACCTGAGTCTTGATGTCGTCTCTCAAGGTGAATTATATACGGCGCTTAAGGCAGACTTTCCGGTAGAAAAGATCCATCTCCACGGCAATAATAAAAGTGTAGATGAATTAGAGATGGCTGTAGAACAAGGAATCGGCTGTATCGTGGTCGATAACTTCTATGAAATTGATTTGCTAACCGCTATCCTTGAAGAGAAGCAGAAAGAAATGGATGTGCTGTTAAGAGTGACACCGGGTATTGAAGCACACACCCATGACTATATTCTGACCGGCCAGGAGGATTCTAAGTTCGGTTTTGACTTATCCAGTGGTCAGGCTGACGCAGCGTTTGAACGTATCCATGCAACTGAACGCATACATCTAATCGGTCTCCATTGCCATATCGGTTCACAGATCTTTGAAACAAGCGGGTTTTTAATGGCGACTAAAAAGCTGTTCACTTCCATGGGAGAATGGCGGGAGAAATACGGGTTTATAGCTGATGTACTTAACCTGGGAGGAGGTTTCGGCATCCGTTATACGAAAGATGATGATCCCC
Organism: Thalassobacillus sp. B23F22_16; assembly: GCF_043496955.1. NCBI lineage: Bacteria > Bacillati > Bacillota > Bacilli > Caryophanales > Bacillaceae > Thalassobacillus > Thalassobacillus sp. B23F22_16. Next base: position 126,021 of record NZ_JBIEKD010000003.1, on the reverse strand, counting down.
TGGAATTAGATGCCTATGCCCACGCGCTTATTAATGAAGTTAATGAACAGGCTGCTGTGCGTAATTATCCAATACCGGAAATCTGGATAGAACCGGGCCGTGCGATTGTCGGTGATGCCGCGGTTACTTTATATTCTATCGGCTCTATAAAAGAAATTCCCGGGGTCCGAAAGTATATTTCTGTGGATGGCGGTATGACTGATAACTTAAGGCCGGCATTGTATCATGCGAAATATGAAGCTGTTGTTGCCAATCAAATGGACGCTCCATTGCATGAAAAAGTTTCCGTAGCAGGGAAGTGCTGTGAATCCGGAGATATGCTAATATGGGATGTGGAGCTACCGGAAGTATCTCATCATGACATTCTTGCTGTAATGAGTACTGGCGCTTATGGCTATTCGATGTCTAATAATTACAACCGTTTTCCAAGAGCTGCTGTAGTTTTCGTGGAAAATGGCGAACATCAACTGGTCATTGAGCGGGAAAGCTATGAAGATTTGCTAAGGTTAGATTGCTCTTATAAAAAAGGAGAGGAGAGTCTTACATGAAAAAAGGCAGCATTACGTTTGAAACAGGAGAAAAAATTTTATTGGAATTTTACCCGGAAGATGCACCGGGAACAGTAGCCAACTTTGAAGAATTAGCCAACAGTGGTTTCTATGATGGAGTCATTTTCCACCGTGTAATCCCTGGTTTTGTAGCACAAGGAGGAGACCCGACCGGAACCGGCCGTGGTGGCTCCGGTAAAACAATTAAATGTGAAACGGAAGGGAATCCGCACAAACACGTTGCCGGGTCACTCTCAATGGCCCATGCCGGGAAAGATACAGGAAGCAGTCAGTTCTTTCTGGTCCATGAACCTCAGCCGCATTTAGACGGCGTCCATACTGTATTCGGACAAGTTACTGAAGGAATGGATACAGTCTTGAATATCAAACCGGGAGATACAATGAAAGAAGTCCGCGTGTGGGATGAAGAGTAAGTAGGAGAATAGTGGGCCTGTTTCGGCTCACTATTTTTCTATCTATGATATCCTTACGGGAGGGGAGAGATTACCGTTTGTTGGAATTTTTGACAGCTATGATCTGGGTAGTTCCTTTGGGTATCTTAATCCATGAATTAGGGCATGCCATTCCGACAGTGCTAATCAACCAGGGGGAAGCCAAGGTACGGATCGGCTTTGGACCGAAATTGATTCAAATCAAAATGGGGAAGCTTCATTTATATATACACGCTATATTCTTCCTTGGCGGTCATACAGAGAGCAGGCATAACTGTGGAATTTCTCTTTGGAGAGAGGCGATGATTACCTTAAGCGGACCGCTGATGAACCTATTCTTTTTTTTCTTGCTCTATCTATGGTTAGAAGAAGGTAATACCTTTCTATGGTTCAATTTATATTTATCAGTTGTCAATCTGATCCCCTTTTATTGGAAGGGAAAATATTCGGATGGCTATCGTTTTTTCCATATATTATTAAATAAACAATTACATAAGACAACTTGAATAATTTTTTAGTTTAGCTTATGCTATTCGTTGAAGCTTAAAAAGGTTATTAACACGGGGGAAGCTGAATGAGAAAGAAAAATGTGATTTTGTTTATCGTTTTATTAACCTTTAGCATACTATGGGGATTATACTACTGGTTTTTCATAGCACTATAAAAATATGCATATATTTCAGCCATAAATGATTGATTGCTTCACCTGTCCATGATCGGTTGAAGCGGTAAATAGTAATAAGATGATCTTGGCTGGTTATTAAGGAAACAGCCTTTATCCTGCCCATCATGGGAGTAGGAAAGTTATTTTCATAATGAGGGGTTACTATGTTAATTCGTTATAAGAAAACATTTGAAAAAATTGCAATGGGGCTGTTGTCATTCATGCCAGAAGAGAAGGATGTCAAGAAGCTCCAGCAAACCATAAAAGAATATGAAACCAATGAGGATTGGCAGTTATTCCTTTGGAAGGACGAAGATATCCTCGGGGCAGTCGGTGTCCGATTAGAAGAAGGCGAACGAGCGGTGATTCAACATGTCACTGTCAACCCTTCTCATCGAAATATGGGCATTGGTAAAAAGATGGTGCAAGGCGTGAAGGGCTTTTATAAGGACCAATATCACGTATGTGCTGACGAAGCCACAAGTGGTTTTTTAGAAAAGTGCTGCACAACTGGTTCAGATGCTAAATCTGCTGAAGCCTGATAAAAATAAGCGCATGTCATTGACATGCGCTTATTTCATTTGGGTAAGGGATTTACTTTTGGCTTAGCTGGTCTGCTTGTACCGCCTCGCTTGAATGACGGTCTCTTAACTTATGTTTATGAGTAAGGAAGTAGTCGCCAGGGTCTGTTTCCCTGTTATAAGGAACATTCCAGTTCAGACATTTTCTCTGGACGATAGCCTGCAGGTCAGGATCCAGTATTGAAATATTAACATTATAATAAGGCTTTTTTTGTCGTAGTGATTCGTGAACTTCGGTTAATGTAATCTTTATATCATGCGCATGTAATCCCAGGCTTTCTAAATTGTCTGCCTGGACATTCCAGGTGCGTTCCAAACGTTTTAACAGCTTGATGGCGCCACTTTCGTTACCCCGTCTGTAATGGTATAGGCTTACAGCGAACTGAATTAACCATACCCAGACAGACTCACGGTGGCATGGGGTAGTTTCTTTCCAATATTCTTCTAATACTTCATGACATTCAAAAAAGTCCTTCGTTCCATTGAAATGGACTAGAAAATCTGTATAGGCTTGGGGATAAATCATTACATTGCTCCTTCTTAGAAGATACCATGAGTGTAACATATATGAGGGCGAAGAAAGAATCACCAAATTTTTATGACAAGTGTTTGTTATCTGTCTATTTCTGGACTAAACGGCTTTATAAGTATAAACGAAATGAACAATACGAGGTTTAATGTAAAAACGCCACTTTATTCACCGCACCTTGTATCTTGCAGTTAACGAAGCTTTGATTTTTTGGTAAGATACATCTTACGATACTAAAGGAGTATACCGCTCTTTGTTTAGGCGGTATTGATATCATTCCAATGGAATGTGGAGGAAATACATATATGAAACAAAGTTATCAAGTAAAGATAGACGCATTTGAGGGACCGCTGGATCTTCTTTTACATTTGATCAACCAGTATGAAATCGATATTTACGATATTCCTGTCGCTGATATAACAGAACAGTATATGACTTTCATCCATACGATGCAAGAACTGGAGCTGGATATAGCAAGTGAATATTTAGTCATGGCAGCAAGCCTGTTAGCAATGAAAAGCCAGATGCTCTTACCCAATCAATCTTTTGATTTGGATGATGAAGAAGATCTGGAAGAAGATCCCAGGGAAGAGTTAATGAGGCGTTTGATTGAATACCGCAGATATAAGGATGCCGCGTTGCACCTTAAACACAAGGAAGAAAATGCTGACCGAACGTATACAAAACCCCCTTCGAACCTCGAAGATTTTCAAGATGGTAAGCCTGTGGTGCGTGAAGGCGAGGGGTCGATCTATGACATCCTGGGAGCTATGGCTAAAATACTGAAAGGCCGTAAAAAACAGGAGAGGAGTCGTACCGACACCAAAATTCAACGTGATGAAATCCCGATACAAACGAGAATGACTGAAATTAAGGAGTATATTAACAGCTCAGGAAACGCTGTTAGTTTTTTTGAACTTTTTCCGGAGCCATCCCGCCAACATATTGTCGTAACTTTTATGGCCTTGTTGGAATTGATGAAAGGAAAAGAAATCTATTGTGTGCAAGAAAAGCACTTTGACGAATTGCTGGTATATAAAATGGAGGATTAATTAATGGACATTCATGAGTATAAAGGGATAGTAGAAGGGCTTCTTTTTGCTGCCGGGGAAGAGGGAATAAACACAAATAAACTCAGAAATGTACTCGAAGTAGAACAAGAAGCGCTAGATGAAATACTTGATAGCCTGAAAATTGACTACAGAGATAATAAACGCGGTCTTGCCCTTATGGCCGTGGACAATATGGTCTATATGACTACTAAAGCTGAACATGCTCCCTATTTGAAGCGATTATTAGATACACCGTATGCATCCCGGTTGTCACAAGCCGCCCTGGAAACGCTTGCTATCATTGCCTACCAACAACCAATTACCAGGTCGGAAATTGAAGAACTGCGAGGAGTGAAGAGTGAACGCGCAATTCAGACCCTCACTACCCGCTCCCTGATTAAAGAAGTCGGGAGGAAAGAGGGGATAGGGCGTCCCATTTTGTATGGTACTACGAAAGATTTTTTAACTTACTTTGGAATAAGCTCCTTAGAAGACTTGCCCCCTTTACCAGAAGGGAATGAAGAAGATGTGGAGACAGAAGCCGACCTTTTCTTTGAAGAATTCAAAGCACCAGCTTCAGAGAAGCAACCCGATGAAGAATAATATACAACTTTTTCAATAGGGTTATGGTAAAATATACTTATCATATGTTGATAAGGGGGAGCCTATGGAAATCATATCTGCGAAAGGCGTAGAGTTGGTAAAAGAAAAGTCCAATTCACCTGAAGAATTTTTCAATCGCTCCGAAGTAATTTATGAAGATAAGGGCAAAGAACACAGTTTTTCTTTACTATATTTACGGTATTTTGATGAAAAGCCTGAAGAGTTTACACCTTTTTCGGAGAACCCGGTAATGGTGTTCGGTGAGGAAGAAATCATGCTTAAGGACATGGCAGCTTTTATTGCACTTGTGAAAAATCCTGGCTATAAACATCGCAAAAAAGTGTATATTAATGATTATGAGAAATATAAGGAACTGTATACGAATGTGAATTGGGAAGCTGCCAAACAGGCCTTCTTAAAGCTTAGCGATGGCAAGCGATTCGATCTCGAATCCACCCTGGAATTTCTTCATGCTTGAGATTGACCTTCATGAGATATTCACCACTTAGGAGGCTGGCTATGCGCAAACAGATGATACGGGCACAACTGAATGTGGCAGGAAGTTATTTAACATTAATAGTTGAGCAGTTAGATGCCTATCTTGATTATCATCAACTGGATAGTTTAATGGAAGAACAAGGAAGTAAAGAAAAAAGATACTACCGTTCTTTATTGAAGTCGCTTCGCAGGTTAGAAGTGTTTTGTGATGAAGCTAAAGACGCCATTGCTGTCCTGCTTCAATCGGAAGGGTTTAAAACGGCAGCAGCAGAGCGGACGTTGTACGGTATATACCATCAATGTATCGCAGAGTTTTTTGCTCCTAAAAGTGATACTTGGTATGAGGACAGCCGTGCCGCGTATACTGGAGAAAGTGCAATCCTTTATCATTACGAGCCACCGCATTCCTTTAAAAACTTGATGTTGAAACTGGAGTCATCTTTTCAAAAAGTCCGGCAAGAATTGGAATGTTATGAGACAAATAACCAGTCGAAAGCTGCCCTGGAAGGAAATAAGAAAGAGGGTCCGGCATCCTGAGAGATAGGAAACAAAATGACAAGAATAAGAAAGGAACTGCCCCATAAGTCTGTAATAGACGTATGAGGCAGTTTTTTTGATCTGATTCATACTTTTTATATGTTAGAAGTAAGATTAAAAAATTATCCAGGAGATATGGCTTGCTCGCAAATGTTGCTGCTCGTTTCGTTCAAAACGATTTATTTTCGGCTGTTCCTATTTAAAAGAGGCCCATCTATATCATACGCTCGTCTCCTTCGCATAGATTAAATAGTAAGTTATGAATTGAAGGAGGAGCGGCTTTGAAGAAGCGCACAATTATATGGTTGATTTATAGTTTCCTCATCGTTAGTCTTATTCATCCATTTCAAGCGGAAGCAGCGATCTCTGTCTCTGCCAGGAATGCTGTGCTTATGGACATGCAGTCAGGGAGAGTTTTATATGAGAAGGCCGCTGACGAAGAAGAGTTGATTGCAAGTACGACAAAAATAATGACAGCACTAATAGCCGTTGAATCTGGAAAATTAGAAGAAAAAGTGAAAGCGAGTCATAATGCTGTTTATACCGAAGGGTCATCCATCTATTTAAAAGAAGGAGAAAAGATGGCCCTTAAGGATCTCGTTTACGGCCTGATGCTCCGGTCCGGTAACGATGCGGCTATGGCAATTGCAGAGCATGTGGGCGGGTCTCAGGAAGGGTTCGCATTTTTGATGAACGAAAAGGCGGCCTGGCTTGGAATGAACCATTCCAACTTTGATAACCCGCATGGTCTCGATTCGGACAATCATTATTCTACTGCGTATGATTTGGCAGTATTAATGCGAAGTGCCATGCAGAATGATACATTCCGTGAAATAACAGGAGCGGACCGGTACTTATCTGAAAACAGAGATTATTACTGGTTCAATAAAAATAAACTCCTCACAAAATATTATGATTATTGTACCGGAGGGAAAACAGGATATACCAAAGCAGCAGGCAGGACATTAGTATCGACAGCAAAAAAAGGGGATATGGAACTGGTCGCTGTGACATTGAATGCAGGAGATGACTGGAATGATCATCAACGGATGTACGAGTGGGGCTTTGAAAATTTTGATCACGTCCTCCTTCAGGAAAAAGGTAAAGTTCCAGTAAACGTCCCCGATAAGAAATCTTTATATTATACAAGAGATGTTATTTGGCCGGTAACCGCTTCTGAGAAGCAGTCACTTCATTCAAAGTTGAATTTGCTGTCGAATACTGACAGCTCACTTGTCGGAAGGCATGTAATCTATCTCGAGGACAGTCCAATCATGGCCACAGCTGTTGTGGATAGTCCTTCTGAGCGAACATTACTTTCTTACTGGCGGGAAAGAGCCAATCGGTTTATGGGGTTGGCGTCATGGTAAATATTATCTGGTCGTTGCTCGCAGTAATAGGAATTGTATTTGCTGCTTTTAATGGGACGATGGAAGAGGTTAATAAAGCCATTTTCAGTACCATTGATGATGCGATTATGATAACGCTGACCATGATGGGGGTGCTGATATTCTGGTTAGGGTTAACACGTATTGCCGAAGAGGCTGGTTTGCTGAGAGGTCTTGCCGCTTTGTTCCGTCCCGTCGTTCAGCGGATATTCCCTGACATCCCCAAAGATCACCCAGCCATGGGTTATATTTTATCGAATATGACCGCCAATTTGTTCGGGTTAGGCAATGCTGCTACGCCAATGGGTTTGAAGGCGATGAAAGAATTAAAGCAGCTCCATGGTAAAGATACAGCAAGCCGATCGATGATTACATTTCTGGCAATCAATACTTCCTCCGTTACATTGATACCGACGACGGTAATAGCGATACGGATGAAATATGGCTCTGTTGATCCGACGGCGGTTGTCGGAGCGGCTATTATAGCTACCACTATTTCCACAACAGGAGCTCTATTGATTGATCGTTATTTTTACTGGCGAAGATACAGGAGGGGAGCAGAATGAGTATCAGCATTTGGATAATCCCCGCTATTATATTGCTGATTCTCTTAACAGCGACCTACAAAAGGGTCCCAACGTATGAAAAGTTTGTGGAAGGAGGCAAGGAAGGGATAGATATAGCTATCTCCCTGCTGCCTTTTTTGATTGGGATGATGGTCTCCATTGCTATCTTCCGTGCTTCCGGAGCAATGGAAGCATTCATCACTTTAGTAAAACCACTTACAGTGTTGCTGGGCATGCCTGAAGAAATATTGCCATTAGCACTTGTACGTCCGTTATCCGGAACCGCTGCATTAGGGATGACAAGTGAATTAATAAAAACTTATGGACCTGATTCGTTTATCGGGTATTTGGCATCTGTTATGCAAGGGAGTACCGATACGACCTTTTATATACTGACCGTTTATTTTGGTGCAGTCGGAATAAAAAAGATGGGGGACGCGCTTAAAGTTGGACTAGCCGCTGACATGATTGGTATAATAGCTTCAATAATAGTTGTCACCATCCTTTTCAGTTGAGCAGGATAAGGAGACCAGATAGTAAGCCACGCTGAAAATCTCAGCGTGGCTTACTGTCGGGTATTGGATGCTTCTTGCCTGGTCAGTTAATTTCCTCTCATGTGTTCATAAGGCGTTAACATTTTTCCCGTACTATAAATTGTATATGGCTTTCATTAAGTTTGTATAGAAATAGTTAATGGAGTTAATCACTTAATGAAGGGGGAAATGACGTCTATTATTTATCCATTATATTATATAACAATAACTAAGTAGGTGATTAGTATGACAGGTTCATTAGAACGTTTACAGAAAGTAATTGCTAAAAGTGGTGTTACATCAAGAAGAAAAGCGGAAAAGCTGATTGTGGAAGGAAAGGTATCCGTCAACGGAAAGGTCGTTAAGGAACTGGGGACGAAAGTGACAGCCGATGATAAAGTAGAAGTGGAAGGTGTGCCATTGACCAAAGAAGAACCGGTTTATTTTCTTCTATATAAGCCACGCGGTGTAATTTCCAGTGTCAAAGACGATAAAAACCGTAAAGTAGTAACAGATTTTCTTCCTGAAGAAATAGAGGAACGTGTATTTCCAGTCGGCCGTCTGGATTATGACACCTCCGGGATTTTATTATTAACAAATGATGGGGAATTCGCCAATCAATTGATGCATCCTAAACATGAAATTGAAAAAGTATATATCGCGAAGACAAAAGGAATCCCTTTAAGAGAAGATTTAGCTAAGCTGACAAAAGGAATACGGTCTGATGGTGAAGTATTAAAAGCTGCACATGTCAAAACAAAGTCGGTGGATAAAAAGAAGAACACAGCTATTATTCAATTGATCCTGCACGAAGGGAAAAACAGACAAGTGCGTCGAATGTTTGATTCCATCGGGTTTCCTGTCGATAAATTGAAACGGGAACGTTATGGTTTCCTTGATCTTCATGGTTTAAATGCAGGGGAGCTTCGTGAGTTGACCCCCCATGAAGTGAAACAGCTAAGGCATTTAGCGGAGAAAAATGTTAAATAACTTTCACATTTACCAATAGTGTTAAATGTTATAATCGCAAAAGGAGTGGTGAAAATGGATAAAAAGAAGAAAAAACAACGTCGGATGATATTTCGCACCCTGACATTAGCTGTGTTGGTCGGTCTTGTCATTTTTGCGATTATTGGAAATTTGTCTCAAGATGATGCGGTTGTTGCGGAAGGTGAACAGGCTCCGAACTTTGAACTGGAACAATTCGGTACAGAGGGTGAAAGAAAATCTCTGGATGATTTCAAAGGAAAAGGAGTAATGCTCAACTTCTGGGCTACATATTGCAAGCCTTGTGAAGAAGAAATGCCTTACATGCAAGAGCTGTACCCAAAGTATAAGGAAAAAGGTGTAGAGATAGTGGGCGTCAACCTTGATTCCACGAAACTGGTAGTCAATCGTTTTATTGATAAATATGAGCTCACTTTTACTAATCTTCATGATAAAAACGGGCAGGTAATGGATCAATATGGAATCAGCCCGATTCCTTCCACTTTTTTCATTGATGAAAATGGCGAAATTGTAGATAAAGTCATCGGACCTCTGACACTTGAAAAACTGGAAGAACATTTGAAAGAGATTCAACCGGAAGCATAAGTCTTAGGTATAGAGAGGTTTTACTATGAAAAAGATCAAATGCGAATGCGGGCACGTCAACCCGGAAGGTACAGTATTATGCGAAGCCTGCGGGAAGCCGATTGAAGGCAACCAGCATATTGATGGAAATAAGAAAGACTCGTTATTGAATATGCGTTATGAAGGAAGTGCTCGTCGTTCCCAGACTTATAATCGTAATATAGTAGATAAAGTATGGAACTTTTTCTCTTCTGTTAAAGTCGGGGTCTGGCTGATCATTATTACCCTGGTTGCGTCATCCCTTGGTACGATTTTTCCCCAGGAGATGTATATCCCTCCGGGCTCTGACCCGGCGACATTTTATGAAGACCAATATGGACTGGCAGGCAAAATCTATTATCAATTAGGATTCCACAATTTATACAGCACGGTATGGTTTATGTTGATGATTGCACTCATTGGTGTTTCCTTGGTCATTTGCAGCATTGACCGGGTGGTTCCATTACATAGGGCACTAAAAAAACAAAAGCCTAAACGCCATCATACTTTTTTGAAACGCCAGCGTGTTTTTGGGGAAACTAACGGACAAGCTGATGTTGAAGCTTTTAAAACAAAACTGAGAAAGCAGCGGTATAAAGTTTGGGATGAAGATGGACATATCCTCGCAGAGAAAGGTAGATTTTCCAGGTGGGGTCCTTATGTCAATCATATCGGGCTTATTATCTTTCTTTTAGGGGCATTGTTACGCTTTTTACCTTCTATGTATATCGATGACTTCGTATGGGTTCGGGAAGGTGAGACTGCTGTAGTGCCGTCCACAGACGGTCAATATTATGTTAAAAATGAAGACTTCATTCTTGAAAACTATGATCCTGATAAAGACGAACGATTCCAGGAAGCGTTGATGAACCAAAATGCTCCCGTTGCCAGCAACTATCAAACCAATGCTGTGATATACGAGCGTACCAACAATGACGTGGTAGGAGCTGAGCCGGAACTCGAAGAAATTCAAAAAAAAGAAATTGTTGTCAATAAACCGGCTAAGTTTGATGGTTTTGCCCTATATCAATCCAGCTATCAGTTAGATGAATTTTCTGCTATGTCTTTTACCCTCCATGAAACGGACGATGAATCAGCAGTACTGGGTGAATTTACTGTCGATTTGACGGATCCGGAGATGGAATACGAGCTGGATAGCGGTGCCAGGGTAGTAATCGATGAATATTTTCCAGAATATTACATGGACGAGAATCAGCCACGCTCTAAATCTAAATTCCCTAAAAATCCGGCATTTGTATTTTACGTTTATCCTCCAGATGGAGGCGATCCAGAGGTCAGTTTTGCCGGTATCGGAATGAATATCGATCCGACTAATGAAAATCAATATAAGCTGAGCCTGGCAGGTTACGATACAAGGGATGTTACTGGACTGGCTGTGAAAAAAGATTATACGCTGCCGTTTATGGCTGTAGGGGGATTAATCTTTATGATTGGGGTCGTCCAGGGAATGTACTGGAACCACCGAAGGATATGGCTGCAGCCTAGGGAGGACGGCGTCTGGATTGCCGGCCATACGAATAAGAATTGGTATGGACTGAAGAAAGACATCGAAAAGTCTATTGATCAGACAGGAATCGACATACCGGAGGATCAGCAGCAATTAAAAGGTTGACCCTTTTCAAGAAAAAGGGGATAGGAGGATAATTAAATGGGAAATCTGGTATCAATCAGCAGTAATCTATTATATGCTTCATTTTTCTTTTACATGATCGCTACCTTCTTTTTTGGCGGGACGATTCGTGATAAAAAAAATAGTGGCAGAGGAAAAGCAAGTACTATTGGGATTTCCTTGACTATTGCCGGGTTTATCACCCAGCTCGGTTATTTCTTCACTCGTTGGGCAGCCAGCAAACATGCCCCGGTGAGTAACTTGTTTGAATTTACGACATTTTTCGGCATGATGCTTGTCATGGCGTTTATCATCATTTACTTTATCTATCGATTGGATGTTATTGGTTTATTTGCACTGCCAGTTGCATTACTTATCATTGCCTATGCAAGCATGTTTCCGAGGGAGATATCGCCCTTGGTTCCTTCCTTGAAATCCCACTGGCTGTATATTCATGTAACCACAGCCGCAATTGGAGAGGCTATCTTAGCTATCAGTTTTGTGGCAGGCTTGATATTTTTAATCCGGCAAATCGATCAGACAAAAAAGTCTAAGCATACATTCTGGCTTGAATTTGTAATTTACTCCATTTTCTCTACTTTGGGTTTTATCATTGTCACTACTACTTTCGGTGCCATGGATTACCAGGCCCAGTTTCAGGCACCTATAGAAGGTCAGATTACAGCGGTAGAATATCACTTACCTGCAATTGCTGGCCCAAATGCCGGAGAGTTACAAACGGCGGGAGCCATGCAGCCACTATTTGATGCCCCGGAATGGATGAGGGGAGAAAGCGCAGCAAGAAAATTTAACACATTGATTTGGTCTCTTTTGAGCGGACTAGTTCTTTATGGGGCTGCACGTTTGATTTTGAGGAAGCGAGTAGCTGCAGTCATCCAGCCGAAGCTGAAAAAATTCAACCCGGATTTAATTGATGAAGTTTCTTATCGTGCAGTTTCGATCGGATTTCCAATATTCACATTAGGTGCTTTAATATTTGCCATGATTTGGGCACAAGAAGCCTGGAATCGATTCTGGGGATGGGATCCGAAAGAGGTATGGGCACTGATTACCTGGTTGTTCTATGCATTTTTCCTTCATCTGCGCTTATCAAGAGGCTGGCACGGTACTAAATCAGCCTGGCTTGCCGTAGGAGGATTTGCTATCATCATGTTCAACTTGATTGCTGTCAACCTTATTATCGCTGGATTACACTCCTACGCTTAAATATTTAGGGATTGATTTGTAAGATACTTGCAGAAGAAAAGACCAATGATAGACCATTAGAGGCCAGCAGTTCTCTGATGGTCTATCGTTTACATAATCATTTTTTGTTATGCTAAGAGGAAAAGAAACAAAGGTAATAGAATTGAATGATATATAGGGACTTTTAGAGGGGGCATCGCTATGGAAAAAGAAGCAAGGGTATTAGTAGTAGATGATGAAGAAAGAATCAGACGGCTGATTCGTATGTATCTAGAAAGAGAAAACTTTGAGGTTGAAGAAGCAGAAGATGGAGATGAAGCACTTACTAAGTCACTGAATAACGATTACGACGTGATATTATTGGATATTATGATGCCTGGAAAAGATGGAATTGAAGTTTGTAAGGATTTACGTGAAAAAAAAGCTACGCCCGTGCTGATGCTTACAGCAAAAGGAGAAGAAAGCAATCGTGTTCAAGGGTTTGAAGTAGGAGCAGACGACTATATTGTAAAACCATTCAGCCCGAGAGAAGTAGTGCTTCGGGTTAAAGCGATCCTGCGTCGGTCTTCGTCTACGAAGTTTCTTCAAACAGAGACTTCGGCAAATAATGTATTGGTGTTTCCTCATCTGACAATTGATAATGACGCACACCGGGTGACCGCTGATGGAAAAGAGGTAACATTGACCCCGAAAGAATATGAATTATTACATTTCCTTGCCAAAGCTCCTGATAAGGTCTTTGAACGGGAGCATTTATTGAAGGAAGTCTGGCAGTATGAATTTTTCGGTGATCTAAGAACAGTGGATACACATGTAAAACGACTGAGGGAAAAGTTAAGCAAGGTTTCCAAAGATGCCGCAAAAATGATTGTAACTGTCTGGGGTGTGGGATATAAATTCGAGGTAAGTGGTGACTGATGTTTTGGCGCAGTGTCGTAGGTAAACTATGGTTCACTATATTATTATTAGTTTCTTTTGTATTATTTCTTTTGACCGTATTACTCCTGGAGTTTTTTGAGAACTTTCACATTTTAGAAGCTGAAAGAGAGTTATTACAGACGGCAGAAAAGGTTTCCGAAATTGTTGATGAATATGGCGAAAGGGATTTAATTTTAGACACCTCTACCAGAGTGAAAGACCCTTCAAGCCGTGTCGTGATCTTTTTTAATGAGGACGACATGTGGAGTTCCTCGGCAGAAGGGACTCTGCCTCAAATCGACCGCCAATGGATTGAATCGGATGAGGAGCTTTCTTCCGTATTGACAGGGTCAGATCAAGTGAAAAAAATAGCGGATATTGATAACTTTCAAAATGGGGTCATGGTAGTAGGTACATCGTTAAATGCAGAAGGTTCAGGTGTCTTTGTCTACCAGTCTCTCGACTCAGTAGAAGAGACGACAATGCAGACGACTAAAATCATTTTTCTGGGTGCCGGAATAGCAATCATTTTGACTACGATATTCGCTTTCTTCTTATCGACACGGATCACAGCACCGCTAATCAAGATGCGAGAAGGTGCATTAGAACTTGCTAAAGGGGAATTCAACACGAAAGTACCCATTCTTACCCATGATGAAATTGGGGAGCTCGCAATGGCATTTAATCGGATGGGGCGCCAGTTAAAATTTCATATTAATGCATTGAATCAGGAAAAAGAGCAGTTGTCAGGGATTCTAAGCTCTATGGCTGATGGGGTTATCACTATAAATCGCCAAGGGGAGATCCTGATTACCAATCCTCCCGCTGAACAATACCTGCAAGCCTGGGCTTATGAAGAAGGTGGGACTGATATTGCTTATAAAGATGAGCCTATGCATTTGCCGGAAAGGTTGAAAGAGATATTCAACCAAGTGATTGAGACGGAGACGGAAGTAATGACAGAAACAGATGCCCAAGGGAGAAACTGGGTTATTATCATGACGCCATTATATGATAAATCTTCTGTCCGCGGAGCTGTTGCGGTATTAAGGGATATGACTGAAGAACGACGCCTGGATAAACTGAGACAGGATTTCATTGCAAATGTTTCCCATGAGTTACGCACCCCAATCTCGATGATGCAAGGGTATAGCGAAGCAATTGTAGATGATATAGCTGAAAGCAAGGAGGAGAAAAACGAACTTGCCCAAATCATCTATGAAGAATCCCAGCGGATGAGCAGACTGGTTAACGAACTGCTGGATCTGGCAAGAATGGAAGCCGGCCATATCACTTTGAATAAGGAAGAGGTAGAAATACGTCCGTTCGCAGAAAAGATTGTACGTAAATTCCAAGGGCTTGCCCAGGAGAAAGATGTCAACTTAAGACTCCATGCTCCAGAAGCGATGGGCACCAAATATTTTGACCCGGATCGTATCGAGCAAGTGTATACGAATTTAATCGATAATGCGATTCGCCATACCAATACGGGTGGAAATGTTGATATTCATCTGGAAATGACGAATGAAGGAATCCATTCGGCTGTACAGGATTCTGGCACTGGGATTCCTGAAGAAGATTTGCCATTTGTATTCGAGCGTTTCTATAAGGCAGACAAATCGAGGAAAAGGAAAAAGGGAAAGACAGGTACAGGCCTTGGGCTCTCTATCGCTAAACATATTATTGAAGCACACCAGGGAACTATTGCTGTGCACAGTAAAGAAGGTTCGGGTACGACATTTTCTTTTCACTTGCCTGATCTTAGCGAAGATCTACAAGATTTGTAATAAAATCTTGTTACCTGTGAAACAACTATTTACTTTCCCCTAGCTTATGGTAATATAAAAATAGAATTGAATAAGTGAATCAAGGTACTTTTGAGTAGTTGAAAAGGGAATTTGGTGAAAGTCCAAAGCTGTCCTCGCAACTGTAAGTGCCACGAACCGGACAGACCACTGTACCGTAATGTATGGGAAGGGTCCGTAGTAGGGAAAGCACAAGCCAGTAGACCTGCCTTGATTCGTCGTTTCAAAGCTTCGGGGATTGAGCTGTTTGAGACAACCGGTGGAATAAACCCATTAAGTCGGGACCTATTTGAATACTGGTAGTCCAAGCCCATTCTGTTGAAGAATGGGCTTTTAATGTGGGGAAAAGGCGGTTGTCTATCTGAATTTCACACCCAAAAGCAATGAAACAAACAAACTGCGTGAAAGGATGATAGATCATGCTAAACATGAAGCAATTTATTGTTGCTGTATTAATGGCAGCGGCAGTATTGACAGGATGTCAATCCGGATCAGAGGAGTCAAGTCAGGCTCAACAAGAACAGCAGGAACAGGTACCTGTGAAGGTCACTATTTCCCAAGGGGAAGGTGAAGAAATGGTGGCAGAAAAAGAGTTGGAAGTTGAGGAAGGTACAAGTTTAATGGAAGTTTTAAAAGATAATTTCGAAGAAGTAGAGGAAAAAGATGGCTTCGTAACCAAGATTGAAGGGATAGAGGCAAAAGAAGGGGAACAGAAAGCCTGGTTCTTTACGATCAATGGAGAGGATGCGTCTGTGGGAGCAAAAGAATACAAAGTAGAAGAAAATGACTCTTTCACTTTTGATTTCCATGCATGGGACTGATAAGGATGAACACCTATAAAATAACATTAATAGCATTGCTGGCGTCCCTCGCGGTAGTTGGCAGGTATGTATTCGCTTTTTTACCAAACGTTCAGCCGGTTACTGCTATCATCATTATTGCGGGATTTTGGCTGGGGCCACTAGCAGCAGTTGTGCTGGCAGTTTTGGTCACCTTCCTGTCCAATGTCATGTTAGGGATGGGGATCTGGACGATATGGCAAGTAGCTGCCTGGGCTGTCATTGGTTTGGTTAGCGGATTGATCGGCAGATATTGGTCAGCTATTCCGCTGCTATTATTGGCTGCTTTCGGAGCGTTGAGTGGCATATTTTATGGTCTGGTATTGTCTGTAACCATGTATAGCTTTGCAGGATCATTTTGGGGATATTATCTGGCCGGCCTGCCATTTGATCTTTACCATGCTGCAGGCAATGCAGTGTTCATCACCACGCTTTATCCTGTATTCAGTCGTCTGTTTCAACGTTATTATAACCAATGGATACCAGCTTGAAATACCAGCCAATAAAGGTTGGTATTTTTTCTATATTATGACTATTATTAAGGGGGATGTAACTTTTTAATACATAATGCGACTAATTTAGTGAACAGGAGGTCTCTCCACTGTGAGATCGATATTTGAATCTCTTTATGAAAAATATCATCAGGATATATTTCAGTTTATTTTTTATATGGTGAAGAATCGGGAGCAAACGGAAGACCTCGTTCAAGAGGTTTATATAAAAGTCTTAAAATCTTACGATAAGTTTAAAGGGGACAGCAGTGAAAAAACTTGGTTGTTTTCTATTGCCAGACATGTCACGATCGATTTCTTTCGTAAGCAGGAAAGAAAGAGAAAACGCCTGCTGGAATTTTTCGACTGGGAGAAAAAAGGCGAACAAATAAAAGATCAACAGCCTTTACCAGAGGAGATAGCTGAAAAAAATGAGCAAATACAAATTCTTTATGAACACTTGGATAAGCTGACAGTGGATCAGAGAAGTGTCATTATTTTGAGATTCATACAATTAATGTCAATCCAGGAAACCGCTGATATTTTAGGGTGGTCCATCAGTAAAGTGAAAACAACCCAGCATCGGGGCATGAAAGTATTGCAGGATTTGATGGCAGATCAACGAAAGGAGGGAGATAATTATGAAGCAAAATAAAAACGACAGGCGTAAGGAACTGGAAAAGGATTTAGAAAAATTCCCTTTTATCCAGGACCACCAGGATAAAGATGAGCTTTATAACAAAATTTCCCTTCAAATGATGGAAGAAGAGCCCAAAAAAAGAAAACTGGTTATCATGCCAATCTTTGCTCTGGTTGCGGTGCTCTTTCTAACAGCCCTCATCCTCCCGCCCATTTTAATAGACCAGTCTGGCGAAGACTCGATGGATATAGCGACAGAATCCAATGAGGGCGGTGAAGATAACTCAGAAACCCTGCATGATGAGCAGTCAGCGGAGCTCTCCCAGATCCCATCTGAAATGGAAGTAACAGAGCGAGACATGGATGGCAGCGAACTGCAAAGTTATTTGGTGTTTGAAAAATTTAAGGAAAACCCATTTATAATTGCGGTTGCCGCAGGAATGAATGGGGAGCAGATCATCCCATTTGCCATTACAACAAAGGATGGACAATTGAATTATACCACTACTACCACTTTAGTGGCTGAACAAGCAGAAGAACTTGGCGTGGCCGGTTTTCCATTACAAGGAACAGAAATAAACAGGAAGGGAACGGAAGCAGATATAATTTTTCCGGAGGATTTTCAAATGGCTGGAGGTTCAAGCTCTGATGTTATGCTTCATAATAGTATCGAGCAGACCTTTCAAAATAGCCAAGTATCGCAAGTGAACCTTAAATATAAGGATGGACGTCCTTTTGAAATGGGTAACTTTGGAACGGTTGAGTCCTTGACAATCGCCTCCTCTGTGAAAGTGAGTTATAAACTTTATAACTATCCGGCAACGGAATCAAAGTTTTTAGTTCCTATAAAGATAGATGAAAACGCCACAATCGAAGAGGCATTTCAAACGATGATCGATAATGAGGGAGGAGAGTACATCGATTCCCCAATACCGGCAGGTGTTTCGTTAAAAGGGGAAGAAGCCAGTGAGGAACTGCTTTCCGTTACTATAACCACCTCAAATAAATTGGAACCGGACCAACAATCCATAACGATGATTGAAGCTGTGTTGGCTACGGCTGCCTCATTTGGTTATGAACATGTACAATTGCAAGGTCTCCCATTCAGGAGTATTGATAGGTATGATCTCTCCAACCCTTTGGAAACCCCTGTAGCAGTGAACCCTCTTCTTATGGATACAAACTAAAAAGCAGACAAAATATACAGTTTAAGCTGCCTGCTGGATTGGGGGATCCAGGCAGGGGAATAAATTAAGGTGAATTGCTGCAATGCGAGAGTTCCGTGTTAAAATAAAATGGGGGATAGGAGTAAAGACAGGGGAGTAAATAAAAAAAGCCCCCTCGGCCAGGGGCTTTGGTGCTAATTATTCAAATTTAACAGGGTCGCCTTCAAATGGTTCATCCGCTACTTTAATGGAGTCGGTTGGGCAGCCTTCAAAAGCATCTTCCATGTCTTCTTCCAGCACTTCTGGAATTTCAACGATACCTTCGTTATCATCCAGTACTACATACGCGATTCCTTCATCATCATAATCGTAAATATCTGGAGCTGCAGCACCACAAGCACCGCACGCAATACAGGTTTCTTTGTCAACAATTGTGTATTTAGCCATAACACATTCCCTCCTAATAATACAGATCCCTAAAAATAAATTATACAAGTGAAGATTATTTTCTCTCTGAGAACATTCGCCTTAAATTTATTGTACTGCTATCCCATACTTTTTTCAACCATAAAAAATGCCCGAAACCCTTGCAGCTATGCGGTTTGGTGTGACTTTTATAACTATTCATACTCAAGCATATGTAGTAAGTTGAAAAAGGAGCAAACATAAAGGAGAATCTACGTGTTTGAATACATTTTACTTCGCTGTATTAATAACTTGAAGGGCGAGAGGTCACTGGCGGGGATTTATAACCTGCTTGCGGGCAAGCGGTCCTCTCAGACACTGCAAGATGCTCATGCTTATCAACTGACTGGATTTTTTGCTATCTATAAAACGTTAGATCGAACTGAATTAATTTCCTTCGTTGAAGGTTTGAGACAATCCCATAAAATAACTATCAAAAATGACCGGCCGGAAATTACTAGTTATGGTCATGAAGAACTGAAACGGTTGGAACAAAAGTGGGAACCGCTTTATTTTGCTGGTATACATATACAAGAGCATATTTCTGTTTTTGAAGAGCGTCTATTTTTATATATCCAGACTATCACGAATATGAAAGCTGGACATCAATCCTTCCTGCCAGTTTCTGAGCGTCCAGATATCTTGAATTGGGTGAAGAGTAACTATAAACGTAACAAGACGAATCTTGAAAGCCACACGATTGATATGTATAAGGAACTCCATACTTTGTTGAATGCCGCTCCTCAGGAGGAGGCAGAGGTGTTCAGTTACCGTATCACAGGTGCAGGCCGTATCGGTTTAAGTAAACAACAACTGGCAGATAAATTTGATTTGTCTGTCCATGATGTACATCTTCTCCTGCAGCATAGCTTGCATCGTTTCTACCAAATGGCAGAAGCGAAACCGGAACAATGGCCTACACTGGCTTTATTTGTAAAAACTGTAGATGACACAGGTGGCTTGATTACAAACTCAGCACAAAAAACCTATAAACTTATCAAACAAGGGCTGGATTTGGAATCAATTGTTCGCATCCGTGGCTTGAAAATGAGTACGATACATGATCATGTTGTAGAGATGGCATTGGTAATGCCGGATTTTCCTATGTATTATTTTATCAGCGATAAAGAGGTAACTGAAATTAATAATACTCTACAAACGCTTAATACAAATAAGCTCAGGGAAATTTATGATGCACTTCAAGGGAATTTTGATTATTTCCAAATAAGATTAGTGCAAGCAAATAGACAGCACAGCCAAAGCGGGGAAACATTATGAACGACAGATTATTGGAAAATAAGTTGAAAATGTATTTTGGCTTCGATACTTTCAAGCAAGGACAAAAAGAAATTATAAGAGACGTAATGGCAGGTGAAGATACGCTCGGTATTCTGCCGACTGGTTCAGGGAAATCTGTCTGTTACCAACTTCCTGCGATGATTACAGAAGGGATTACTATTGTAGTCTCGCCATTAGTCTCATTGATGATTGATCAAGTAAAAGAACTAAAGGCCAACGGCTATAAACAAGTGACAGCCATTAACAGTTTTTTATCAGTCAGTCAGAAGCAGCAGGTGTTCGATCAGCTTAGTCGATACAAACTTATCTATTTATCACCTGAAATGCTTCAAAATGAAACGGTAATTCGTCGTTTGAAGATGTTGAAAGTTTCATTTTTCGTCGTAGATGAAGCACACTGCATTTCCCAATGGGGTCACGAGTTTCGAACGGATTATTTAAAATTATCAACAGTGATTGCTGAGTTAAACCATCCCCCCGTTTTGGCTTTAAGCGGTACAGCAACCCCGGAAGTCCAGGGGGATATCATTAAGCAATTAGGGCTAAAAAGAATGAAGCAGCACATTTACCCGATGGACAAAGAAAATATAAGTTTTGTTGTGGAACATGTAGAAAATCCTGATGAAAAATTAAGGAAGATCTCCAAAGCACTACATCATCAAGATGCGCCTGCTATGATTTATTTTTCAAGTAGAAATTGGGCAGAACGGGCATCCATAGAACTTTCTTCAAAAATGCCTGAAAAAAGGATCGCATATTATCACGGAGGTATGGAACAAGCGGATCGTTTGTTAATTCAACAGCAGTTCATGAATGATCAGCTGGATATCATTTGTTGTACAAACGCGTTTGGAATGGGGATTAATAAGAAAAATATTAGATATGTCATCCATTTCCATCTCCCCACCCAAACAGAGTCATTTATCCAGGAGGTAGGGAGAGCAGGACGCGATGGTAATCACAGTATCAGTATCGTGTACTATTCTCCGTCTGATGATTACCTGCCAAAAAAGCTGATACAAAGCGAGCTTCCAGAACCTGCACACTTGAAGGCTGTCCTGCATTATTTGCTCTGCCTCTACCAGGCCAATGCTTTGCTTCCGTCAGATGAAATGGTCCAAGATCAATTGGAGTTGTCCGAGAACCAATGGCGTTTTTTTAAGTATCATTTTTATCGAAATGGACTGCTTGATAATAAGAAAGTAGTATTCAATGAAAAGAAATGGAAAGAATTCTATGAGTTGTTGAAAGAGCGGATTGAAAATAGGTACCACTATAAAATGGCCAGATTCTCTGAATTGTTGACATGGGTTCATCACCGAAATTGCAGAAGAGAAAAGTTATACCAGGCTTTTCAAGATACAGTAAAGCCGCCTGTTGTTCCATGTTGTGATCAATGTGGGTTTCAACTGCATGACTTTTCATTTGGTGAGAGTGAAAGGAATACGGAACAGGAGAGTTGGGAAGAGAGGCTGTACAAGATATTTCTCGCAGGGGGACAAGCATGAAGAGACCAAGCCAGTCAGACCTTATAAAAACGATGTCAAACAGGGAAATCACATTACACCTTGTGTTGACACAAGCAATCATTCTTGCCTTAAGTGTGATAGGCAGCTGGCTCCTTTTTTCCAGCTTCTGGGAGGGATGGAGAAATCAACTTACTTTTTCCCCGTTCGAAGTTTTTGTCTATGGAATAGTACCAGGAGTCATTGTAGTTTCCATTGATTTAATTTTAATGAAATTTGTTCCTGAAAAGTATTATGATGATGGCGGTATTAATGTCAAGGTGTTTAAAGGCCGCTCACTAAGAGGTATTATTGGCATCACATTATTGGTTGCCATCAGTGAAGAGTTGTTGTTCCGCGGGGTGCTTCATGCACAATTCGGCTATATAATTGCGAGTACATTATTTGCTGTGATGCACATCCGTTATTTAAAAAAGTTTGTACTGCTTATTTCCGTATTATTCGTCAGTTTCTTTATCGGCTATATGTATGAAATCACAGGAAACCTATTAACGACAATCACCGCTCATTTCGTTATCGATTTATTATTGGCGCTATATATCCGCTACCGAATGAGTTAACTTTTATAGGAATAAAAACATAAAAGCCTACCTTTTTTGGGTAGGCTTTTTGCTTAGAAGAATTGTTTTTTATCCCGTTCTTCTTTAAGAATCTCTACGGCTTCCCGGAAACGCAGGGAGTGGACAATTTCCCGTTCTCTTAAAAATGCGAGACCATCATTCAAATCAGGATCATCTGACATATTGATGATCCACTGGTAAGTAGCGCGGGCTTTTTCTTCTGCCGCGATGTCTTCATATAGATCTGCTATCGGGTCGCCTTTTGCCTGAATATAAGTTGCTGTCCATGGATCACCAGCAGCATTCTGATAGAATAAAGCATTATCATGATTGGCGTAATGAGCTCCTAATCCAGCTTCTTTCATCTGTTCAGGTGTTGCGTCTTTCGTTAATTTATAGACCATTGTTGCAATCATTTCTAAATGAGCGAACTCTTCTGTCCCTATATCTGTCAATAACCCAATAACCTTGTCAGGGATGGAATAACGCTGGTTCAGGTAACGTAAAGCAGCGGCCAATTCCCCATCGGCACCCCCATACTGCTCGATCAAATACTTGGCTAGACGAGGATTACAGTTGCTGACCTTGACTGGGTATTGTAGCTTTTTCTCGTAATACCACATGACAAAGAATCACCTCCGCTTAAAATTCTTTTTTATACTTGCCATGGCCAGGGGCTATCTTTCCATTGCCATGGTACACCGGAATAGCTTTTTCCATACTGCATCAACGGACCGAACTGCTGTTCAAAATTCTTTTTCAGCCTGCGACTTTCCCGGGCGCAGGCATTGAATTGTTCGATCGCATCCTGATCATTTGGATGGGTATCTAAATATAAGGTTAATTCCACTAATACAAAGTCCACGGCCTGAATTGCCTCCATCTGGTGGTAATATTCAGGAGGGATGGTCGCCATTATTTCCCCTCCTCTCTGTAGGGCTTCTTTTTCGGATAAGGATCAAATAGGGCTGGCCATAATGTCCCTTTTCTTAATGCAACCCGGGGGTCGAACTGTTGTAATCCCGGTGGCTGGTAGGGCATGTATAAATGTGGCGGGGTAGAATAACATTTGATTTCCCTTGGAGGGCAGGGATCCATCGGACTATGGAAAGGTCGGTAGCATTTCTGCTGGGTGTACATCATCATCACCTTCCTTAACGGAGACTATTGCAATTGTATGTACACGAAAGGTCGTCCTATACCCTAATTAAAGAAGGAAATTTGTCCTCCTTAGTCGAATTATAATTAAAGTAGTCATTATTAAATGTTGGAGTGATGAGAATGTTTGTCAAAAGTATCATGAAGCCCCCCCATGAATGTAAGTGTGCACAAAAACATGACAGCTTGAAGTCTGTCATAGCCCTACTGGAAAAACATGATATACAGGCCGTTCCGGTTCTTGATGAAACCACTTTTGTGGGAATGTTATCTAAGGAAACGATTTATAAAGGATTCTTTGAAAGCGATCAAACAAGAGATAGTTACCTGGAGAAAACGTTAGCTGGCGACTTAGTTGAAATGAGAAATTTATATATTAAAGAAGACGAAGTGTTTGAAAGGACATTGCCTGTTTTTGCTGGCTTTCCTGTAATTGCAGTTGTCGATTCAAGTAAGAAGTTCTTAGGACTGGTGACTCGGGCTGATGTACTGGAGCAGTTCGAAAGTGCTTTTGGTGTGAAAAGAAAAGGAATTAGGATTGCATTCACATCTGAAGAATCAGCCGGCAGAATTGAGCGGCTGGGAGATATATTGAAACAATATCATGAAAATGTTATTTCTTTAGCTACATTTGATGAAACGGACAAACTGGCCCGTCGAATTGTTTTAAAAGTGGATCCCAATGACAATATTGACAAATTTACTGAAAAGCTTGAAAAAACAGGGTTTCGGGTGCTTGATATAAAAGAAGTTTAACCCTTCTTTTTCTCCTCTTTCTGACATATGTTGGTCGGGAAGGGGTTTTTTCATGAAAAAAAAGGTGATAATGGAAGAAAAATTCCTTGGCTGGTATGATGGTAACATCCATTTAGCCAATAATTTACTAGTCGATTTAGCAGGAGCGTGGAAGTAAGCATGACATTTGTATATATCCTAATACTGTTAATTACAGTAGCTGCATTACTCGTTTTTCATATGTATCGCAAAGCTAACACAGATTTCATTGACGAACGGGTACTCCCTATACGAAATTTCCCTTCTTCTTTTGATGGAGTTCGTATCTTTTTCATCTCCGATATTCACCGCCGGATCATCGATAACCAAACCATCCACGCTATTTCTTCTATAGATATGGTTATAATTGGAGGAGATTTGATGGAACGCGGTGTCCCACTGGAAAATGTTCGGGAAAACATCACCCGGCTGAAGCAATTGAATGCCCCGCTTTATTTTATTTGGGGTAACAATGACTATGAAGGGGATTATCATGACCTGGATGCGATGCTACTGGATGAAAGCGTTCATATACTCGGTAATAGTGCTGTACAATTTGAATCAGAAGCTGGAGATACCTTCAACATACTTGGTATTGATCCTTACTTGCATCATGAGGGAAAAAGCGGATTTGCATTTGAAGGTGCAACTGGCAGATGCAAAATAATGGTAATTCATGATCCGTCGATGTTTGAAGAATTACCCCAGGAGCAACAAGAGCAAGTCGACCTCGTCCTAAGTGGCCATACTCATGGTGGTCAGATACGTTTTATGGGCTTAGGATTAAGTGAACGCGGCTGCATGAAATCTGTAAATGGTATTCCTGTTTTTATCAGTGAAGGGTACGGAACACGATTGATTCCTTTTCGGTTAGGAACAAGAGCAGAATGTCATATCTTAACGATCTCAGATTGATTTTATGCAAAACTTATATAGTTGATATACATTCTTTGCACAGCCCACTACTGTTGGATATAATTAATACAAACAAAACAGTGGGGGTAGGCACATGGCAACGGAAAAGGGAAAATACAACATTAAAGCTGTTTCAAATATGTTAGGGATCCAGCCTGGTACATTACGAGCATGGGAACGGCGGTATCAAATCATCCGGCCTGTACGAAATAATGCCGGTCATCGACTCTATACAGACCATCATGTACGGATACTGAAATGGTTGATTGCTAAAGTCAATCATGGTTTTACTATATCGCAGGCGGTTTCACTTTATGAAAATAATCAAGGGGAAACTTTAAACGAGCCAGAAACTGGTCAGGATAATGAACCCGAAAAAAAATCTGCAGAATTATTGGAAGCTTTACTGTCTTTTGATGAAAAGGCAGCTCAGCAACACCTTGATTACGCATTTAGTTTATATACTCCTGAAAAGGTAGCTATTGAAATCATATCGCCCCTTTTAATCAAGGTAGGAGCGCTTTGGGAAGAGAACAAAATAACGAGTGCTCATGAACACTTTGCCAGCAGTTTTCTTAGATCAAGAATTGGTATGTTATTATTATCGATACCAGCAGCACCTTATCTGCCAAAGGCCGTATTAGTATGCGGACCGAACGAAAAGCATGAACTTGGACTTTTGATATTCGCTCTGTTTTTGAAACGAAAGGGTTATGAGGTCATTTACCTTGGGCAAAGCATAGCAGAAGGAGATATACATCCAATATTAAAGGAAGTGGATGCTGCATATGTCTTTTTATCAACCACGTTAAAGAAAAATGTACCAGCTACTATTATGTTGGCGGAAACTATCCAAAAAAATTATCCTAAAATGCGGATTGGCCTTGGGGGTTATGCTTTTGATCAATTGGAACCTGATGAAAAAGCCAAAGCAGACCGATTCTTAGTCGGTACCACCAGGGAAGAGTGGCTAAAATGGTTGGATGACCAAAGATGAGTAATACCGGGATAAAAGAGCACCAAAAGTTGAATAATAGCATAAGATAAAGATAAACCGATAGCTTTCAGGGGGCGATGGAATGCGTTTGGAACGAATGTCAAACGACAAGTTTAAAATATTCCTTACCTTCGATGATTTGATTGAGAGAGGGTTGACTAAGGAAGATTTATGGCATGATTTACCCCGCGTGCATCAATTATTCAGTGATATGATGTATGAAGCAAGTGATGAACTTGGTTTTGAACTGGATGGTACTTTGCTTGTACAGGTCTATCTTCTTCAAGCGCAAGGGATGTTCATCGTAGTTACCCAGACAGAACGTGACTACCAGGATGAGGATGAAGACTATATCGAAATGAAAGTAACTTTGGATGAGAGTAAGGAATTAATCTTTTCATTCATAGAATTTGAAGATATCATACAAGTCTCCCGCCGATTATACAATCTTGGTGTTGAAGGGGGAAGTATTATCCATTACGGTGATTATTATTATATGAAATTAGAAGAAGAAGACATAGAAGACTTAAACAGGGAACAGGTTATAGCTTTAATGTCAGAATTCGGAACACCAAGCATTGTGACTTCCCACAGGCTTAAAGAATATGGAAAAATCGTGATGGAAAATGATGCAGCGAAGCAGGTCTTTGATTATTTCATAAAGCCACATTCCTACAATAAATGAACGGATAACAGTACCGTTCATTTTTTTGTGTTTATAGAAGGTTAGTTCTCTCATTCCATAAATAAGTCCTTAAGATATAAGTTTTTTTAATTTATTGGCTTTGCTGAATCTCAATGTGGATGTTCCAGATAAGCTCCCTTTAATTGAAGACTCAGTTTCGAGATAAATTGTTTCCGTTACGATAGTAACGGTTAGGAGGTCCGGGAAATTACTCGCTTTCCGTGGGCATGGGGTGAGCTTCCTCAGGCTTCGCCTTGCGGGATCTCACCGCTCATGTCCATCCCACTGGAGTCTCGCAATTTCCCGGACCTCCTTGCGTTTATGAGAGATACGGAAACATCGGTATATCGTTCTTCAAACCAAGAGTGAGCTATGCATGAAATGTGAGCTTAAAACCGCGTCTTTATTCAATTATCCATTAAAAGTAGAAGACATCTGCAATATAACAGGGGTTCTTTTCTCCCATCCTTCGGATGGGGTGGTTGGGAAACTGCGAGACTCCCGCGGGAGAAGGGACTAGGCAAGACCCCACAGGGAGTGTAACGACCGAGGAGGCTTGCCAGTTCCCCCGCAGGAAAGCGAGTAGTTCCCTGCCACCCCTAATTCTTTTATGGCAAAGAATCCATGATATCTCGAAATCAAGTCTTCGACTTTTCGGCCCTTTAATTGAATATGCCCATAAAGAAAAATCAACTACAATCTTTTACAGAGACAATTTATTAAGATTAGATAGAAGGTTTTTAGTGAACATGTTACTATTGTAGGGAATAAGTATGTTAAGAAGGTATAAGTTGAGGGAGTGTATGCATTGAAGATAGCTGTTTTATATGGTGGTACTTCCGGAGAAAGAGAAGTATCCTTATCGACTGGAAAAGGAATCATAAATGCATTGAAAAAAAATGGACATGAGGTAGTGGATATCGATTTCCACCCTGATAGATTGAATGAAATCCTTGAATTGGATGTAGATCTTGTCTTCATCGGTCTACACGGCCGCTTTGGTGAAGATGGAAAGATACAAGGGTTACTTGATATGCTTGGCATCCCGTATGTGGGCTCAGGTGTACTTGCCTCAGCACTTGCCATGGATAAAGCAAAATCGAAGCAAATATTCAGTCAATATGGCATAGCGACTGCAAGAAGCAAAACATACCGGGTAGAAAACGATAATCTGCGGGCCATTGAAGAAGCGATTAAGCAAGATTTCAAGCCTCCTTTCGTTATTAAACCGAACCAGGAAGGGTCTACATTAGGGTTGACGATCGTTAAAGATATTACTGAGATTGAAGAAGGTGTCAAAAAAGCGGGCGAATCAGATGATACGATCCTTGTGGAAGACTATATAGCAGGCAGAGAAGTTACAGTACCTGTCGTAGGAAAACAAGGGGAAGAAAAAGCGTTACCTGTCATTGAAATCATTCCTAAAAGCGATTATTATGATTTTGATTCCAAATATAAACCAGGTGGAAGTGAACATATAGTGCCTGCGCAATTGCCAGAAGAGATGACTGAAAAACTACAAAAGCACTCGGTACTGGCTCATCAATTATTGGGATGTGACGTTTACTCCCGGGTAGACTTCATTGTAACGAATGAACATGAAGCTATAATTCTGGAAGTTAATACGCTGCCTGGAATGACACCGACAAGTCTCTTTCCGGATTCTGCCAATAAAATCGGCTGGAGTTATGAAGAGATGGTCGAGCGATTTGTTGAGCTTTCCACATCAAAATGATAGCATGAGTCGTAAACGTTTTCATTACTATAATAAAGCAGTTTTTTAATACGATTTTGTTGCTTGCATATTCGTTTTGAAAGTGTATACTAATCACTGAAAGCATAGTTGATAATGATAGTGAATGGACATATAGGAGGTAAACTGATGGTAGCCGATAAGCCAGCAGATTCTGTAAACGATAAGTTGGATGTTTTAAAGTCGACACAGTCTGTAGTCAAGAAAGCACTGGATAAACTGGGTTATCCAGGGGAAGTGTATGAGCTGATGAAAGAACCTGTGCGAATGATGACCGTTAGAATTCCTGTGAGGATGGACGATGGGTCCATCAAGATTTTTACGGGATACAGAGCGCAGCACAATGATGCCGTAGGACCGACAAAAGGTGGAGTCCGCTTCCACCCGAATGTCAGTGAAAAGGAAGTAAAAGCACTTTCTATCTGGATGAGTCTGAAAGCTGGTATTGTTGATCTCCCATATGGCGGAGGGAAAGGCGGTATCGTCTGTGATCCACGTGAAATGTCGTTCCGTGAGTTGGAAGGGGTAAGTAGAGGATATGTACGTTCCATCAGTCAAATAGTAGGACCGACAAAGGATATTCCGGCTCCTGATGTTTTCACTAACTCACAAATCATGGCATGGATGATGGACGAATATAGCCGAATTGATGAATTCAATAATCCTGGTTTCATAACAGGTAAACCTATTGTGCTGGGAGGTTCCCACGGCAGGGAATCCGCTACGGCTAAAGGTGTAACCATTTGTATTGAAGAAGCTTGTAAGAAGAAAGGCATCCAATTGAAAGGGGCCCGTGTAATTGTTCAAGGGTTCGGTAATGCTGGAAGTTTTCTGGCGAAATTCATGCATGATAAAGGAGCAAAAGTGATCGGTATATCCGATGCTTATGGGGCTCTTCATGATCCGGATGGGCTGGATATTGACTACTTATTGGATCGCCGTGACAGTTTTGGAACGGTAACCAATTTATTTAAAAATACGATTACGAACCAGGAGCTGTTGGAACTGGAAGGTGATATTCTTGTACCGGCAGCAATTGAAAACCAGATTACAGAAGACAATGCTTATAACATCAAAACACCGATTGTTGTAGAAGCTGCTAACGGCCCGACAACTTTGGAAGCAACTAAGATTCTGTCAGACCGGGGTATTCTGTTAGTGCCTGATGTGCTGGCTTCAGCCGGTGGTGTCACGGTTTCTTATTTTGAATGGGTACAGAATAATCAAGGTTATTATTGGACAGAAGAAGAAGTAGAAGAGAAACTCTATAAAGTGATGATCAAAGGTTTTAATAACGTTTATAACACTGCCCAGACTAGAAGGGTGGATATGCGTCTCGCCGCCTATATGGTAGGCGTGCGTAAAATGGCAGAAGCCTCTCGTTTCCGTGGATGGGTTTAAGTTGATTATAAGCTTGATATCTCCTATCATGTAGTATGGTAGGAGATATTTTATTTTGATAAAGCGTGTTTAATATACTATATAACGAGTGAAAGCTTGAAGATGAAAGGACTGGAGAGTTTGGATAGATCTCTTCGGGTTTCTTTTTGTTAAGGAGTGAGCATGAGTGCAACAGGAAGATGTAATTATTGTCGGGGCAGGACCATGTGGAATGAGTGCTGCCATAGAGCTGCAGGAACGAGGGATTGAACCACTTTTGATAGAAAAAGGGAATGTTGTCAATTCCATCTATAATTATCCCACCCACCAGACTTTTTTCAGTTCCAGTGAAAAACTGGAGATTGGAGGAGTGCCTTTCATAACTGAACGACAGAAGCCTGTCAGGAATCAGGCTTTAGCTTACTATAGAGCAGTAGCTGAGCGTAAGGAATTACGGGTGAACGCCTATGAGCGGGTGACCCAAGTGGTAAAAGAAGAAACAACTTTCACAGTTCATACGAAGAAAAACAGTGGGGAAACTGATATTTATCAGGCTAAGGATATCATCATAGCCACAGGCTATTATGATCAACCTAATATGATGAATATCGAAGGTGAAGAACTGGATAAGGTGAAGCATTATTTCAAAGAAGCTCATCCTTATTTTAAAAAGAATGTAGTAGTTATTGGCGG
Organism: Thalassobacillus sp. B23F22_16; assembly: GCF_043496955.1. NCBI lineage: Bacteria > Bacillati > Bacillota > Bacilli > Caryophanales > Bacillaceae > Thalassobacillus > Thalassobacillus sp. B23F22_16. The sequence continues at coordinate 95,560 of NZ_JBIEKD010000003.1, read as the reverse complement.
GAAAAATTCCGCTGTAGATGCTGCACTGGAATTAGTGAAGGCAGGGGCACACGTGACAGTACTCTATCGTGGGGAAGATTACTCAAAAAGTATTAAGCCTTGGATACTTCCGGAATTTGAAGCATTGGTCAACAAAGGTATCGTTGATATGAGGTTTTGCGCAGAAGTAAAAAAGATTAGCGAAAACTACGTTGTCTTCACATGTAATGATAAGGAAGAGCAAATTCCTAACGATTTTGTCTTTGCGATGACTGGCTATCGTCCGGACCATAGTTTTCTTACCAAAATGGGCGTGGATATGGATGAAAAAACAGGCAGGCCGTCATTCGATGAAGCAACCATGGAAACCAATGTACCGGGGATTTATATCGCAGGTGTGATTGCTGCCGGCTATAATAATAATGAAATCTTTATCGAAAACGGTCGCCATCATGGTGCACACATTGCAAATGCAATAGCTGCAAAAAAATAATTATCTATATGAATTGTTACAAGCTCAGAGTGTAAACTCTGAGCTCGTTTATTAAGGGTTAGACTATTATCTTTTCTAATAATCGAACATCGGTGCCAGCTCTGTCGGATTGTTAGTCATTTCCAACGCCACCATCAGTTTAATTCTTGCTTTAGGTCCCGTCAGTCCATTTGCAAAAATGATTCCAGCTTCTCGTAATTTTCGTCCACCGCCTTCATAACCGTAGGTATCCTGGACTATTCCCTGATAGCAACGGGAAACAAGTACAATCGGAATATTCAATTCCAACAATTTTTTTATAGAAGCTACCGTTGCTGGTGGCAAGTTTCCTTGTCCAAGTGCCTCGATGACAAGTCCATCAACCTCTGTGTTCCTAAGCGCATCGAAGATAGAACCGTCCATGCCGGCATAGGCCTTTACCAACGCCACGTTTTTATCAATTTTTTGAATTGGATAGGAATCATGCCTGGTTAATTTATGATGAAAAAACACATCTTTTTTTGTAGTAATTCCTATTGGCCCATACTGGGGGCTTTGGAATGTAGCTACATTGCTTGTCGAGGTTTTTGTTACGTTTTTTGCTGTATGAATTTCATCATTCATCACCACCAGTACACCTTTATCCTGGGCCTCGTCACACGTCGCTACACGAATAGCACTCAGCAGGTTATATAACCCATCAGATCCAATTTCGTTACTGGATCGCATAGCGCCAGTCATAACTATAGGTTTTCTCGTTTGTAAGAAAAGGTCTAAAAAATAGGCAGTCTCTTCAAGTGTGTCTGTACCATGAGTGATGACAACCCCATCAAATTTCCCTGACGCAAGTACTTCATGGATTCTTCTCCCTAATTGGAGCATATGAGAAGGTGTCATATGAGGGGATGGTATATAGAAAAGCACCTCATCTTCAATTTCTGCCTCGTCTTTGAGCATGTCATTAATTTCCTGTAAAGGGTGTCTGCCCTCGGTATTAACTTCGCCTGTAACCTTGTTTTCTTTCATAGATATAGTTCCGCCAGTATGGAGGATCATTATACGTTTCATTACTTATCACCTTCTTTTTCTATTGTTCCGTTTCCTTCCTTTCCATGATACGATTAAATTACCTGGATGGAAAGTGAGGAGCAGACAATGGTATCTCTTTTAACGTTAGCGCTCGCCCCGGTTGCAGCTATCATGACGTTCATCTATTTTAATAAACGAATAGAATTAGAGCCGCTCCCTTTGATCATCCGCACTTTCATACTTGGAGCACTGCTTGTATTTCCAACCATGTTTATACAATATGCTTTTAATATCGAAGGATTATTACAATCGCCCTACGTCCACTCATTTTTATTAGCGGGGTTGCTTGAAGAGTTTGTTAAATGGTTTATATTTTTATTCGCTGTTTATCAACATAGAGAATTTGATCACCATTATGACGGCATCATTTATGGTGTCGCGATAAGTCTGGGTTTCGCAACAGTTGAGAACATCATTTATCTTCTTGCAAATGGTACCCAGTATGCATGGGGGAGAGCGATCTTTCCAGTATCCTCTCATGCCTTGTTTGGAATTCTGATGGGCTATTATATTGGAAAAGCTAAGTTCAATACCACTCGAACAAAAATGTGTTTAACTTTAGCACTATTCATTCCCGTTGCTTTACACGGTTTATATGATATGATTCTTACCACCACTTCTAACGCCTGGCTTTATCTTATGATCCCTTTTATGGCTGGTCTATGGGTTATCGGAATACGTAAAATCCGATTGGCCAATCACCACTCTGCTAACCTTCACTCGAAAGCTGAATAAGTTCAATATCCACCATGTCTATAATGACATGGTTTTTATTTTTTTCTTATTAAATCTCAGCCTTGACCTTCCATTAAACCTCCCTTTTGTGGAATAAGCTTCTTATTGTTTTAAGACATATTTGTAAGAAGATAGTATCGTCGTCAATTTTATGTATAAAACTTCTGGAGTTTCAAAAGCTATCATTAGCATTAGTGACTATAGTATCCAGGAGGCGAGAACGAGAAATGAGCATAAAGCGTTCGATTTTTTATACAGCTTTATCGGTATTGATGGCAGGCGTCATCGTAGTTTCCTACCCAACTGAACAGGCGGATGCTTTTTCGAATCAAGTGATCCAGCAAGGAGCGGTTGGTGATGATGTTATCGAATTGCAAGCCAGACTGCAATACTTAGGTTTTTACAATGGGAAAATCGATGGTGTCTTTGGCTGGGGGACCTACTGGGCGTTAAGAAACTTTCAATATGAGTTCGGTATGGAAATCGATGGGCTGGCCGGCCAGTCAACCAAGCAGAAATTGGTGAATGCCAGTCAATACGATGAAGGTTTTGTTAAGGAACAAATTAGACAAGGTAAGGAGTTCTCTTATTATGGCGGCGTCCCAAAAGAGCAACAAGTAAAAGACTCTAAAAAGCAGAAGCAGGGAGGACAGCAACAAGGTGGTCAACAACAAGCGGAAGAACCGAGTAATACTGCTGTAAACATCCCGAATGGTTATTCTCAAAATGATATCCAGTTAATGGCTAATGCGGTATATGGAGAGGCCAGGGGCGAGCCTTATGTGGGGCAAGTAGCAGTGGCCGCAGTTATTTTAAATCGTGTAAACAGTACTACCTTCCCTAATACAGTCGCGGGTGTAATCTTTGAACCGAGGGCTTTTACTGCAGTGGCAGATGGACAAATTTGGCTGACTCCGAATGAAACAGCAAAAAGAGCCGTTATGGATGCCATTAATGGCTGGGATCCTTCTGGCGAAGCCATTTATTATTTTAACCCTGACACGGCAACTTCAGGCTGGATTTGGAGCAGACCACAAATTAAAAAGATAGGAAAACACATTTTTGCGAAATAGGTGGTGAGACGTATGAAAAGATGGATATTGATTTCTTTACTGGCTATTGTTGTAGTTGGAACAGGGGTGTGGGGTTACAAGGAACATCAGGATAAAAATGCAATCCTGATACAGGCAGAAAATACGTATCAGCGAGCTTTTCATGATTTGACCTATCATACCGATCTATTACATGACAAGATCGGTAATGTACTCGCCATGAATTCCCAAAAAAGACTTTCTCCAGAACTTGCTCAAATATGGCGATTGACTTCAGAAGCCCAGGCGGATGTCGGACAGCTTCCATTGACCTTGCTTCCGTTCAATAAAACAGAAGAGTTTCTTCATGATATCGGTGATTTCAGTTATAAAACTGCTATCCGAAATTTGAGTGATGAACCGTTATCTGATGAAGAAGTAACCATGCTGGAAGACCTTTATAAGCAAAGCGGTACCATTAAGGATGAACTAAGAAAGGTCCAGCATACGGTACTGGAGGAGAACCTGCGCTGGATGGACGTGCAGCTTGCTTTAGCAACCAATGATGCTCAGGGGGATAATACCATCATCGATGGTTTTGAAACCGTAGAAAAAAGTGTTGCTGGTTTTGGGGAAGAGAACAATGGCAGCAATATAATCGGGATAGCCGATGAAAATCATGAGTTCAAAGGTTTAGATGGCAAGGAAATCAGTGAACAAGAAGCAAAGGAAACAGCCAGGAAAATATTTAATATTAAAGACAAACAAAAAATTAATATGACCAAAACAGGCGATGGGGCGGATGTACAGACTTGGATGGCTTCTTATCAAGATGGAGATAAAAACGGTTATATTGATATGTCAGTAAAAGGAGGACATCCTTTGACGGTAATGGTAGAGCGCCCGGTGAAGGATACAAAAATCAGTCTTCATGAAGGGGCATTGAAGGCTAATGATTATCTTCAATCCTTTGATTTCCCGGATAGGGAGCTGGTTCAAAGTAGTCAATATGAAAAAGAAGGAGTATATTCTTTTGTAGCAAGTCAGGATGGTGTAAGAATCTATCCTGATGCTATCCAGGTGAAAGTCGCATTGGATAATGGAGACATGTTAGGGATGTCTGCAAAGGATTATTTTATGAATCATCGCCAACGCGACATACCTGAAACAGGTATCTCTGAAGAAGAAGCCAGGTCCAGTGTTAATCCCGACGTAAAAATTCAGGAACAGCATATGGCCATTATAGAGAATGATTTGGCAGAAGAAGTATTGACCTACGAATTTCTCGGCACACTGGGTGATAATACCTACCGAATCTTCATTAATGCAGAGGATGGTACCGAAGAAAAAGTGGAACGTCTAAAAGCTACTGAAATTAAGTTCTCCAGGGCTGTATAAAGAGAAAGATGGGCTTACCATCTTTCTCTTTTTTTATTTTTTTGAGATAATAGAACCAGTCAAAATTCCTAGTCGGAAAGAAGTGGTGGTATAGTGGATATAGGGACGCCTGTTACACTTGAATTGTTACATACAGATCATACTTCTCATGAATTATATAAAAGCAAAGTGGTTGATATAAAAGGAAGTTATTTATTTTTATCTTTGCCAAGTGGTGAAAAATCAGGAAAGACAGTTTTTATTCACGAAGGTACACCATTCAATCTTCGTTTTGTAGGAAAAGACCAAAGCGTTTATATGTTTGAGACATCCATGATTGCAAAGAAAAAATTCAAAATACCAGTATTAATTTTTCATCTGCCGGATGAAAACAAATTCAAACGGATACAAAGAAGGAAGTATGTCCGCATCGAAACCGCTGTAGACGTTGCTATTAAAAGCCGGGGTAAAGATTCTTTTACATCTATTACCACCGATATCAGTGGCGGAGGGGCGGCAATAGTATTACCGGAAAGACATGAATGCGCACCAGGAAACTTGGTGGAAATATTGTTTGTTTTCCATATGAAAGCAGGGGATGTACACTATATAGATGCGAAAGCTGAAGTTGTACGGGTTTTCAAAGGTAAAGGCATGGAACGTGAGTCAGCTTCCGTGGAGTTCCATAATATTACTGAAGGCAGCAGGCAGACAATCATACAATACTGTTTTGAACGACAGCTATATATGAAAGGGAAGAGGGTACGTTGACAAATTTATGGACATATACCTGAACTCTTGACCGGGCAAAAAATGTTCCCATAGAAGCGGGTATAGGTAATGGATTTATAAGCAGACGTTATGTTATGATTTTGAAGTACGAATTGAATAATAGGTAAAAGACGCGTAGGGATACAAACCTAATAACACATGTGAAAGAATTTGAAAAAAGCGCGCTTTCTTATTTTGGGAAAGGCGTTTTTTCTTGTATTTCAGGAAAGGTTAGCGTTGCGTCAGAAAGCAAAAAATCAAACAAAACAGATGTACTATTAAACAGAAAGCATTATGGCAGGAAAGTGGTGAAAGTTTTGGAGAAACAACTGGCAATAGCGATCGATGGACCAGCTGCCGCTGGAAAAAGTACGGTAGCCAAAAGAGTTGCTCATCAACTGGGTTATGTTTATATTGATACCGGAGCGATGTACCGAGCTCTGACATGGTACGCACTAAAAAAAGGTTTGAACCTGGAAGAACAAGAAGACATTCACAAATTGCTTCAGGAGTGTGAGATACTGTTGCAAATGGAGAATGATGGGCAACACGTTTATGTAAATGGAGAAGATGTTACCCAGTCGATTCGTACACAAGAAGTCACGAATCAAGTTTCGATTGTTGCTAAACATAGAAAGGTACGGGAAGAAATGGTCGAGAGGCAGCAGCAGCTGGCAGCAAAGCGCGGTGTGGTAATGGACGGCAGGGACATTGGCACCCATGTAATTCCGGATGCTGAAGTGAAGATTTTTATGATAGCTTCTGTAGAAGAACGGGCAGAGAGAAGACATAAAGAAAATATTGAAAAAGGTTTTTCTTCTGATTTAGAAGAATTAAAAGAAGAAATAAGACGACGCGATGAGATTGACTCGCAACGTGAGGTGGCACCATTAGTAAAAGCGGATGATGCAGTTGAAATCAACACCACTTCATTAAACATAGATGAAGTGGTGGGGCGAATCATCGAAGTTGTCAAAAATAAAGAGTGAGGAGTATAGGTTATGAATCTCTATAAGGTGGGGAAACTTTTATTTACGGTCCTTTTATATCCGCTTTATCGTATTAAGGTAGTGGGCAAAAAAAATATTCCTAAAGAAGGTCCGGTTATCATTTGCTCTAATCATATTTCTAACCTGGATCCACCTGTTGTGGGAATTACCAGTGGACGTAATATTCATTTTATGGCTAAAGAAGAACTTTTCAAAAATAAATTTTTTGGGAAGATTCTTAGAAAAGTACATGCTTTTCCGGTTAAAAGAGGAATGAAAGATCGCAACGCCTTAAGAGGCGGTCTTAAGATTTTGGAGCAGAATGAAACATTAGGTCTTTTTCCAGAAGGGACGAGAAGTAAAAACGGAGAGATCGGTCAAGGATTGGCAGGCGCAGGGTTTTTTGCACTCCGTTCAGAAGCGTGGATTGTACCTTGTGCGATTATCGGTCCTTATAAGCCATTCAAACGTCTGTGGGTCGTTTATGGAAAGCCGATAGACATGTCAAGCTACCGGGAAAATAAAGCTTCAGCCAGAGAGACGACAGATATGATTATGAAAGAAATCGAAAAATTAGCAAAAAACCCAAAAATACATGGTTAATTACTTGACAAATTCTTATAAATATTAGAAGTTAGACAAAAGGACATTCTGAAGTGAAGTAGTGTCGGATTTTGAAGGAGGTAGCTTGGTATGGATGAAATGAATCAAGAAGTAACAGGAATGCAGGAATTTTCTACTGGTGACATCGTGACAGGAAAAGTAGTTAAAGTTGAAGAAAAACAGGTTCTTGTCGATGTTGGCTATAAAGTGGAAGGGATTGTTCCAATCAGTGAACTTTCCAGCCTTCATGTAGAAAAGGCTGCTGATGTCGTCAGTGAAGGCGATGAAATCAAGCTTCAAGTCAAAAAAGTAGAAGACGACGAAATCGTTCTTTCCAAACGTGCAGTAGATGCTGATAAGGCGTGGGAAGAATTGGAAGCGAAATATGAAAGCGGAGAAATCTTTGAAGCAGAAGTCAAAGATATCGTTAAAGGTGGACTTGTAGTAGATGTCGGCCTGCGCGGATTCATTCCCGCTTCCTTAGTTGAAACATACTATGTAGAAAACTTTGATGAATATAAAGGAAAACCTTTGACACTAAAAGTGGTAGAACTTGATCGTGAGCAAAATCGCGTAATCCTGTCCCACCGTGCAGTCGTTGAAGAAGAGGAATCCAGCAAGAAGCAGGAAGTGCTGAACTCTTTAGAAGAAGGACAAGTGGTAGATGGTACCGTGCAACGAATCACGGATTTTGGTGCATTCGTAAACCTTGGCGGAATTGATGGACTGGTCCATATTTCCCAGCTTTCCCATGAACACGTGGAAAAGGCTTCTGATGTCGTAGAAGAAGGCCAGCAAATCAAAGTGAAGGTTCTTTCGGTGGATAGAGATAATGAACGTATCTCCTTATCTTACAAAGAAACACAGCCTGGACCTTGGCACGACTTGGAACAGCGTGTAGAACGTGGTGCAGTGCTTGAAGGAACAGTTAAGCGCCTGGTCAACTTCGGTGCCTTTGTGGAAGTATTCCCAGGGGTGGAAGGCCTTGTTCATATTTCTCAAATCGCAACCCGCCATATTGGTACACCTGATGAAGAACTGGAAGTTGGTCAGCAGGTGAAGGTCAAGGTCCTTGATGTTGATGAGAATGCCAAGCGCCTGTCGTTGAGTATCAAGGAATTGGAACGTGAGGAAGATCGTCAGGAACTGAAGCAGTATGAAAAAGAAGACGACCACTCTGGTTTTCAATTGGGTGACATGATTGGAGATAAACTAGACAAATATAAAAACTGATTGGTGAAAAGATATGTCGAGAGAAAAACGTAAAATCGACCATATACGTCATGCACTAAGTCATTCCAGAGAACCACAAAACCACTTTGATGATATTGAAATCGTTCATCAGAGCATTTCCGGTTTATCGTGGGATGACCTGAGATTAGATATAGAAGTAGGCGAACTTTCATTAAGTTCGCCTCTTTTTGTCAATGCTATGACGGGTGGCGGTGGAAAGAAAACAGAAGATATCAATCGGCAGTTAGCTGAGGTTGCTGCCGAAACAGGAATTGCGATGGCTGTTGGTTCCCAAATGTCCGCCTTGAAAAACCCGGAAGAAAAAAGAAGTTACGAAGTTGTTCGTAAATCTAATCCAAAGGGTGTTATCTTCGCTAATTTAGGCAGCGAAGCTAGCCTTGAGCACGCAAATCAGGCGGTCGATATGTTAGAAGCAGATGCCTTACAGATCCATCTAAACACACTGCAGGAGCTGATCATGCCAGAAGGGGATAGAAACTTTTCGGCACGGTTGAATAACATAGAGAAGATTGCTGCTCGACTCCCAGTACCCGTTATTGTCAAAGAGGTTGGCTATGGTATGTCTATGGAATCTGCTGCTTTATTGAAAGAAGCAGGTGTCCGGTATATTGATGTGGCAGGGCGCGGCGGCACTAACTTTTCTAAAGTGGAAAACCAGAGAAGAGAGAACCCCTTACATGTCTTTGAAAACTGGGGAATACCTACCCCGGTCTCTCTCCTGGAAGTTCAGTGTACTTATCCTGGGTCTCACATTTTTGCTTCCGGAGGAATCAGGCATGGGCTTGATGGAGCAAAGGCACTTATCTTAGGAGCTGAAATGTTCGGAATGGCCGGAGGGTTGTTGAAGGTATTAGTCACTTCGGGGCAGGAAGCACTGATAGAACGCATTGAATCTATCCATCATGAACTGAAAGTGACGATGATGCTGCTTCATGCGGATAAACCGCATGCGCTAGCTGGAAAAGCTTATATTCTGACAGGTAAAACAAAAGAATGGATGGCCCAACGCAGCCATTAAAAAGCTGCCTCTAAAGTAGTAACTTTAGAGGCAGCTTTTTCATTTCGATTCAACAGAAGTAGTACCTTTTTTTGCTTTTTTGACATCACGGTCTGATTCTACTCTTCTTTCTTTTTTTAGCTTTGATTCTTGACGATCTTTTCCCATTGCTATCCCTCCTCGCTCGTTATTATTCCCGGGCAAATTTAATCTATGAGGTTTAAATATTTATGCTTCCATCCATAATGTTAAAAAGAAAGGGAGTAGGACAAGTGGAAACAGCATTATTTTATTGGTTCAGCTGGATGGTGTGGATAGCTGTGGTCTTTTTTTATGAGGATGATTATTGGCGTACAAGGTTTGCCACTGGACTGCTGATTTTTCTCATGCTTTCCGAACGTTATCTGTCCCTGGCAGAAACAAATCTCTCCTTGGCATTAGTGTTTATATGGGCAAGCGCAATTTTGTTTCTCTTTAAAATTAAGGCCAATTTATGGCAGATGAGTTATCTGGTGACATTCGGTATCATGCTTGCTGGTATCCATTTATTTCTTTTTATAAATCCTGTATGGTTGATATTTCCTGCCCAGACAATTGTGATGATTCTTTTCCTGATGCTGCTATCAGTAATGACCAGACATCCGTGGCAGCGTATGATGATGTACGTTTTTGTTGCCTCCACCGGCAATTTATTGAGTGGCTATATCCTGACTTCTTATGGGCTGATGCATTCTATAGGCCATATTAGTGATCTGTTGTTCTTGATAAAAGGGGTATTTCTCTCGCTTGTGCTGCTTGCCTTGCAGCATCTTAAACAAAAGGTTATGAAAGCGGCATATAAAATAAAATGGAGAACGGAGCGTTTTGGGCAATGAATGAATATACTTATCCTATTTTATTCGGAATCATTGTAGGTACGGGGATGAGACTCCTCATGTTACGGACGGATTATCGCCAATATCCCACCTACCTGCATGGTAAGGTGATTCATATTTCCTTAGGGTTCATTGCGGCTTCCCTGGGCACATTTGCTGTGCCTTCGATTATGGAAAAGGAATTTACGGCGGTTACTTTTCTCACACTGGCTGCCTCTCAATTCCGTGAAGTGCGTAACATGGAAAGAAATACGATGAATGGATTGGATGAATTTGAACTGGTACCTCGAGGCAAGACGTATATCGAAGGCATAGCCGTAGCTTTTGAAGGTCGAAATTATCTGGTTATTATTACTTCATTACTGACCACTTTGGTTTATTTAGCTGTGAATATTTGGGCTGCAGCCGCTACAGCGGTGGTATTATACTTAATTTCGAAAAAATTAATGACCGGTTCTACTTTAAAGGACATTGTAAATATCAAATATGTAAAGCCGCATTTTGATGGAGCAGGCTTATATGTAGATAATATTTATATCATGAATATCGGACTTCCGGACAGACAGGAAGAGGTTTTAAAATATGGCATGGGCTTTGTATTGGAACCAAAGAATTTCAATGTTCGTTCAACCATCGCCAATCTTGGCCAGAGACAAGCTATTCTTCATGATGTATCAGTTACCTTAGGAGTGTTCAGGGACTCCGGTACGCCTGCACTTGTCCCATTGATCAAAAGGGATTTAGACGATGGAAGAATCGGTGTCTTCATATTACCGCAGGATCAGGATATTGACCGTGCCATCAAAGCGATTGGAGCTGTGCCAGTCTTAGAGAATGCCATCCGTATGCCATCAGAAACCCGACCGGAAATGGAGGGTAAAAACTAATGAATATCGAAAAGTCTATTTTAGCTGCTGTCACGACGGACCATTCAAGAGATAGGGTTGGGGGCGGCATGCCGATATTTTACTGTGAGACCCAGGAAGAATTAGAAATGGTAGCTGCTAATCTGGAAGCCATTATCGATGGCATTGCCCATGCATTATGTAAAGATTTGTATGTCATCGTAAAACATTGAAAAAGATTGTCTCTTGACAACTTGTTTGCTAGAATAGTTACGTACAAAGTATGGAAAAGGAGACTTTTCCTGCAAAATAAAGTGGATAGTCAGTCAGGGGGGTTGACTCTAAGAGAAGGGTGACACCGGCAGGATGATCATGCGCCGGCAATCATCTCTTGAAGTTCCCTCCTTTTTTTAATGTCGTATATTGCATATCACGCATGCTGATAAACTGCTTTGAGTTCAAAAAATAAAGATATAATGTCAGGCAGAAAGGATGTTACCTTTCATGAGAAAATCAGTCGTAGCCATCGTAGGCAGACCGAATGTAGGTAAATCAACGATATTCAACCGCCTTGTTGGTGAAAGAATATCCATCGTAGAAGATATTCCAGGAGTTACAAGAGATCGTATTTACGCTCAAGGAGAATGGCTGAACACTACTTTCAACATCATTGATACCGGTGGGATAGAAATTGGTGATGAGCCATTGCTGGTACAAATGAGGGAGCAGGCTCAGGTGGCCATTGATGAGGCAGATGTCATCATTTTTATGGTCAATGGCCGGGATGGTATTACGGGAGCGGACGAGGAAGTCGCAAAAATACTTTACAAGTCCAACAAACCGGTAGTACTTGCGGTAAACAAAGTTGACAACCCGGAGATGAGAGAAAATATTTATGAGTTCTATTCTCTTGGTTTTGGTGAACCTTATCCAATATCAGGTACTCACGGACTTGGTTTGGGAGATATGCTGGATGCAGTTGTAGACCATTTCCCTGAAAAAGTTGTAGAGTCAGAAGATGATGATACGATTCGTTTCAGCTTGATAGGAAGGCCGAATGTAGGTAAGTCTTCCTTAGTCAATGCTTTGCTTGGTCAGGAACGAGTGATTGTCAGCGATATAGCTGGAACTACCAGGGATGCTATTGATACTCCTTTTGAAAAAGAAGGAAGAGACTTTGTAATCATTGATACAGCAGGAATGCGGAAAAAAGGAAAAATTTACGAAACCACAGAAAAGTACAGCATCCTCCGCGCACTGAAAGCAATAGAACGTTCTGATGTTGTTTTGACATTGATCGATGCTGAAGAGGGGATTATCGAACAGGATAAAAAGATTGCCGGCTATGCGCATGAAGCAGGGAAAGCAGTCGTCATTGTCGTGAACAAGTGGGATACTGTCGAAACAAACGAAAAAGCCATGAAAGAGTTTGAACAAAAAGTGCGGGCACACTTTCAGTACCTTGATTATGCCCCTATCGTGTTTTTATCTGCAAAAACGAAAAAACGCATGCATACACTGCTGCCTCAAGTGCTGAAGGCTAGTGAAAATCATGCCAAACGAGTTCAGACCAATATTTTAAATGAAGTGATTATGGATGCATTGGCTATGAACCCTGCCCCAACCGTAAAGGGCCAAAGATTGAAAGTGTTTTATGCGGCCCAGGTTTCTGTAAAGCCGCCAAGCTTTGTCGTTTTTGTCAATGATCCGGAATTGATGCATTTTTCCTATGAACGTTTTTTAGAAAACCGCATCAGGGAAGCCTTTGGATTCGAAGGTACGCCTATTAAAATATTTGCCAGAAGACGTAATTAAAGAAAGGGGCGGAAGGACGATGGAAAAAGTAGCAGTAATTGGTGCCGGAAGCTGGGGCACAGCTTTAGCTCTTGTACTTGCAGATAATAAGCATGATGTCAGTTTGTGGACACATCGAAAAGAGCAGGCAGAAGAGATGAACCGCACACATTCTAACCCGAAATATCTAGAAGGGGTTACCATCCCTTCGTCTATTAAAGCTCATCATGACTTGGCTGAAGCGGTCTATGGTGCATCTCATATCGTACTGGTAGTACCCACCAAAGCAATGCGGGAAGTGTGCCAGCAATTAGCAGAGGTAATCGATCACCCAGTGACGATTACGCATGCATCAAAAGGCATTGAGCCTTCTACTTATAAGCGGGTTTCGGAAGTGATAGCAGAGGAAATGCCTGATAAGCTGTACGAGGCAATTGTTGTCCTTTCCGGGCCGAGTCATGCGGAAGAGGTTAGCCGGCGTCAGCCGACAACGGTGACCGTCTCTTCAGAAAATCTGGAAAAAGCCGAAGCCGTCCAGGATCTATTCATCAACGAAAGGTTCCGTGTCTATACCTCTCCTGATTTGGTAGGCGTGGAGCTGGGCGGGGCTCTGAAAAACATCATAGCCCTTGGTGCCGGGATATCGGATGGTCTAGGGTATGGCGATAATGCCAAGGCAGCTCTGATTACCAGGGGTCTTGCGGAAATCACGAGGCTCGGAGTGGCAATGGGCGCCAATCCATTGACGTTTGCTGGTTTATCAGGAGTTGGTGATTTGATTGTCACCTGTACCAGCCCTCACAGCAGGAACTGGCGAGCGGGCAACTTATTGGGCAAGGGGAATGATTTAGAAGAGGTGCTTGATAAGATGGGAATGGTCGTGGAAGGAGTACGAACGACCAAAGCCGCCTACCAATTTGCTGAAGAGCAGCAGGTAGAGATGCCGATTACGAATGGCCTTTATCGTATACTTTTTGAAGATGCAAAACCAAAAGATGTCGTCGACCAACTGATGACCAGGGGCAGACGACATGAAATGGAAGACTTGAGTAATTTATTAGGCGAACAGCCATAAACATCTTGTTAATCCCTCACAATACACCCTCTGATGCATATGATATGTTGAATGTTATGCACGAGGAGGGACATTGAGTGAGTGATTTTCAAAGGAATCTTTTTGATCAAATTCAAAAGAAATCAAATGTATCGCCTGATGAAATATTCAAAGTAGCCGATTCAGTAAAAAACGCTGATTTTTCAGATGAAAAGACAATCCGTCAATTAGTGAGACAATTATCAAGGATGGCTAATAAACCAGTTTCTAAAGAAAAGGAAGACAAAATCGTTAAGGCGATCATTAACCAAAATATGCCGCTTGATATGAACAGTTTGAACCAACTGTTTAAAAAATAAACGGTGGTTGGGCATGTGATTATACGGGCATCCCATCAACTGCATAAGATAACTCGCAGCAACCATTCTATTTGAGCTGCCGTGGGGATTATTTAGTCAAGGGGCTGCAACAGGCTCATTGTTGGAAAATAGGCGGGTGGAAAAATACCTGTCTAAACAGATAGAAATTTTCCAATAAGATCTTGCTGCAGTCTCATTTCTTATGCATTCATTGGGGAATCGGACAACCACTATGGTATAATACCTGAGGTGAATACAGAGTTAGACGATTGGGGGAATATAAATGTCTACTTCCATGTTGAATATGTATATATCTTTTGCTGGCATCATTTTTATGTTTCTGGCCATTGGGCTCATTATGCTGAGCCGGTACAAATTAAAAGGGATTCTGGCGGGGGTTGTGGCGGTTCTAGCCTACATATTTATGATTTTATCCGGGTTGATTATCTTTTACATCGTTTTCAGCGGACCAACCGGTTAGTAGCTGGCAAGGGAGGCTAATTTATGAAAATCAAAGGTATCGTTGTAGCTTTATTGACATTATTCCTTTTGACAGGTTGTTTATATCCCAATGACCGTCTTTCCAAAAATAACGTTCCTAATGAGGTACAGCTTGAGAATGTTCAAAGAGCGATCGATTCCTATAATGAACAAGAACAAGGGCTATTACCGATTAAAACGAAAGAACAAGACACACCGATCTTCCAGAAGTATGTTATCGATTTTAATAAATTAAAAGAAAAGAGTCTTATTTCTGAGACACCAGGTAATGCCTTTGAAAATGGGGGTGTCTACCAGTATGTTTTAGTGGACCCGGAGGACAATCCTACCGTCAAATTGATAGATTTGCGTATTACCGAGGAGCTTCGTTCGATCAGGTCACAGCTCAATCGTTATGAGCAAAACAACCAATATCCTCCTTATAAATCTCAAGTTTCCAAGGGGATATTTGATTTGGATTATGAAAAGCTCGGTCTGGATGCGCCGTTGACGGTCACCAGTCCCTACTCTCAGGAGCCATTACCCGTCTATATTACAGGAGGCGGAGAGTTAGTGGTGGACTACCGAAAAGATTTATATAATTATATTCAAAATAAAGATCATGATTATCAGCCAGGAGATGATATCAGATTTTTATTGGTGGATCATTCACCATTTGTGCCGGTATATTCTCCCCCGTATACGATAGAAGATGGTGAGCCGGTTTTTATGTCGGAGGCATAGAGGAAATAAATATATCATAAGCATAAGAGACTGGACAGATCAACTGGCCGGTTCCTTATGCTTTTTTTGTTGTAGAAAAAGGTGAAAAAAACAGTCATATTCTATTAGGACAACAACATAGAATCATAATGTCATAGCTCGTATAAGTTTTATGAGTCGAGGCAGATCAGGAGGGGATCTTTTGGAAAAAGTCGATATTTTCAAAGATATTTCCAAACGGACGAATGGAGATATTTATCTGGGTGTTGTCGGGGCGGTCCGTACAGGTAAATCCACATTCATCAAGAAATTCATGGAACTGGTGGTTCTGCCGCAAATGGCAGATGAATCTGATCGTGAACGGGCAATGGATGAGCTGCCACAAAGTGCTGCCGGGAAAACGATCATGACTACCGAACCTAAGTTTGTCCCGAACCAGGCTGTTTCTGTTGCTGTGGATGAAGGTCTGGACGTCAATATCAGGCTGGTAGATTGTGTAGGTTATGCAGTTAAAGGGGCGGTAGGATATGAAGATGAAAACGGGCCCCGAATGATTAACACCCCTTGGTATGAAGAGGCTATTCCGTTCCACGAGGCTGCAGAAATTGGTACAAGAAAAGTCATTCAGGATCATTCGACGATCGGAGTAGTAGTAACGACCGATGGCACCATCGGGGAAATTGAACGCAGTGAATATGTCGAAGCGGAAGAAAGAATTGTGGAGGAAATGAAAGAGGTTGGTAAGCCTTTCATCATGGTAGTCAACTCTGTGCAGCCTTATCACAAGGATACAGAATTACTACGGGAGGAACT
Source organism: Thalassobacillus sp. B23F22_16 (assembly GCF_043496955.1). Lineage (NCBI taxonomy): Bacteria > Bacillati > Bacillota > Bacilli > Caryophanales > Bacillaceae > Thalassobacillus > Thalassobacillus sp. B23F22_16. Next base: position 79,320 of record NZ_JBIEKD010000003.1, on the reverse strand, counting down.
GAGTGAGAAATATGATATCCCTGTCATTGCTTTATCCGTGGAAGCCATGCGGGAAGACGATGTAAACAATGTGTTGAGAGAGGCGTTATATGAATTCCCTGTCCTGGAAGTAAACGTCAACCTGCCGAGCTGGGTAATGGTATTGGAAGAGGGGCATTGGCTAAGGAACAACTTCCAATCTGCCATTGAAGAAACAGTACAGGATATCAAACGTCTGCGGGATGTCAGTCGGGTAGTTGGTCATTTCGATGATTATGAATATATTTCAAGAGCAAACCTTTCTGGTATGGAATTAGGGGAAGGTGTAGCTGAAATCGACCTCCAGGCCCCGGATCATTTATACGATGTAGTACTTAAAGAGATTGTCGGGGAAGAAATCCGGGGGAAAGATCATCTGTTACAAATTATGCAGGACTTCTCACATGCAAAGAGAGAGTATGATCAAGTGGCAGAAGCACTTAACATGGTAAAGCAAACTGGGTATGGAATTGCTGCTCCAACGCTCCATGACATGGCATTGGAAGAACCAGAAATAATCAGACAGGGTTCCAGGTTCGGCGTACGTTTGAAGGCGGTCGCTCCTTCCATCCATATGGTTAAAGTTGATGTCCATTCGGAATTTTCACCGATAATCGGAACAGAGAAGCAAAGTGAGGAACTTGTCCGCTATTTAATGCAGGACTTTGAAGAGGATCCATTATCAATATGGAATTCTGACATCTTCGGTCGTTCACTCAGTTCAATCGTACGAGAAGGAATTCAGGCTAAATTATCACTCATGCCGGAGAATGCCCGCTATAAATTAAAAGAAACGCTTGAAAGAATCATTAACGAAGGTCAAGGCGGAATGATTGCAATTATACTATAACGGCTCTTGAGAGGGCCGTTTTTTTATTGGATGCTTTTAATTAATATCAGTGGAGGTTTACATCTAAGCTGATTTTTGTTGAAGAATAAATTTCAAGATATGTTGTTTCCGTTACGGATGAGTGCCTCTGGAGGTCCGGGAAATCACTCGCTTTCCATGGGCGTACGGTGAGCTTCCTCGGAAAGCGAGTAGTTTCCCAGCCAGCCCTGACTCTATTATGATAAAGAACCTTTGATTTCTCGAAATTAAGTCTTCGTCTTTTTGGCCCTGTTTTTGAATGAATCTCTTATGAAAAATCAATAACCACGTTTAACAGACTATATGGTTGACGTATAATATACTAAGGCTTTCGCCATATGTACGCGGCGGCAAGCCTTAGTTTTTCAGTGTTTTTGAAAAAAAATTTTCGAATTAGCAGGAGATTGAAAGCAGGGTGTCGTAATATCGTAGAGAGCCTTTGTTGAAAAACGCATAAACGCTGTCATACCAAGGCCTGCACGTTTCTTGCATCCTGAAAATGAATATGGTACGCTTCATGTACCGCAAGGGTGCTTAACCGGTAGAAATTGCGGTATTAAGCGGTTTTGGTGCAACTCTCTATTGAATTTCACTGAAATCTCGTTTAATATAAGGCATGTCATCAAATCAATGATGACAGCTTGTTCAAATTAAATGTTCCAGTGCATCCATTATGGAGAGCCCTGAGAATGGATTATCGCCCGAGAGGAGGTGAATATCATGAACAAGACAGATCTAATCAACACTGTTTCTGAAAAAGCTGATCTTTCTAAAAAGGATGCTACAAAAGCAGTTGATTCCGTATTTGAATCAATCATGGATTCACTTAAAGATGGTGACAAAGTACAATTGATTGGTTTCGGGAACTTTGAAGTACGTGAGCGTGCTGCCCGTAAAGGCCGCAATCCTCAAACTGGTGAAGAAATTGAAATTTCTGCCAGCAAAGTCCCTGCGTTTAAACCAGGTAAAGCCCTTAAGGATGCTGTTAAGTAATTTCCTACATAGGGCAAGTGGAAAAAAGGGTGCCATTTGCGCACCCTTTTTTTCATGGTATCAATTGTGATTTCCTAGCCAGAATAAAGACTGTAGGAAACGGAAAAATTGACATTCTATCCAATGTAAGCGATATTAAATTTACAGAATAAGGGGAGTGGTTTGAAGTGGATTTGAAAGGAAACGATTTCTTTGTAATCAAAGCTTTAGAGGACGGGGTCAATGTAATAGGATTGACCAGGGGCACCGACACCAGATTTCATCACTCGGAGAAACTCGATAAAAATGAAGTGATGATTGCTCAATTCACCGAGCATACTTCAGCTGTTAAAATTAGAGGAAAAGCATTAATCCAGACCAGTCATGGAGAAGTGACGAACGAAGCGGATTAATGGTTATGTTTACTTAGTTGTTTCATACATAACGGAGGCATTCTACAACGAATTATGCTATAATACTTGTGTTGTAAACGCCTTTCAGAAAGGACTCAGGTGATCCAGGTGAGCAATGTTGAACATGAAATCCAAACGCTAAAACAAAAAATAATTGCTAAAGTTCGCCATCCTTTTTTATCGAAATTCATTCCTGAACCGGTAATTGATGAGGACAAGCTTATGCTTTTATCTTCCATTATGGATGATACGACATTACCTGAAGTTAAAAAAGAGCAATACATCATAACAACCATGCTCGTTCAAGTAGCGTTGGATACCCATGACCTTGTCACTTTAACGGATGAAGACGAAGAACAGGAGACGGTCCGCAGCCGTCAGCTGACAGTGTTGGCCGGAGATTATTATAGTGGGATGTATTATTATTTACTATCTCAGTTAGACGATATTCCAATGATCCATACGCTGGCTTCTGCCATTAAAGATATCAATGAGCAAAAAATGGAACTGTACTACAAAGATGTAGGATCGTTCCAGGAATTCATGAACGGTTTGAGAGATATTGAATCCTTGTTGATTCAGCGTGTCGCATCCTATGTTCAACGGACCACCATTAATGATGTAGCTGGTGAATGGCTCCTTACTAAAAAGCTGTTGAATGAGAAGAAAAATATTCAAAAGAACGGATTCTCTCCGCTATTTGATCTATTGTTGAAAAGTCCAAGGACAAATACTAGCTATAATCAAATGATGAACACGGTAGAAAATATCATTCAAAAGAATATTTCACGGCTGGAAATGACTATTTCACAGCTTCCTTTACATTTTAACCAGTTAAAATCATACGTTCATTCAACCTTGGACGACCATAATTACACGAAACAATTCGCAGAAGAGGGATAAAGCATGCCACAGACCAAAGAAGAACGCGTGCATCATGTATTTGAAAAAATCTATCAACGCTACGATGTGATGAACTCAGTCATATCCTTTCAGCGGCATAAGGCCTGGCGTAAAGATGTCATGAATAAAATGGACGTCAAGAAAGGGGAAAAAGCCCTGGATGTCTGTTGTGGCACAGGGGATTGGACAGTGGCCCTGGCTGATAAAGTAGGTAAAGATGGGAAAGTGATCGGACTTGATTTCAGTCATAATATGTTATCAGTCGGAATTAAAAAGAAATTGGAGTATGGTATGAGTCAAATCGAATTTGAACACGGTAATGCGATGGATCTACCATTTGAAGATAATAGTTTTGACTATGTGACAATCGGCTTCGGGCTGCGTAATGTGCCGGATTATCTTCAAGTTTTAAAGGAGATGGCAAGGGTCGTCAAACCAGGGGGTAAAGTGATTTGTCTGGAAACATCCCAGCCGACAATGCCTGGTTTCAGGCAAGCTTATTATTTTTATTTCAAGTACATCATGCCTGTATTCGGTAAATTGTTTGCTCGAAGCTATCGGGAATATAGCTGGCTTCACGAATCTGCAAGAGATTTTCCTGGGAAAGAGGAATTGAAACAGATGTTTGAGGAAGCCGGGTTAAGTAATATAAAAGTTAAATCTTTTACCGGTGGAGTTGCAGCAATGCATATGGGAGAAAAATTATCATAACACAAGGGTGGGCACCATGAAGTTAGCTATGATCTATTCTTTTTTAAAACAAGATTTAGCGAAAATCGAAGAGTCTATCAATAACACGATACAAGCCCAGCACCCTGTATTACGTGAAGCTTCTACCCAGTTATTAGCCGCAGGAGGGAAACGGATCCGTCCTGTTTTTGTTTTATTGGGAGGAATGTTCGGAAATTATCGCTTAGATCGTATGGAGGCAGTGGCCGTATCTTTGGAACTTATTCACATGGCCTCGCTTGTCCATGATGACGTTGTTGACAATGCCCAGTTGAGAAGAGGGGAGCCGACGATCAAAGCGAAATGGGATAACAGAATAGCCATGTATACGGGAGATTACATATTTGCACGTTCATTAGAGTCCTTATCCGCTCTGGAAGACCCACATGCCCATCGAGTACTCGCAAAGACAATGGTAGAGTTGTGTCTTGGGGAGATTGAACAGGTGAAAGATAAATACCGACTGGATCAGAATATAAGAGACTATCTGCTTCGCATCAAACGGAAGACCGCCCTCTTAATCGCGGCCAGTTGCCAGCTTGGAGCCATCGCTTCGGAGGCCTCGCGCCAATATGAGCGGGCTCTCTATCGTTATGGCTACTTTGTGGGTATGTCTTATCAAATCATCGATGATGTATTGGACTTCACTGCTTCGGAAGAAGAATTGGGCAAACCTGCCGGAAGTGACTTATTACAAGGAAATATTACCCTGCCAGTACTCTATGCAATGGAAGATGAAGGGATAGCCTCAGAGCTGCACCTGCTATTCCAGGAAGATACGGAAAAACTGACTCCTGAAGACATCGCTCCTATCATAACTAAGATTAAGGCAGGGGACGCCCTGGATCGTTCGCTGGAGCTCAGTGACCGTTATTTGCAAAAAGCTTATCAAGCACTTGATGTGCTGCCGGCAGGTCGAGCGAAACAAACATTACGCGGGATCGCAAAATATATTGGTAAAAGAAAGTCTTAACAGATTGCCACCACCGTTGGAATCTGTTAAAATTTTCTTCGGTGACGTTTTTAAGCGCTTACACAAATACATAATGATGAGGTGTTAAGGATGGAAAAAACTTTTCTAATGGTTAAACCTGATGGTGTACAACGTAATTTAATTGGAGAAATTGTTTCCCGATTCGAAAACAAAGGTTTCAAGCTTGCTGGAGCAAAGTTGATGAACATTCCTTCCGAACTTGCGGAAGAGCATTACGGGGAGCACAAGGAAAAGCCTTTCTTTGGTGAATTGGTTGGCTTTATTACTTCAGGTCCTGTATTTGCAATGGTATGGGAAGGGGAAAATGTAATCGCTGCAGCTCGTCAGATGATGGGTAAAACAAATCCTCAAGATGCTATACCTGGAACTATTCGCGGAGACTTTGGCGTAACTGTAGGGAAAAACGTCATTCATGGATCTGATTCACCGGAAAGTGCTGAACGTGAAATTTCCCTTTTCTTTGATGAAGAACAAGTCCTGACTTATGATAAAAATGATAATAACTGGGTTTACTAAACCAATTTAAAAACGTTCTTTGGGAAGAACGAGCCGCTTGCAGAGAAATCGATTTCTCTGCAAGCTTTTTTTATTTCTGACGGATGGGAAAAGGATTTTTTAAATACTTGGGATTTTCCTACAGAGAGCCTGGTATAAAACCCGATTAATTATGTCTTGGCCAATACCTGCTCGCTTTATCGCTTTTATGTTTTAACCTATTAAAAAATTTATTGCACACAAGTTTGCTAAGATATGATATAGTAGAACATAAAATTTATACTATGGAGGGACGTCCATGCGCTATTTGACTGCTGGAGAATCACACGGAAAACAACTAACTACCATTATTGAAGGAATACCATCCCATTTACCACTTTTAAATGACCAAATAAATGAATCCTTGTTGCGGCGCCAGGGAGGCTACGGTCGTGGACGTCGTATGCAAATAGAAAAAGATTTAGTAGAAATTACAGCGGGGGTACGCCATGGCTACACCTTGGGTTCCCCGATTTCACTCGTCATCAATAATGATGATTTCAAACATTGGAGAAATATCATGGGTGAAAATCCCATCCCTGATGATGAAGAAGTTCGCCGGACAATTTCACGCCCGCGCCCGGGGCACGCCGACCTTAATGGTGGCATGAAATACGGGCATAGAGACTTACGCAACGTTCTGGAACGTTCTTCAGCCAGGGAAACAGCTGCCCGGGTGGCTGCAGGAGCTGTGGCTAAAGTTTTGCTAAATGAACTTGGCATTAAGGTTGGAGCCTATGTCAGAGAAATAGCAGGAATAGTGAGCAGCTTTGATGAATCTATGACATTGGAAGAGCGGGTTGATATCGCAGAAGCTTCTCCTGTAAGAACCCTGGATAAGAAAGCGGAAAAAGAGATGATGGATGCGATCGATCAGGCGAAAAAAGAAGGAGACTCGATTGGTGGAGTTGTAGAGGTGTATGTGGAAGGTATGCCTCCTGGAGTCGGTTCCTATGTTCAGTATGACCGCAAACTGGATAGCCGTATTGCTGGAAGTGTCGTAAGTATCAATGCCTTCAAAGGTGTAGAGTTCGGAATCGGTTTTGAGGCAGCCAGGAGAAATGGCAGTAAGGTACATGATGAAATTGCGTGGGAAGAGTCACGTGGTTATTACCGTAAGACAAACCGTCTAGGCGGTTTCGAAGGTGGAATGACAACGGGCATGCCACTGGTAATAAAGGGTGTGATGAAGCCAATTCCTACTCTATATAAACCCCTGCAAAGTGTCGATATCGATACGAAAGAGCCTTTTGCTGCCAGCATTGAAAGGTCCGACTCCTGTGCCGTACCAGCAGCAGGGGTGGTTATGGAACATGTAGTGGCCTTTGAATTGGCTCGCGCGATGATGGAACAGTTCCCTGGGGATTATTTTCCTAGAATGAAACAGGCGGTTGACGCATACCGGGAAGAGGTAAGGAGATTTTAGCATGAAGGAATTATCCATACACGCGAGTAACCACTCCTATAAGGTACAGATTGGTAAAGGGCTTCGCCATACAGTCGGCAGTCTTATCGAAGAAAACTATTCTCACGTTATGATTATTACTGACAGTCAGGTAGCGCCACTATACTTGGAAGATGTGAAGCATTCTTTGTCGGGAATGCCTGTAGATACAGTCATTTTTCCTGCAGGTGAACAAGCCAAGTCGATGAGCCACTATGAAGAATTATTGACTGCATGTATAGAAAACGGTCTTGATCGAAAATCATTAATCATAGCTCTGGGAGGTGGAGTTGTTGGCGACTTAGCTGGGTTTGTTGCTGCTACTTATATGCGAGGTATTGACTATATTCAAATGCCCACCACAGTACTTGCCCATGACAGCAGTGTCGGCGGCAAGGTTGCTATCAATCACCCACTTGGAAAGAACTTGATTGGATGTTTCCATAGCCCGGTTCAGGTTTTATATGATGTCGAGACATTGCAGACCTTACCTTATCATGAATTACGTTCAGGCTATGCAGAAATTATTAAACACGGGTGTCTGGATGATCCGGATTTATTTCAAGATGTAACTTCTAGATCACTAGGCAGTGAGGCAATAGCAGAGGTACTGGAAGAGCACCTATTAAAAGGAATAGCGATCAAAGCTTCCGTTGTCGAACAAGATGAAAAAGAGACTGGAATCCGAAAATATCTGAACCTGGGTCATACACTCGGGCATGCAATAGAATCGGAAGCGGGTTATGGACATGTGACACATGGGGAAGCAGTAGCGATCGGTTTATTGTTTGCCATGTATGTCAGCCAGGAAAAGTTGGAGGCAGCCATGCCTATAGCAAACTTATATGGATGGCTTGGTAAACAAGGATATCCGTTAGATGTTTTAACTCACTTAGATACCAGTTCATTAGTAGACCGTATGAAAAAAGATAAAAAATCAACATCGGGTAAGGTGAATATGGTGTTATTAGAGGAACTGGGAAAGCCAGTCATGAGGGAAATAAAAGAAACAGAACTGACTGAATTATTAAATCGTTTTAAAGAAGAGGTGATGAGCTGTTGATCAGGGGGATCAGAGGAGCAACCACAGTACAGACTAATGATCGAGAAGAAATCGTTGAACGAGCGTATGAAATGATGATGGACCTGATAGATAAAAATAAAGTGGAAGCTAAAAATGTCGTTTCGGTTTTATTTTCAGCGACAGCTGATTTGAACGCGGCATTTCCGGCAAAATCACTTCGGAAGATAGAGGGATGGACTTATGTGCCTGTTATGTGTATGCAGGAAATAAAAGTCCCTGATGCACTTCCCAAATGTGTTCGAGTGATGGTCACGGCAGAAACCGAGCTGCAGCAGGATCAGGTAGAACATATTTATCATTATAATGCCCGTAAGTTACGACCTGATTTGCAAAAGCCGAAAGGAGAATTGTCATGAAAGCAAAAGAAATTTTAAAAACCATGAAACCTTATAAACCTGGGAAACAAATTGAAGAAGTGAAAAAGGAATATGGTCTAAAGGAAATTGTCAAATTAGCATCGAATGAAAATCCCTTTGGCTTTTCTCCACAGGTTAAAAAAGAGCTTCCTGATCTGGTTGCCGGTTTAGAAAAATATCCAGATGGTTATGCCGCTGAATTGCGGAAAAAGCTGGGTGAGAAGTTGAATGTAGATCCTGCTCAACTAATATTTGGAAATGGATCGGATGAAATTGTCCAAATTATTTGCAGAACTTATCTGGAGCAAGGGACTAATACAGTTATGGCCACCCCAACCTTTCCGCAGTATAAGCATAACGCATTAATTGAAGGTGCTGAAATACGGGAAGTGCCAGTTGTCGATGGCTATCATGATTTAGATCGGATGATTAACGAAATCGATGAGCATACGCGAGTGGTATGGCTGTGCACGCCGAACAATCCAACAGGTTCTCATATTTCACAACCGGATATGGAAAGCTTTTTAGAACGGTGTCCTGACGATGTATTGGTGGTAGTGGATGAAGCTTATTACGAATACATGGACGCTTCTGACTATTACGATGCTATCTCCGGTGTAGCGAATCACCCTAATCTAATTGTATTGCGGACTTTTTCAAAAGCATACGGGTTGGCAGGGTTAAGGATCGGGTATGGTGTCGCCCAAACAGCTGTCATTCATCAGCTGGATCCAGCTCGCGAACCTTTCAATACTTCCACTATTGCACAAGCTGCTGCCATGATAGCCTTGGATGATCATAAATTCTTAAACGAATCGGTTGCACGCAATAAGAGCAATCGTGAAACGATGATGAAGTTTTGTGATGAGCATGAACTAGGTTATTTTGATTCCCAGGCCAATTTCCTTCTTATCAATCTGCCTGTAAGTGGGGATGCCATATTTGAGCATTTATTAAGTAAAGGATTTATTGTCCGTTCTGGTGAAGCACTTGGCATACCTAATAGCATCCGTCTTACTATTGGAAGCAAGGAAATCATGGAACAAATCCAGGATGAAATCAGTCATTTTCTTTCTTCTAAGAAGACAGGTGCGCAAAAGTGAAAGAAACGGTAATGATTGCGGGACTTGGGTTAATTGGCGGTTCCCTTGCCATGAGTATCCGGTCCCGCCGGCATTTTCATGTGCTTGGCATGGATGCCCATGATGAAACGTGCCGATTAGCACTTGAAAAAGGTGCCGTTGATGAAATATGTGATGATTTCATCTCAGGCGTTCAAAAGGCGGATATACTAATTATTGCTACCCCCATTCCAATGACACTAGGATATATGGCTCAATTAAATGAAATACAATTGGAAAAGAATTTATTGGTCACCGATGTTTCATCGGTAAAAGGCAAAATAATGAATCAGGCTGAAAAAATAACAAACCCTGCTGTGACCTTTATCGGTGGACACCCGATGGCGGGGTCACATAAACAAGGGCTGCAGGCAGCAAAAGGGCACCTGTTTGAAAATGCTATCTATGTACTTACTCCTTCATCGAAGGCAGATGAACAAGATGTCGCCAGGATTAAGGAAGTGCTGTCGCCTGCTAAAGCAAGGTTCTTAGTTTTTACAACGGAAGAACACGACGAGATGACGGCGGTCATTTCTCACTTTCCTCATTTGATCGCTTCTTCTCTCGTCCATCAGGCACGTAACTGGCAAAAAACTCATCCTTTTTTAGAAGATTTGGCAGCCGGCGGGTTTCGTGATATTACAAGAATCGCCTCCAGTAACCCCGTGTTATGGAGAGATATTTTCCTTCAGAACAAAGCGGTCTTGATTTCCATGCTTGATGACTGGATCACAGAAATGGAGCAAGTGAGAACTCTTTTATCAACCAGTGATGGGACAGCTACAGAAAATTATCTCCTGGAAGCTAAACATTATCGTGATGGTTTGCCTGCAAAGAAAAAGGGAGCAATTCCATCTTTTTATGATATCTATGTTGATATCCATGATCAGCCAGGGGCGTTGCTTCATGTCATTGAACACTTGGCAGATAATGATATTTCCATCAAAAACATAGAAATTTTAGAAGTCAGAGAAGGAATAACAGGTGTGCTTCGGATTAGTTTCCAAAGCAGTGAAGAACAGAAAGAAAGCAAAAGGTTACTTGAATCTCATGATTACGAGGTTACTATAGAGCAGTAGGAGGGCAAGCCATGAGTGAAATTACATTAAAACCAATGGAACATGCTATTGACGGTAAACTATCAGTGCCCGGTGATAAATCCATTTCCCACCGTGCTGTCATATTTTCTTCATTGGCAGAAGGAACCTCCCACATTTCGAATTTTTTATCAGGTGAGGACTGTATGCGAACTATTCAGGTCTTTAGAGAATTAGGAGTGGATATTGACCAGTCTGGGTCAAACCTGACAATCAGGAGTAATGGACTGGAATCGTTGAAAGAAGCGGAACGACCAGTATACTTTGGGAACTCCGGTACCACTGCAAGGTTAGTTACAGGTTTGCTGGCGGGCCTTCCTTTATTCACTACCTGTTATGGTGATCCTTCCTTATCAAAAAGACCAATGGATCGAGTGGTAGGTCCATTGAAGGAAATGGGGGCTAACATTGAGGGAAGAAGTAAGGGTCGCTTACTGCCCCTCGCGATTACAGGTAATAACCTGCAAGGTATTACCTATGAAATGCCGGTGAAAAGTGCTCAGGTTAAATCTGCGTTACTGTTAGCTGGGATGGTTGCTGAAGGAGAGACAACCATTATAGAACAAGTAAAAACCAGGGACCATACAGAGCAAATGCTCCCACAATTCGGGGGAGAGATTTCCATCCAGGACAAAGAAATCACCATTCAGGGTGGCCAGCAATTACAACCTGCGGACTTGGCTGTTCCAGGGGATATATCCTCTGCAGCTTTTTTCCTGGTGGCAGCTGCCATCATACCAGGAAGTTCTATTCTGGTAGAAGATGTAGGAATCAATCCTACAAGAACTGGACTAATAAAAGCTCTGGAGATGATGGGAGCCGATATCACTGTAAAAGAAACACGTCAAATAGGAGGAGAAGCGGTCGGTAATGTGGAAATTAAATACCAGGAGCTGACAGGAGCAGTGATTGAAGGGGAGATGATTCCTTCTTTAATAGACGAACTTCCAATCCTGGCGCTGGCGGCTACTCAGGCAAGTGGGGTTACAAAAATTAAAGATGCTGGTGAACTGCGTGTGAAAGAAACTGATAGAATTGCGGCAGTAGCACAGGTTCTTAGCAGTTTTGGTGCAGAGGTAGAAGAAGAAGAGGATGGTTTAACTATTTACGGTAAAGCTTCTTTGACAGGGGCTGAGGTTGATTCCTTTATGGATCATCGCATCGGCATGATGATTGCAGTAGCGTCACTGATAGCGAAAGGAGAAACTGTGTTGTCAAATGGCCAATGCATCGACATTTCTTATCCTGGATTTTTCAAAGATTTAGATTCTTTGAAAAAATAACGAAGCTAATCATACAATAGCCCAAGCTCTCATACCTTATAGAAAGCCTGTCGGAGGTGGACAAGTATGGGAGCTTACTATTTTTATCAGCGGACCTGGCACAAAGAAAATTGGGTTAATAAAGAAGTGCTTGTTGAGGATGATTGCTTCGTCAGGAAGTTCCTTTCTTCATCCCATCCGATTGAGTTAAATGTTGATGCCTACCACGTTACCCCAGGGTATGTCATGGTCGATCACTCTGCACCATTATATTCATCTGTTGACAAGAAGAAACTCAGTTTGGACTATCTTATCCGTGGATGTACCTTATTACTTGTGCAGCTGCCAATCACGACTACTCATCTATTCAAACAAAAATATCATTCGTTTCTTCACATGCTTGCAGGATTACCCATGGATTATATGATATCCCCTGTCGTTGCCCCTAGACTACTGACTCCAGCTATGGTTCGATTCTTCGGAATGCAAAAAGCGCCCTTTATCTTAGTTGAGTTACACACAGAAAAAGACATGGAAAATGTCGCTTGGGAATGGTTGGCACAAGCGCAGAGTTATACAAGAATCCCTATTGCTCCTTTTATTAAGGTGAAGGGGGAAGATTCACAAAAATTATATGATGCATGGAAAAAAACAGTTGAACATTGTGATATGATTACGTTGAAAGATCCTATAACGGAACACCCCTTGACAAGCAATAACCTTAGAAGGGCAGGAATATATCCATATAAGGGTGATTTAATGCCAGGTGGACAGGCTGATTACAATTTGCATTTACATGACGGATGCACTGTAATTGATGATCCAACCGAAATCAGGTACCATGGGTCTGTTCCTGACGTTACCATTATGAATGGAGAAGTAGTTCAAGTGAATCAGGAGATCATGAATGATAACATGATTGGGAAACACAGGAAGGTTTCGATACCGATGCATTTTGCATAGATGAGAAAGGATGTCCATATGGAGGAAATACAACAAGCCGTCCGGCTTATGGAAGCAAACCGGACAGATGAAGCATTAAAGACATTACAATCCTATTTGCCTGAAGCGGATGAAGAGGAACGTTTTACAATCGCAGAGTTGTATATCCAGTGGGGGATGTTAGAAGAAGCGAAAATGATTCTTAAAGAGTTGAGTCAGCGATACCCCAAAGAAAATGAATTGAAGATTATGTTGTCAGAAATTCATATCGACTTGGAAGAAGATGAGGAAGCGATAGAACTTTTGAATCAGTTTGGCCCGGAAGACGAAGATTATTTGCCGTCTTTGATGCAGCTTGCCGATCTCTATCAATCCCAAGGGCTTTTTGAAGTAGCTGAACAAAAATTGCTGGCGGCCAAGCAGGCGGCACCTAATGAAGCTGTCATTGATTTCGCATTAGGAGAACTCTCCTTTTCTAATGGGGAATACAATAAGAGCATACCGTTTTATGAGAATGCATACAGCCGTGAGCCGATCATTGGAGACATTGAGGTGGCGGCAAGACTTGCCGAGGCTTATGCAGCCACAGGGGACTTTGAACAATCCCTGGCCCACTTCCAAAAAGTAGAAGAAGAAAATGCTGATATTAAATTCCGTTATGGCTTTGTAGCATTCCAGGCCAACCGTACCGATATTGCCATAAAGGTGTGGGAAGATCTTGTGGAAAGAGACCCTTATTACCAATCCGTATACCCTTTACTGGCACAGGCGTACGAGAGCGAGGGTATGATGGAAGAAGCTTATCAAATGGCACAAAGCGGCCTTGCGAAAGACGAATTCAATAAAGAGCTCTATCACCTTGCAGGTACGCTTGCCCACCGACAAGGTAAGAAAGAAGAAGCCTATCAATCCATGAAAGAAGCAGTCAGCTTAGATCCGGGATATAAAGAAGCCATCCTGTTTTTAATAGAAAATTACAAAAAAGATGAAGACTATGAAGCGATCATTGATTTATTGGAGCATCTGCTTGATCTTGGTGAAGCTGACCCGAACTACCACTGGGAGCTGGCCAAAGCTTATGAGATAGAAGAACAATATTCCGAGGCTATAAATCATTATGAAGTTGCATATAATTCCTTTAAAGAAGATAGTGTCTTTTTGAAAGAATATGGCTATTTCTTAGTCGAAGAAGGGAGGATGGGAGAAGCCGTCCGTATTTTCCGAGAGTATATGAAAATTGAACCTACTGACAGTGACATAGAGGATTTCGTTCATCGTTTGGAGAATCGTGAAGAGGATATCACGTAATACGATGTGGGAGGGGTGTAAATGGAAACACCTATATCCGTTCAAGATAAAAAAGATTTTGTCCGGTGGTTTTTAAATCATTATCAATTGAAGAAAAGAGAAAGCGTATGGATCTTGAATTACTTGATCAATCATGAAGCGATTCTGCAGCATGCCCACTTTGTCGATGAAGTCGAGTTTTGTCCCAGAGGAATTCTTATTAGTGCCCAGGGAGTAAAAGCACCACCGTTCCGATTCTACAAAGATAAAGTCATGACGACTGATGCCGAAAAGTCTTTCCATGATATCCGCTTGAACCAGGAGGAACCTCTGTATATACAATTGAATTTCGATCAAGCAAACCAATCAGCACGGTATGCAGCGGTATTAGAAGAAAATCCATACGTACCACTCAATCATTATTTAACTGCAAAAGATAAGAAGCTGGCAGGCAGGCTGTTGGACATCAGTCTTTTGGAGCACCAAAAGCAGCAGCTGGAGCGTGAAATAGATGAAGCCCTTGATAATGGGGATAGAGATGCATTCCACAGCGTCTCGGCCCTTTTGAAAAAGGTCAAGCAGGAATTAGCGGAAATTGCTGAGAAATAAAAAACTGGATCGTACCCGATTCAGTTTTTTATTTTTGCAGATTTTTAGTAAAATGTAGGAAGATTGGAAAGGATAGTGATGATTGATGAAATGGACCCATCATGATATTTCGCAATATGTAGAGGCGAAAGAATACATCGACACCCTGATTATACCCTTAATACCATTCGGGGCTCAAAAAGACGAGCAGATGAAAAAACAGGCTTTTCAAAAGGAACTATTGAATATGTTTGTCAACGAGATTGAAAAAGAATATAAAGGCAGGATAGTATTACTTCCGGAGTATTATTACTTATCTGGCGAAGTTAATAGGGAGACAGCCAGGCTTAACCGTTGGGTTGAGGCATTTACAGAACTTCCATTCGAGCATGTATTTCTTTTTACATTTGATGTCAACTGGCGTAAAGCGAGCAAGGATATCGATGGAGAGGTCATCTGGCTGCCCGGGTTACAATCTGGTAACCTGCAAAGCTCAGAAGCACAGTCTTTCATTAAAGAGCAAGTAAGTCAAATTGCCGAAATGATAAGATCTTATTGGTGATGACAAATTTTTCTCGTTTCACCGATAATTTATTGACCGGCACATAAGTTTGCGCTATCATGGTAATGTCCTAGTAAACTGTGTGTAAAATATCCATGAATAATGGATTACAGCATAGAGGGGGGAAAAATATGAGCGATAAAAAACAAGTATCCAGACGTCAGTTCCTGAACTACACGTTAACCGGTGTAGGCGGTTTCATGGCGGCAGGAATGCTTGCTCCAATGGTTCGTTTTGCTATTGATCCAGTATTGAAGCCGTCAGCTGCAGGTGACTTTGCTGCTGTTGTGGAGGAGAGCGAAATAACCAATGAACCACAGCGATTTAACTGGAAAGTAGACCAGAAAGATGGCTGGTATGAATCAGAGGTTGAAAAAAATGCCTGGGTATACAAAGATGAGAACGGCGAAATCGTAGCCCTTTCTCCCATTTGTACACACTTGGGCTGCACCGTGGACTGGAACTCGCAAGAGCAGTTTCCAAATGAATTCTATTGTCCATGCCATGGCGGCCGTTACACCAAAGATGGGGTAAACGTACCGAATACTCCACCAACTGCTCCGCTACCAGTATATGAGCATAAAGTGGAAGAAGGCATGCTTTACCTTGGACAAGCCATATCAAGAGGGAGTGGGATTTAATCATGTTGCAGAAGATTTATGACTGGGTCGACGAGCGAATGGACATCACCCCGTTGTGGCGTGATATTGCCGACCATGAAGTTCCTGAACATGTCAATCCTGCCCATCATTTTTCAGCATTTGTATATTGCTTTGGCGGTTTGACATTTTTTGTGACAGTCATCCAGGTTTTATCCGGAATGTTTTTGACGATGTACTATGTCCCAGACATTGAAAATGCATGGGAGTCTGTTTATTACTTGCAAAAAGAAGTCGCACATGGACAAATCGTCCGTGGGATGCACCACTGGGGTGCGAGTTTGGTTATCGTAATGTTGTTCCTACATACTTTACGGGTGTTTTTCCAGGGTGCCTATAAGAAGCCTCGTGAATTGAACTGGATTGTCGGAGTATTGTTATTCTTCGTAATGCTTGGTCTTGGTTTCACAGGTTACCTGCTGCCGTGGGACAACAAAGCTTATTTTGCGACTCAGGTTGGTTTGGAAATCGCTGCGGCAACACCTTTCATTGGTGATGATTTGCGTACATTACTTGCGGGTGACCCACAAATCGTAGGCGCCCAGACATTGACACGTTTCTTCGCTATTCACGTGTTCTTCCTGCCTGCAGCACTATTTGGTTTAATGGCAGCGCACTTCATTATGATACGTAAACAAGGTATTTCCGGACCACTATAAGATGACAGTTTTTGTGAAAAGGAGGGAACGCTGTGCATAGGGGTAAAGGCATGAAGTTCGTCGGTGACTCACGTATTCCGGCGGAACGCAAACCGAACATACCTAAAGATTATTCTGAATATCCGGGTCGTACGGAAGCTTTCTGGCCCAATTTCTTATTAAAAGAGTGGCTGGTTGGAGCGGTTTTCTTAATCGGATTTTTAATTGTAACTGCTGCACATCCATCACCTTTGGAACAGCAGGCTGATCCGACTAATGCATCATATATTCCGTTACCAGACTGGTATTTCTTATTCTTATATCAATTCCTGAAATATGAATTCGCCGGTGGTAATTACATCGTACTAGGTGCGATTGTTATGCCTGGCTTGGCGTTCGGTGCATTGTTGCTGGCTCCGTTTTTGGATAACGGCCCGGATCGCCATCCGACAAAGCGACCGATTGCTACAGGGCTGATGTTGCTGGGTTTCATTGCAACATTCTGGCTTACTTACGAATCTGTATCAGAAGTTGATTATGAACAACGCTCTGAACAGTACGGTGTTCAAGAAGAGGGAGAAGGTCCTGAAATTGATACCGAAGACCCTGGCTACGCAATATATGAGCAAAACTGCTTGAGCTGTCACGGGGACCAGTTACAAGGACAAGGCAGTAACCCATCTTTAATTGAAACTGAGAAATCAGTAGATGAAATCAAAGATATTGCTGTCAATGGTATCGGCAATATGCCTGCAGATATGTTCAATGGTTCTGATGAGGAATTACAGCAGCTTGCTGAATTCATTGCTAACGCTGGTGAAGGCGAAGGCGGAGAAGACAGCGGGGGAGAAGGTCATTAATTAAAAAAGATGAAAGCCGCGCTATTCATTAGCGCGGCTTCTCTTATATTTGTTAATTTGATTACATAAGGCGGAGGTGGCTTGCTTGTTTTATAACATATTAGCCAATCGGACATTTATCTTTATCCTGTTTTTAATTAATTTAGCTGGCTCCGTATATGGCTACATTTGGTATGGTTATCAACTGGAGCAGACAGAACCGATATTTTTATTATTTGTTCCTGACAGCCCAACAGCCAGTCTGTTCTTCACGATTTTCCTGCTGATAATGTATTTTGGAAAACAAGCACCTTATATCGGTGCACTTGCGATGGTGACCTTGTTTAAATATGGAATTTGGGCAGTGGTCATGAACTTTTTAACCTTAATAGTAGAAGGATCATTACACTGGACGGGATATATGTTGATTATTTCACATGGGGCAATGGCTATCCAAGGTCTGTTATATGCTCCGTATTACCAAATGAAAATCAGACATTTAGCTGTCGCTGCTGTGTGGACCGTTCATAATGACATTATTGATTATGTTTTTGAACAAATGCCAATCTATGGGCCGTTGATGGAATTTATCAGTCCTATTGGTTATTTTACATTTTGGTTAAGTATGGCAAGTATCGGTATAGCCTATGTATTAGCTGTGCGGCCAAGGCTGAAGAAAACCTATTTGTAAAGCAGGTCTAATCTTGTCCCTCTTCTCATAAAATGGTTAGAGAACCCTAGAAGAAGAGGTGGGCACAATGCTGCGTAAATCATCGACTGTTGGGCTGTTACTACTATTGATAGGGATTTTGTCTATACACGTTCAAGCTGCTGCCCCTAATACGATTCCACACTTTTTGGACGAGTATTATGAAGCTGTCAAAAAAGGCGATTTATCGCTTTCCCATAATTTACTGCGCTACAATGAAGAAAGATTGGAAAACTATATGCAAGAAAATCACCCCGATCATCTTAGTGAGTTTAAGGAGATAAAGAAACATGCTTTGGGAGCGCAAAGAGATATCGATTCCCTGCTTTATGAACACTTAGGCCTGGTATTATGGCTGGATGCATTAGTTAATAAGGAACCACGTTTAATTGTGAAAGAAAAAGAAAAGCTACTCGAAAACATCGAACAATATCATAATCAAATAGGTATAGATAATACCACTTCATTAGAAGATATTAAATCGTTTTGGGGAAGTGTTCTCCCTGCAGCTGCTCTCACATTTGATGAAGCTTTCTTTCAACAATTCAATCATCATTACAACCTATTATCCCAGGCTGATGAAGCTGAAGAAATTGACCGCATACTCAGCTTATCTATAGAAATGATGCAGAAAGAACCAGGAGGAGGAATGAGTCTTGATGCCCTGGTATGGACAATTATTATTGTCGGCGGATGTATCATACTGACACTATTGTACGTGGGTTATCGGAAGTATCAGGCCGAGAAAAAAGCGGTTAAAGAAAGGCTTTATAAACGCAATTCAAATAGTTGACCTTTTTCTGTCAATTGACTAATATTAACCTATAGAGATATACAATTTTTGATGGAGGAATGAACATGGGCTTAGGATCATATTTGATTTATGTGGCCATTTTGATGATTATACCGTTGTGGGCACAGTCACGAGTGAAGAGTACGTATAAAAAATATTCAAAGGTTGCGACGTCATCTTCCATGACAGGAGCACAGGTGGCAAGGAAGATTTTAGATGATAATGGATTATATAATGTTTCAATAGAGGAAACAAGAGGGATGCTCTCTGACCATTATGACCCTAGAAAAAAAGTAGTCCGTTTGTCTACTGATAATTTTCACGGTCATTCGATGGCTGCTTCTGCTGTAGCAGCACACGAAGTCGGTCACGCTATACAGGATTCACAGGATTATGCTTTTCTCCGCTTAAGATCTGCTTTAGTCCCTGTTGCAAGTTTTGGTTCTAACATTTCTATTTTCCTCATCATTGGGGGAGCATTATTGGGGATGAGTGGTCTGTTGCTATTGGGTATCATTTTCTTCGCTGCAGCTGTTTTGTTCCAGCTGATTACGTTGCCAGTCGAATTTGATGCTTCCAACAGAGCAATGGAGCAAATGGTTTCAACTGGAGTCATCACCAACAACGAAGAGCGTCCAACGAAGAAGGTTTTGAATGCTGCTGCATTGACATATGTCGCGGCTGCACTGGTAGCTCTAGCAGAATTGATCCGTTTCCTTTTAATGTTTTTCGCGATGAACGAAGATTAAGTAAAAAATCAGGGTGCCAAGAAATCCCGGCATCCTGATTTTTTTATTCTTGATTATTCTTATGTTGGATCTCACACTAACTTTTACAGAAAAGCTCCCTTTAATTGAAGACTCAGTTTCGAGATAAATTGTTTCCGTTACGATAGTAACGGTTAGGAGGTCCGGGAAATTACTCGCTTTCCGTGGGCATGTGGTGAGCTTCCTCAGGCTTCGCCTTCCGGGATCTCACCGATCATGTTCATCCCACAGGAGTCTCGCAATTTCCCGGACCTCCTTGCGTTTATGAGAGATACGGAAACATCGGTATATCGTTCTTCAAACCAAGAGTGAGCTATGCTTGAAATATGAGCTTAAAGCCGCGTCTTTATTCAATTATCCATTAAAAGTAGAAGACATCTGCAATATAACAGGGGTTCTTTTCTCCCATCCTTCGGATGGGGTGGCAGGGAAACTGCGAGACTCCCGCGGGAGAAGGGACTAGGCAAGACCCCACAGGGAGTGAAAACGACCGAGGAGGCTTGCCGGTTCCCCCGCAGGAAAGCGAGTAGTTTCCCGGACATCCCTGACGCTATTATGGTAAAGAACCCTCACTATCTTGAAACTGAGTCTTCCACAATTCGGCCCTTTAATTGAATAAGCTTTATATTGCGCTTAATATTCAATTGGCTTCTTATTTTCATCCAATGTAAACCCTTCGCCTAACACATCATGTACGGATGTAACTGCTACAAAAGCATGAGGATCAATAGCGTCAATGACATTCTTCAGGCGAACAATTTCATTTTTTCCGACAACGCAATATAACACGTCTCGACGTTCTCCGGTAAATGATCCACGACCTTCCAGTACAGTGACTCCCCGGTCCATTTCTTTCAATATTTTTGCAGCTATCGCTTCACTTTTAGAAGAAATGATAGTAGCGCCTCTTGCTGCATAGGCTCCTTCCTGAATCAAATCAATAACCCTGGCTGCTATATAGACAGCCACTAACGTATACATCCCCTGGATCATATTCAAATAGGTGATAATAGATGTGAAAATGACGGCGGTATCAAAAACAAACATCGCACGCCCCATCGACCAGCCCCAATATTTATGTATCAGCCTGGCGATGATATCGACTCCCCCTGTTGTTCCTCCGAATTTGAAAATGATTCCCAGACCGACCCCGACGAATGCACCTGCAAAAAGTGCGGCCAGTGTCATATCTGATTGAAGATTAATATCAATGGTATATATTTGAAAGAGCCAGATAAAGACGGAAACAGCAAAGATTCCAATCAAGGAATAAAAGAAAGTATTCCTTCCAAGAATTCTCCAACCAACAATTAATACCGGGACATTCAGTACGATATTCATTATTCCAGGGTCCCAATTAAATAAGAATAACAAGAGGAGGGTGATACCTGTAAAGCCGCCCTCTCCTAAGTTGTTCTGAATATTGAAGTGTACAAGTCCGAATGAGAAGATAGCAGATCCAAGTAAAATGAAGAAAATGTTTTTATACTTTAACCCTAAAATCAATTTTATATCCTCCTTTCCACAGTCGCGTGCATGTCTACCATTATAATCAAATATCGTCAAAGCGACAATAAAGGAGGTAATTCGATTAAATAATTTGTCAAAGCCTTCAGTTTTGGCTAACATTTAAAGATAGACATTAATGTGGGGAGGTATCATCATGAATGATTCGTTTACAACCGGGCAAATGCAGGAAAGGGTAGATCGCTACATATCCCAATTTAAAGAAGGTTATTTTTCTCCATTAAGTATGATGGCTAGAATGTCAGAAGAGGTAGGAGAACTGGCCAGAGAGGTCAATCATCATTATGGGGAAAAACCTAAGAAGAGTTCCGAAGATGAAAAGTCCTTAGAAGAGGAATTAGGAGATGTCCTTTTCGTATTAAGCAGCTTTGCTAATTCGTTGAATATTGACCTTTCCGAAGCGTTTGATCGTTCGATGACGAAAATAGAAACACGTGATAAAAATAGATGGACAAGGAAATCTGAAAGGGGTAAGGAAAATGAATAATATTAAAGTGATTGTGGCCGGACCAAGAGGAAAAATGGGCTCTGCAGCTTTAAGAATGATAGATCGCTCGGATAATCTTCAACTGGCTGCTTGTGTGGATCGTAAGTATGGTGGCTCACAGATCAAAGATATTGAAGGGCTCCCTGCCTTTGAAGCTAAAATTTATGAGGATCCGGAAGTATGCTTGAATGAAGTGGAGGCGGATGTCTTTATTGATTTGACCACACCTGAGTACGGTTATAAACATACTAAGTTATCTTTAGAACACGGGGTACGTCCAGTAGTAGGTACGACAGGTTTTACAAAAGATCAGCTGGAAGAACTTACAGAAATGGCTGAGCGAAAACAGCTTGGTGCTGTTATTGCGCCTAATTTTGCGATTGGTGCTGTATTAATGATGCAATTTTCCAAATGGGCGGCCAAACATTTCCCGGATGTCGAAATCATTGAACGCCATCATGATCAGAAACTTGATGCTCCTTCCGGTACAGCAGTCAAGACGGCCGAATTGATCCAGGAAGAGCGAGAAGCCAAACAGCAGGGACACCCGGATGAAAAAGAAACGATGGAAGGTGCCCGTGGCGCTGATAGTGAAGGACTGAAAATCCATAGTGTGCGACTCCCGGGCCTAGTAGCCCATCAGGAGGTTATGTTTGGCGGTTTGGGAGAAACTTTGACAATTAAGCATGACTCTATCAATCGTGATTCATTCATGACAGGAGTAAAGCTTTCTGTTGAACGTGTCATGGAAATGGATGTGTTAGCTTACGGTCTGGAAAATTTATTAGATTAGGGGAGAGACTAATGAATATAGCCTTAATAGCGCACGATGAGAAAAAACCAGAAATCCTTCAATTTGTATTCGCTTATAAACATATTTTAAAGGATCATAACCTATTTGCTACCGGAACCACAGGAAAACGGATAGCTGAAGCTACATCGCTGAATGTTTTTCGTTTTCAGTCAGGACCACTGGGAGGCGATCAGCAAATCGGTGCTAAAATTGCTGAAAATGACATGGATATGGTTATTTTCTTTCGGGATCCATTAACCGCCCAGCCTCATGAACCTGATGTAAGTGCGCTGTTGCGTTTATGTGATGTACACAGAATTCCCCTTGCGACAAATTTGGCCGGTGCCGAAATTTTAATTAGAGCGCTGGAACGGGGAGATTTGAATTGGCGGGAAATCATTAAAGACAGAGAAAAGCAAGGGTGATAGTGTGAAAAAGATAGGAATTACCTGTTACCCCACAGTGGGGGGCTCTGGGGTAATAGCGACAGAATTAGGAAAATTACTAGCAGAGGAAGGACACGAGATCCATTTCATCACCTCTCAAGTCCCGTTTCGGTTAAACCGGATTTACTCCAATATTTTTTACCATGAAGTAGAAGTGACCAATTATCCGGTATTCAGTCATCCTCCATATGACCTGGCACTTGCAAACAAAATGGCTGAAGTCATCAACCGGGAAAAGCTTGATATCCTCCATGTTCATTATGCGATGCCTCATGCTATTTGTGCAATTCTTGCTAAACAAATGGCAAATCATGAGGTTAAAATAATAACAACCTTGCACGGTACGGATATTACCGTTCTCGGAATAGATTCTAGTATGAAAAATATTATTAAATTTGGGATTGAGCAGTCAGACCGGGTGACTACTGTTTCAGAAAGTCTGGCGGAACAGACCAAAGAGATGTTGTCGATAACGAGGGAAATGGACGTCCTATATAACTTTGTGGATGAACGGGAATATTTTCGCCACTCCGATCGAAACCTCAAAGAACAGTATCATATTGACCAGGAAGAAAAGGTTATCATTCATATTTCAAATTTCAGGAAAGTAAAAAGGGTGGCAGATGTCGTTCATGCCTTTCATCAAATAGCAGCGGAAATACCTTCAAAGCTGTTGCTTGTCGGAGATGGTCCCGAGTTCTCTAATACGTATCAATTAGTTCAGGATCTCGGTCTGCAGGACCATGTACTATTTTTAGGAAAACAAGAGAACGTGTCGGAGCTCCTTTCCATTTCCGACCTTAAACTGCTGCTTTCAGAAAAAGAAAGCTTTGGCCTTGTCCTGCTGGAAGCAATGGCTTGCGGAGTACCTTGTATTGGAACGAATGCAGGTGGAATACCAGAAGTTATTTTACATGGAGAAACTGGTTATATTACTGATATCGGAGACATCGAAGATATCAGTAAAAAAAGTATAGAAATCCTGGCAAATAAAGACATCTGGGAGAAATTCTCTAAACAAAGCGAACAGCGTGTTAAAGAAGAGTTCCATTCACAAGAGATATTGAAACAATACGAGGCTCTTTATGATAAGGTGTTGAATAATGAACGTTAAAATCAATCAAATTCCAGCATTCCAACAAGCACTTCCCGTCCTGGAGCGAATCGAGAAACATGGCTTTCAAGCTTTCTTTGTTGGCGGTTCTGTACGTGACGCCTTAATCGGCAAGGGTATTGGTGATGTTGATATAGCTAGTTCTGCTACTCCCCAGGAAATTCAGGCACTATTTAAAAAAGTGATCCCTGTGGGGATTGAGCATGGAACTGTAATTATCAGATACGAAGGGGAATCCTATGAAGTAACTACTTTTCGTTCTGAATCAGGATATGAAGACCATCGCCACCCGGATAAGGTTGAATTTGTTACCGATATCGAGCAAGACCTGGCCCGCAGAGACTTTACGATCAATGCCTTGGCATTGGACAGAGATGGGAAGGTTATCGATCCTTTTGAGGGTGTGAAAGCAATCGAAGACAAACAGATAAAGGCGGTTGGCGACCCTTTGGAACGATTCCAAGAGGATCCGCTTCGTATTATGCGTGCTATCCGGTTTAGCAG
The DNA here is from genome assembly GCF_043496955.1 of Thalassobacillus sp. B23F22_16. Classification (NCBI taxonomy): domain Bacteria; kingdom Bacillati; phylum Bacillota; class Bacilli; order Caryophanales; family Bacillaceae; genus Thalassobacillus; species Thalassobacillus sp. B23F22_16. The sequence continues at coordinate 54,870 of NZ_JBIEKD010000003.1, read as the reverse complement.
CCAACTAGGCTTTCGTATAGAGAAAGGCACTTCTGCAGCTATCCATAAGCAGGGAATTTGGTTAAAGGAGATAGCTGTTGAGCGAATTGCTGTGGAATTTGAAAAGTTATTTCGAGGCGAACATCTGATTCAGGCTGTAGAAGCATGTATACAATCGGGCATCCATCGTTTTTTCCCTGTGTTCCAGCAACACCCGTTTCTATTTGAATACGCAAAAGAAATCACCTATCCTCTCGATGATTTTGCGGAACTTATCAGCTTCTTTGTTTTCCATCACCCGGAACTCACCGTGGATGAATGGGTGAAACAATGGAAGCTTTCCAGGCGGGTTAAATATGAGGCAAAAGCTTATGTAGAGGCTCTGGAGCAATATAAACTTCATGGTCTGGATGAATGGCTGGTCTATAACATGCCTCCTCATTTGGATAAGGGCTTTATCCGGCTTGTCGGCCTCCTTTTCCCGGCTATATCCAGCGGAGTTGCCAATAAATTAACATACATCAGAAAGAATTTAGTGATTACGGATCGTAGTGATATTGAATTTAAGGCCGTTCACCTAATGGAACTGTTTCCGCACGTTCCAAAGGGGCCTTGGATAGGTGAACTGCTTGCTTCCCTGGAGAAGAAGGTAGTTTCCAGGGAACTTGCGAACGATTATAATGAAATAAAGGAGTGGGTACAGGCATGGAATCCACCCGGCAAAGATTGATTAAAATTCTGGAAAGCAATAAAAACGCTTACCTTTCAGGGCAGGAGCTTTCCAAGCGATTGAATGTTTCCAGAACTGCTGTCTGGAAACATATGAAGGAACTGGAGAAGGATGGTTACAAGATTGAAGCTGCCCCGCGTAAAGGGTATCGAATTGTCGCTTTTCCCGATAAAGTGACCAAGAATACGTTAAGATGGGGATTAAATACAATACGGATAGGCAAGGAAATCTTTCATTATGAGCAAGTAGGTTCAACACAGGAAATCATTCACCAGTTAGTCAAGGAAGGATACGGCCATGGAACAGTAGTAGTCGCGGACGAGCAAGTAAAAGGGAAAGGGCGAATGTCAAGACCATGGCATTCCGGCAAAAACCAGGGAATCTGGATGAGTTTATTATTGAAACCGGAATTGCCGCCAGTTCAGGCTCCCCAAATAACCTTGCTCACGGCCGTGGTGCTGGCAGAGGTGTTCGCTTCTGTAACCAAGCTCACCCCTCAAATTAAATGGCCGAATGATATATTGATTAATCATAAAAAAATAGCCGGAATATTAACAGAAATGCAAGCGGAACAGGATCAGATTCAATATATCGTGCTCGGCATCGGGATAAATGTTAATCATGATCAGCAGAGTATCCCGGAAGATATCAGACACAAAGCCACCTCATTGAAGATAGAGTCCCAAAAATCGTGGGAAATCAATTGGCTGATCCAGCTCATCCTCGAGACCTTTGAAAATACATACGAGCAGTTTCTCGATAAAGGTTTCCAAGCCGTTAAGGAAAAATGGGAAAAATATGGATATAAAATCGGAGAGGAAGTTACTATATCCACGATGCGAAAAACATGGCCGGCTACATTGGTCGGCATTGAAAGTGATGGTGCATTATTGACTCGGACAAACGATGGCAAGCAGGAGAAACTTTACTCTGCCGAAATACATTGGGGAGATGATGGCTACAATGCTAACCCGTAAACAAATGCTTGATATGAAGAATAGTAACGAAAAAATTGCGATGGTAACTGCTTATGATTATCCCTCTGCCAAACTTGCAGAAAATGCAGGCGTGGACATGATTTTAGTAGGGGATTCTTTAGGGATGGTCGTACTCGGTTATGATTCAACCATTCCTGTGACGGTGGATGATATGATTCATCATGGCAAAGCCGTAAGGCGTGGGGCTGGCAACACGTATGTCGTAGTTGATATGCCGTTTATGTCTTATCATATTTCCTTAGAAGATTCGTTAAAGAATGCGATGAAGATCTACCAGGATACCCAGGCCCAGGCATTGAAGGTGGAAGGTGCCGGAAACGTGTTACCTACAATCGAACGACTTACAGAAGGCGGGATCCCTGTAGTTGGTCACCTGGGGTTGACCCCTCAATCCGTCAATGTGCTGGGTGGTTATAAAGTACAAGGAAAACAAAAAGAAGCAGCAGCACAATTGGTGGAGGATGCCCTCGCTGTAGAAAGAAGCGGTGCCACTGCACTTGTACTGGAATGTGTACCAAAGGAACTGGCGGCATTGATAAGTGAACAGCTCTCCATTCCTACCATCGGTATAGGAGCTGGCGCTGGCTGTGACGGTCAAGTGCTGGTATATCATGACATCCTGAACTACGGAGTGGACAGGCTGCCTAAATTTGTCCAAACGTATGGTGATGCAAACCAACACTTTGCAGAGGCGCTTGGAAATTATGTTAAAGAGGTTAAGGCTCATGATTTCCCGGCCGAAGCGCATACGTTCACCATGGATCCATCCTATTTGCCGTCTGTTAATGGTGAGGAAAAATGAAAATTATCGACTCACCAGATATAATACAGAAGAAAGCTAGTGAATTTAAAGCCCAAGGGAAGAAAATAGGCTTTGTGCCAACGATGGGTTATTTGCATGAAGGGCATGAACAGCTAATAAAAAAGGCGAAAGAAGAAAATGATATAGTAATTCTGAGCATTTTTATCAACCCGCTTCAATTCGGTGAAGGAGAGGATTTGGATCGCTATCCAAGGGATGAAGTCCGTGACCAGACGGTTGCACAAAAACTCGGAGTGGATTTGCTTTTTTTTCCTACAGAACAAAGTATGTACCCTACTGAATCCGCAATCCAATTAAGCGTCAATAAAAGAACGGATGTATTATGTGGAAAAAGCCGTCCAGGTCATTTTGACGGTGTTGTTACGGTAGTGGCCAAGCTTTTTCATTTATGCCAGCCCACGAAGGCTTATTTCGGTATGAAAGATGCCCAGCAGGTGGCAGTCGTAAAAGCACTGGTCGATGATTTGAATTTCCCGGTAGAAATTGTACCTGTAGCCACAGTGAGAGAGCAGGATGGATTGGCGAAAAGCAGCCGGAATGTTAATTTAAATGCCCAGGAACGCAAGGAAGCGCCGATAATTTTTACGGCCTTGCAAAAAGGGCGCGAAATGATTCGGAGTGGCGAGCAGGATTTGGAAAATGTTAAGACTGCTGTAAATACATTTATTGAAACACATACTCATGGTAAAATAGACTATGTTGAATTACTATCCTACCCGGAGCTGGAAAATATCGATCGTCCCAAAGGACAAATGATAATAGCCGCAGCTGTACAATTTGAAAAAGCAAGGCTAATCGACAACCTGGTATTCGACAGCAGCGGGGCGGTAATTACAGGATGACTCTTTAGGAGGAGAACATAATGTTTCAGACCATGATGAAAGCTAAAATACACCGGGCCCGTGTCACGGAAGCAAATTTGAATTATGTCGGCAGTATTACAATAGATCAGGATATTATGGACCAAGTATGTATCCTTCCACACGAAAAGGTGCAAATTGTAAATAACAATAATGGCGCCCGACTGGAAACCTATGTGATTGCAGGTGCTAGAGGGAGTGGGGTCGTCTGTCTGAATGGGGCCGCTGCCCGACTGGTCCAGCCGGATGATATCATCATCATTGTTGCTTATGCTATGTTATCGGAAGAAGAGTTAGTTGATTTTAAGCCGAAGATAGCTTTAATGGATGAGGATAATCAAGTATTGCGAGTCATTGAGGAAGAGCCTCCTTTAACAGCAGTTACCAACTGACGAAGGCCAGGCTGTTCATATATGCTTAACATGGGGATTCTCGCTTCATCACAAAGCGGAATCCTTTATTATTGTTTGAAACAAGCGAAAGGAGGGGTGGCTTATGGCTAAATTCGTGGTGGTCGATTTAGAGACAACCGGAAATACACCAGCCAAAAACGACCGGATCATCGAAGTAGGTGTGGTTATATGGGAAGATGGAGAGCTAATGGAGGAATTTTCTTCCCTGGTATACCCTGAACAGGACATACCGCCTTTCATAACGAACCTGACTGGTATAACGAATGAACAGGTGGCACATGCCCCTCTTTTTTCTGAAATAGCAGAGGAGATGTATGAAAAGTTCTCAGATGCCTATATTGTGGCTCATAATATCCAGTTCGATCTTGGTTTTTTGAATAAAGAATTTGCTGATTGTGGGCTGAAAGCATTAGATAACCCAGTGATAGATACTGTAGAGCTAGCCCGGATATTACTGCCTCAGTCTCCAGGGTTCAAGCTTGGGCAGCTGGCAGAACAACTGAACATACAACATGAAGATCCTCACCGTGCTTTATCTGACACAAAGGTTACAGTGGACTTATTAGCTCAGTTATTTCAAAAGTTTTCAGAGCTTCCACTACTCACTTTAGAGCAGCTTTTAAAAATGGAAAGTGGATTTAAAAGTGATTTACGCCAATTATTGAACGATGAAATTTCCAGAAAGCTGTACTCCGAGGAAGAAAGCGATGAAATAGATATTATTCATGGATTGGCTGTGAAAAGGGTCGACAATAAAACAGCCGATGAATTTGAAGCAGCCTCTTCTTTTGGTGACTATTTGGATCATCTTTTTCATTCGAAAGATGGCCTGTCATCCATTGTCTCTGGTTATGAGTATCGAGAAGGTCAGAAAACGATGGCTGAAATCGTTTATGATGCATTTACATCGGAAGAACATGCCTTGATTGAAGCGGAAACGGGAACGGGGAAATCTTTGGCCTATTTGATTCCTGCCATATATTATGCCTTATCTCAAAAAAAGAAAGTAGTGATCAGCACCTACACAACTCAATTACAGCGCCAATTATTGGAAAAAGAAATACCTCAGGTTCAATTGTTATTTGGAAAGACCTTCGAGATAGCCCTTTTAAAAGGGAAAGAACATTATATCAGTACTCTCAGGTTCAGTAAGGAGTTGAGGGAAGGAAGCCGGGACAATTACGATATTGTATTATCCAAAGCAATGCTACTTGTCTGGCTTACAGAGACGACCACAGGAGATATCGATGAAATCCAACTGCCTTCTAGTGGAAGATACTTATGGAATCGTATTTCGACCGACCAGGAGGAAGCGGAGGAGACTTGGTCAAAGACCAATAAATACTCCTTTTATCGTAAAGCAAGAAGGCGGGCGGAAGAAGCAGACATTATCATTTCGAACCACTCCTTGTTATGTACGGATTTAACTCTGGAACACGCTTTTATGCCTGAATTCGATCACCTGATAATCGACGAGGCCCATCACTTGGAAACAACGGCAAGTAAATATTTTGGACTTCATATGGATTATGGATTATGGCAAAGTTACTTTAATCAATTAGAAGCCTTGTATACGACTAAGAATTCTACCTGGTCCGAAAAAATGCAAGAAATAATAACAGAAGAGATTCCTTTTTATAAAAACTTAAAGGAAGAAGTAGATGCTCTGTTTCGTTTTTTATTCCATCTGGTCAGGTCAAATAATAAAAAAAACAAAGACCATAGTGACGTTGGCAGAATGCAATTCACCTATCAACAAAAGAAAGTGAAGGCAAAGCAATTATCAGCCATCAAAGAGATGATGGCAAGGCTGGCGGCTGATGTTAATCATTTGGGGCGAGGAATGGACACATTGACGGATCATCTGGCAGCTGAAAATGTATTGACTGATTCCAGTAATTCAGACTTTGTAGAAATGGCTGCTTTTATTCAGAAACTGATACAGATGAAGGATGAGCTGAACCATTATTTATTAAACGAGGATGAAGAGGAAGTAAAATGGCTCGAAATTGACGCCATGGGGGCTCACAATGCTGTTTATTTATACAGCGAACCTGTAAATATCGCTTCCCGTCTAAAACAATCCTTGTTCGATGTAAAAGCGAGTGTCATCCTGACTAGCGCCACCCTTACGATGAAGCATTCTTTCCGGTATATTACCGACAGGCTTGGCATAACGGAACTTAATCCTGTACAAAAGAAAATACCTTCCCCTTATCCTTTCCATGAGCAGGTACGGTTGATGGTGCCGAATGATTTTCCAGATATTAAAAGCAATCAGGATGACTTTATTACGGCGACATGTGAAGCCATTTACTCCATGGCTCAAATAACGGAAGGCAGGATGCTGGTGTTATTCACTTCCTATGATATGTTAAAAAAGACGTACGAATTATTACGAGAAATCATTATGCCGGAAGAATTCATGTTATTCGCCCAAGGTGTAACAAGTGGGAGCAGGGAACGTTTAAAAAAGAACTTCCAGGCGTTTGATCAATCCATTCTGTTAGGAACCAGTTCTTTTTGGGAGGGTGTTGATATCCCTGGAGATGATTTATCCTGTCTTATGATTGTACGGCTTCCATTCCAGCCGCCTAATCATCCGGTGTATCAAGCAAGGGCTGAACGTATGAAAAAAGACGGCAAAAATGCTTTTATGGAACAGTCTTTACCAAATGCGGTCATTCGATTCAAGCAAGGTTTTGGCAGGTTAATCCGCTCGAGTACAGACAGAGGTATCGTTTTTGTTTGTGATCAGCGTTTGATCAATGCCAGATATGGCAAATATTTTATCGAATCGATCCCAGAAGTACCACTGGAAGTTGACAGTACTTCCAGACTGATGCAAAAAGCGACAGAATGGTTATGATTTTTTCCTCTGCATATGCTAAAGGTGTTAAACTTTTGAAAGATAGCAGGGATGCAGATGAAAAGATTTTTGTTTCTTTTACTGATGGTATGGTTCATTCTTGCTGGTGCAAGTGGGCCGGAACAGTCACAGTATAAACCGAAAGAGCAAAGCCAGGCGGAGATTACATTTTTCAATATCCCTGATGGGGAAGCTACACTGCTCCAATCCGACCGCAGACGAAATTACCTTTTTAATACCGGTGAAACTGCCAGTTTTAAATTACTTAAAGAAGAATTGGAAAAACTGGAAGTGAAAAAAATCAAAGGGATTGTTCTCACAGGGCAGACCAGTGATTATTGTGGTAATTTGAAGGAAGTAGTCACTGATTATGATGTGGAAGAAATTTTTTATACAGGTTCACTAACAGATAATTGCAATGTACCGGATGGTGTATCGACGGTCAGTTGGAAAGAAGGCGATCGAACCCGATTAGACGGTGTGTCCTTACAGGTCATATATACAGAGAATGAACAGATGGCCTTACACCTTTCCTTTCATGAAACTGGAATCATCTTTTTTACGAAAGGAGATCTGGAAGAAGAAGTTCACATTTCCAATAAAGGTTTACCACCTTTTCAAATATTGAAAATTGGAAACTACGGTACAGGAACCTCTCCTACAGAACAATTTCTGGAAAAGACAGATCCTCACCTTGCTGTTTTATTTACAAGAAAAGGGACATCAGTAAATGATGGGCTGATTGAACGGATGAACGGTTTTTGGATGGACGTTTACCGATTGCAGCAGACTGGAACGACCACCATTGAAATAGGTAAAGATCAATACCATGTACCCTCTGACTAGAAAAACCTGGCTTCATCGCCAATCTGTTGGCGAGAGCCTTTGTTTTTCTGTTACTCTTCTCCTTAAAGACATAAAGATTACATTAAAAAAACTGTGCCCGAAGTCGGGCACAGGATGGTTGTGGGTTAGGTTTTTTATTTTATCTTGAATTCACCATCAATTTCTGATCGGCAAACTGTTATAATGATTAGGTGATGACTTGACGTTACAATATTATTATCTGTTAGAAACATGGTATTATGAGTAGTAAATATTGAGATGAACTGATTTTTTTGGAGGAATTAAAATGGGGAACAAAATTGAAACGTTGTCAACTGTAAAAATAAAACATAGTGATGATCTATACAAAATAGTGGATACATTGAACCGTACGTTGAAAGAAGAAAATTTAATGTTTGGATTGGCGTTGGATGAAGATGATCAAGACACAGCAGTCTTCACGATCTACCGTACCTGATTGGCTGAAATGGACGCTGCTGGCCACCTTTATCCTTGGAATAGTATTGGCCATTTCGGCTTATACATTTTATTCCTCTATTTTGGACCAAAAGCGAGAGGGGTTCGAAAGTTCCAGACAAATAGCTCTGAATGAAACAGAGTTAATTGACATCACTGGTGTTGAAAGGTATAACGGTAACGAGGTCTTTCACATCGTATCCGGTAAAGAGGAAACTGGTGAAAAAGGCTACGCTTTTATCAGTACAGACAAAAAGCAATTGGAAACTTATTTGCAATCAGAAGTGCTTGTTGATTCAGCGAAGCTGAAACAAAGTTGGCAGGAGTCTTGCCGTTCATGTGAATGGCTGGGTATCAAATTAGGTCTGGAAGAAAAAAGACCAATATGGGAAATGACCTACATAGATGAGCAGGGCCGTTATGTGCTTGCTCATTATGACGCGAAGTCAGGGGAACGTTATCAGCAATTTGCATTCAAACGATCTTAAGAGGAGTGGAGAAAATGAAATTAGCAAACCGAGTACAAGCATTGACACCATCCAGCACGTTAGCAATTACCGCAAAAGCGAAGGCATTGAAAGCAGATGGGCATGATGTCATCGGCTTAGGAGCAGGAGAGCCTGATTTCAACACCCCGGAGTATATATTGGATGCAGCATCCTATGCCATGAAACAAGGGTTGACTAAATATACGCCTTCTGGCGGGATACCAGATCTTAAACAGGCGATTATTGAGAAATTCTCAAAAGACCAGAACTTAAGCTATAAAGATACACAAATAGTTGTCACCACCGGTGCAAAGCATGCGTTGTTTACGTTGTTCCAGGTCGTCCTTAACCCGGGTGATGAAGTGATTGTGCCTACTCCTTATTGGGTGAGCTATCCTGAACAAGTGAAATTAGCAGAGGGTAAGCCTGTATTTGCCGAAGCAAAGGAAGAGAATGGCTTTAAAATTACTCCAGACCAGCTGGAAGCTGCTATTACTCCTAAGACAAAGGCTGTCATCATCAATTCACCAAGTAATCCAACTGGCATGATGTACTCTAAAGAGGAATTGCAGGAACTAGGAGACATTTGCTTAAAACACGATCTTTTGATTGTATCGGATGAGATTTATGAAAAGCTGATCTATTCAGAGGAAGAGCATGTCTCTATCGCTTCCTTATCAGATGACTTGTACAAACAAACGATTGTCATTAACGGTGTTTCAAAATCACATTCCATGACAGGCTGGAGAATCGGTTATGCAGCAGGTGATCCGGAAATCATAAAAGCGATGACCAGCATGGCCTCACATTCCACTTCCAACCCTACTTCAATTGCACAGTACGCTGCTTTAGCTGCTTATACGACAGACGAACATGAAGTAAACAAAATGAAAGAAGCGTTCCGTGAACGTTTGGAGAAGTTGTATGAATGGCTGGTGGAAATTCCAGGAATAGAATGTGTGAAACCGAAAGGGGCATTCTACCTATTTCCGAATGTGAAAAAAGCAAGCGAGAAGAACGGGTTTGAATCGGTGGATGCATGGGTGGAAGCACTCTTAGAAGAAGAGAAGGTAGCAGTAGTACCTGGCTCAGGCTTTGGTTCTCCGGATAATATTCGCCTTTCTTATGCTATTTCACTAGATCAGTTGGAAGAAGCGGCTAAACGAATTAAACGATTCGTAGAAAATCATTAATCAAGTTAGTTGGAGGGAACATTGTGAAAACGACGATAGCTGAAGTGTACAAACATGTAGGGGAAGAAGTGACGATTGGAGCGTGGCTTGCAAATAAGCGCTTCAGTGGCAAAATTGCATTCCTGCAGTTGAGAGATGGAACAGGATTTATGCAGGGAGTGGTTGTGAAAGCAGAAATAGGGGAGGAAAAGTTTCAGGAAGCAAAAAGTCTTACCCAGGAATCTTCTCTCTATGTGACCGGAAAAATTGTAGAAGATACTCGTTCGCCACTTGGGTTCGAAATGCAGGTGACGGACTTTGAACTGATTCATGAAGCGGTGGATTATCCAATTACCCCCAAAGAGCATGGAACAGAATTCTTAATGGATCACCGTCATTTGTGGCTGCGTTCGAAAAAACAACATGCAGTTATGAAGGTTCGTAATGAAATCATTCGGGCGACTTATGAATTTTTTAATGAACAGGGATATGTCAAAGTGGATCCTCCGATTCTTACAGGTGCTTCTGCAGAAGGTACTACGGAACTATTCCATACGAAATACTTTGATGAAGATGCCTATCTGTCTCAATCAGGACAATTGTATATGGAAGCGGCAGCAATGGCACTCGGTAAAGTATTCAGTTTCGGTCCCACCTTTCGTGCAGAAAAATCTAAAACAAGGCGCCATCTGATTGAATTTTGGATGATTGAACCGGAAATGGCGTTCATGGATCATGAGGATAGTCTACAAGTACAAGAGCAGTATGTTTCTCATGTCGTTCAATCTGTTTTGAAAAACTGTAAGATTGAGTTGTCCATACTTGATAGAGACACATCAAAACTTGAAAACATTCAAGCACCATTTCCGCGTATTACCTATGATGAGGCAATTCAGTTAGTGAAAGAAAAAGGGTTTGATGATGTGGAATGGGGAGATGATTTTGGTGCCCCTCATGAAACTGCAATTGCTGAGAGCTTCGACAAGCCTGTCTTCATTACAAACTGGCCGGCCGAAATCAAAGCCTTTTATATGAAACCAGATCCAAAACGTCCAGATGTCGTGTTATGCGCGGACTTGATTGCTCCAGAAGGATATGGAGAGATAATAGGAGGATCTCAGCGCATCGATGATATGGAGCTGATGAAACAACGTTATGAAGAACACGGGCTGACCGGACCAGCATATGAATGGTATCTTCAGCTGCGTCAGTATGGCAGTGTACCGCATTCTGGATTCGGGTTAGGATTAGAGCGTACCGTCGCCTGGATTGCAGGTGTCGAGCATGTACGTGAAACCATACCATTCCCGCGTCTGCTCAATCGTCTATACCCATAATGTAAGTCGCAAATATCTTATTCATAGACCATGCTAACGGACTCCGTGCATGGTCTATATTGTGACCAGCTTAGTTATTGTTTCATGGAGCTCAAGTTAGCTCTATTACTAGAAAAGACATCCAGTATCTATACATTTAAGGTGTGAAAAATATGAGTAATTATCAGCAATATCAGGATATATTGAATGATCAAATGACGCTCTCCAAAAAATTATTGATGAATTATCAATCGATAGGTCTTACGGATGCAGAATTGATAACCGTACTCCAAATCCAGAGGTTTTATTATGATGGCAATCCTTTTCCGACTCCTGCGGAAATTTCAAAATATCTCACTGGCACAGACCAGGATTGCTCTCGTCTGCTTCGCAGTTTGATCAAAAAAAATATTCTGGTAATTGAACAAAAAAGGAACGAAGATGGTATCCTGAATGAATATTACTCTTTTGAACCATTATGGGAAAAACTATATACCGCAGGTGAAGAGGTCCCATCCACGACAGATGCTGCTTCACAGGAGAATTTATTTGTATTGTTCGAACAGGAATTTGGCCGTTTGTTATCTCCTTTTGAAATAGAAACGATTAATATATGGCTCGATCAGGATGAACAGCCGCCTCCTTTAATAAAGGCAGCATTGCGTGAAGCTGTTTTGATGGGGAAACTAAACTTCAAATATATAGATCGTATCCTTAGGGAATGGAAGAAGAAGGGGATCCGCAGTGTTGATCAAGCACGACAGGCCGGTAAACAATTCAGGGGTCAACAGAAGTCGGGAGAAACCGTAAGCCAAAGTTCAAACAAAGATATTTCTTTATATTATAATTGGCTGGAGGAAGAATAGAGGGAGAGATGGACAGTTGCTCAATAAAAAACAAATCGAGTATTGCCTGGATGTTTTCGAAGAAATGTTCCCACATGCTGAATGCGAGTTGAATCATTCTAATCCATTTGATTTATTGATTGCCGTCGTACTTTCTGCCCAATGTACGGATGCGCTAGTAAATAAAGTAACAAAAGACTTATTCAAAAAATATCGCACCCCTGAGGACTACCTGGCAGTACCTTTGGAAGAATTGGAACAAGATATTCGTTCCATCGGTCTATATAGGAATAAAGCGAAAAACATCCGGAAGCTTTCACAGACGCTGCTTGATAAATTTGATGGAGAGGTACCACGGACCAAGGAACAATTAGAAAGTCTTGCGGGTGTGGGAAGAAAAACAGCCAATGTGGTAGCTTCTGTTGCCTTTGAAGAACCAGCTATTGCTGTAGATACCCACGTAGAAAGAGTATCAAAACGGTTGGGTATTTGCAGGTGGAAAGACTCTGTATTAGAGGTAGAGAGGACGTTGATGCGAAAAATACCTAAGGAAAGATGGAGTGAAACACACCATCGTATGATTTTCTTTGGCAGGTATCACTGTAAAGCACAACGGCCTAATTGCGAGGAATGTAAATTACTTGAGATATGTCGAGAAGGAAAAAAACGTATGCGAAAAAGATAAATTCAAAAAGCCAGTAGCTTAACAAACAAGCTACTGGCTTTTCTATAGGGTAAATTATTTAAGAAATTCTATGGCAACAGACTACTGTTACTATCTTCATTAGAGTCGCCGTCACCGGAGTCGCCGTCACCGGAGTCCCCGTTACCGGAGTCCCCGTCACCGGAGTCACCGCCACCGGAGTCACCGTCACCGGAGTCACCGTCACCGGAGTCCCCGTCACCGGAGTCACCGTCACCGGAGTCGCCGTCACCAGTGTCACTGTCACCAGAGTCACTGTCACCAGAATCTCCGTCACCAGTGTCACCATCCTCATTACCATTTCCTCTTCCATTGCCATTATTATTACCGTTACCTTGACCGTTGCCATTATTACCGTTGTTTCCTTGGCCTTGATCTTCATTTTCGTTTTCTTCTTCATCCTGGTTTTCTTCGTCTGTGTCTTCTTCTTGTTCTGCATCACCGCCAGGGACAGTGACTTCTACAGATTTTCCTTCACTCTTACTGTCATCACCGACAGCTCTTATCGTGAACTTATAAGTTGAACCTTCATTGATCTGAGTTACTTCCAATGACTTCTTATCGGTAGTCGTGATAGTACGTTCATCGGACCCATCTACAGATACGGAAACTTCAAATGAGACATCATCGTCGTGATCCCAAGCCATATCTATGACATGCTTATCTTTGTTATATTTGGCCTTAAGATCTTTTACAGGATCGAGGCGGTCATACTCCTCAGATGTTTCAGATGGCATGTTGTCGACATGGAATAACTCCGTGATGATTTCTGAATCCGGTGTATAATCACTTGGGAGTTTTGCTGGATTAGAACCTTTCTCCACTTCCACTCTCTTAACTGTATCAGGCATTGTGAAATCTTTCGTGTCTTTTCCTTCAGAAAGAGTTGTCATTAGTGACTTAAATAACTGTTTCGGAATATCTTTACCGGTTCCAATATCACGGGCATTACCTTCTCCATAACCGGTCCAGGTAGATATTGAGTAGTTAGTAGTATAACCATTGAACCAGGCATCTGGAGTGACATCGCCCCCGTCTTCTGCATAGGAATTTGTCGTTCCAGTTTTACCTGCTACTGGCAGGCCAGAGATATTTGCAGTTCGCCCTGTACCACTATCATTGGTCATGACGCTTTTCAGCATATCTGTGATCATATAGGCTGTGTATTTACTCATTGCAGCTTTAGGTTCCGGCTTCAAGTCTAGTTCCTCATCGTCAGGCAGGACAACTTTTTCTACTGCATAAGGTTCATTGAAGACACCTTCATTTCCAAATGCTGCATAAGCGCCAGCGAGTTCTTTTGGAGTAGCAGTAGTCTTAGCGCCCCCAATAGCGTCCGCATGGTAAATATCATCATCCTTGAACTCGATTCCCAGCCCTTCTGCAAAGGACTTAGCATTATCTAACCCAACTTCTTCAATAGTTTGTATTGCAGGGTTATTTAACGAGCGATAGAGTGCTTCACGCATGGAAACCCAGCCGTAATATTTATCGTTGTAGTTATTTATCACATCACCATTCGGGAATTCGACCGGACCATCGTCATCATATTGGTGATACGTTGACCATTTTTTATTTTCTATCACAGGACCATAAGCCATGATAGGTTTGAATGTAGAACCAGCTTGACGGCCCCCCTGGATGGCGTAATTATACCCGCCGGCTTCTTCCGATCTGCTGCCACCAATAGCTCGTATTGCGCCTGTCTGGGTATCAACGACAGTAGTCGCTGTTTGCAGCTCATCATCCGGGAATGGAAGCGGGCTGTCTTTACTTAACAATTCTTCGACTTTCTCCTGCGCCTTCGGCTCCACAGTGGTATAAATACGAAGGCCATCTTCGTAAATATCAGCCCCGTCGAGTTTTGCTTCTACTTCTCTTTGGACCTGATCTAAGAATGCTTGATACTTGTTCGTGCGTTTTTCCGCAGGGTTAAGCATTTCTTCAATTTCTACACTCTTTGCTTCTTCGGCCTCTTGTTCTGTAATTTTTTCATGATGAACCATGAGGTCTAATACTCTGTCACGGCGTTCTTTTGCATATTCTGGGTTCTTAATAGGGTTATAAGCAGCCGGTCGTTGAGGAAGACCGGCAAGCAATGCAGCCTGTGGCAGGGTCAACTCTTGAAGGTCGGTGATTCCGTAGTAAGTCTCTGCCGCTTCGGCTACCCCATAGGCACCGCTGTCATAATAAATTTTATTCATATACATTTCGAAGATTTCTTCTTTGGAATATTGCTGTTCCAATTTAATTGCCAGCCATTGTTCCTGGACTTTACGCTCTAACGTTTTATCAGGGCTAAGGAAAGAGCGTTTCACTACCTGCTGCGTTATCGTACTCGCACCCTGGGATCCAAAGCCGGATGTAATGTTGCTAAACACGGCTCCACCGATTCTGCGGATATCGATCCCGGAGTGTTCAAAAAAGCGGGCATCTTCTGTAGCCAGAACCGCATCTCTCATAACGTCCGGCAGTTCACTATAACTGATCTTAGTTCTGTTTTCACTTCCTAATTCTGCAAATAGCTCACCATTCATATCATATACGCGAGAAGGAATAGGATCAGATAATTGCGCTTTATTCAATTCTGGTGCACTGGAAACATAGTAAGCGAATAGACTTCCGGTTACTATCATGAGAACAATACCGGTGATAAGAAGGGCAAGAAGCACTTTTTTAAATACCGGTTTTTTGTTACCTTTTTTACTTTGCTGATTTCGTCTTGCTGTACGAGATTGGCTGTCATTTGCCATAACTCATTTCCTCCATTTCTAGAAAAAAAGCTTGTCAAGAACTTTGATGTAATCTACTCGTGCCTGGTAGTGAAAAGGAATCAGCTTTCCATTCCTTTGTATATAAGAATAAGGGATGGACTTTCTTCCTCCTTGCTTCTGTTCGTCCCACCAGTAAAAAAGCTTCACAGCAGATAAGAAGTAGGTTTCATCATGTGGTGTGAATCGGATGATCATAAAGCAAATGCCCCCGTGCTCATGCACTGATTTCATATGATCGATTTGATGTTGATGTATATTGCTCAAGGGAAAAGAAGTCTTATTTCTAGTTTCCTTGGCTTCAAAATCTATATAGCTGCCTCGATAAATGCCATTATAGTCTGTAGTAGATGCTTGCTTGAAATAGCCCTCTTTAATGACTGCCGCGCTTCTCTTTGGGTAATCGACGCGAACAATCTGGACGGGGGTCGGCTTTTTATGGATCACCGCAGTATTAGACGATAAATAATACTCATTGGTTACATTGATGTCCTCCTCAAGTGTCATACCCCTGTTACTGAAATCGGGTTTCTTTTTTAGGGGATTGGCTGCTTTTGCACCAGAGCCCCGTTTCCCATTCGGATAATTCATCATGATACCTCCCACCATGAGAGTATCATACCAAATTTTACGTAAAAATGAGAACAAAAATTATCTTTTTACTCTAAATATCCCGGAGATAGAGACACATAATATACAAAAAAGGATGTTGTTTATGTGTTCGGATATAAAGGGCGATATCATACAGCAAGTTACAAACAAAACAGCACGTTATAACTCGGATAATATTACCCGAACCAAAGCTTATCAAAACTTTTATTTAAAAAATAGAGAGATCCGATGGGCATTCCTTGCTAGTATGGTATCGAGAAATGCCGGATGGAATATGACGGATCTTGCTATATCCCCATTAAAAACCCTATTGACTGATAAACAACGGGGGATGTTATTTTCTACTTATGAGCGGGCGAACTGGCTGATCTTTTCAGATGTTTATCCTCAGCTTCTTCTTTACCAACTATCAAAGGAGAGGAAGACACCTTTATTCCATCACCTTGATAAGTTTCACGTATCCCAATTCATGATTAACGAATGGATTCGTTTTTGGGAAACAAAAGATAAATCAAGGCTTGTGAAAGCACTCATTATAAATGAACAAAATGTGATTGAAAATCCAGTCATCCAGCAACCTTGGTATCAGCATAAAGTGTTCCACCAATGGCCGTACATGCTCGAATCTATATTTCGTTTGAATGTCGTATTACTGCCGGGAAGAAGTGGACGATTATACGGCCTTCCTGTTTATCGTTTCACTCACCTGGATCAACGGATCGCTATAGGCAACACGTTGACAGAGATGCTGTTTCATCCTGATTATTATCCGGATTTCCATGATTTTGCGTTAAATGTTGAACCGACAGGAAGCAGAAAAGATTATGAACAATTCTTTTATGATTCGATGGCGTCAGCCCCACCCTTACAGCAGATTTACTCTATCGTCCAGCATCAAGACAATATTCGTGAAGATTGGTTCCGCTTAAGGGGGTTGAAGCAAAAGTGGTGGCAGATCCGTTTACCTTTACCTGATGACGCCCCCAGACGATATTATGTAAAAAAGCAGGCATTGATGCAGCTGAGCAAATGGATGAGTTCAACAGGGGGGAGGGGCTGAATAATCTCAGCCTCTCATCTTTATGTTGCTGGGTGGTTTTCTCCATCTAATTTCGGATTGCCTGTGTGTTTTCTGGCTTCATTACTGTTCTTTTTATTTTGTTGCTCGGTACGTTTCTGTTCTTTTTTACTCATGGAAACATCCCTCCTTAGTCATATTCTTTGTCGAATCACGAATTTTATAATTTTATCTTTTGCTATTTTTGTAAGATAGCTTCTAGTTTTGTCATCTGTAGAGGAAGGGGGAGAATTAGCTAGAATGTTTATAGTACAAGAAAGCATAAAGGAGGTTTTATGCATGAGAGTTTCATCAAAGTTAGAACAAAAAGGGGTATCCAGAAGACAATTCGAACATTCATTGCTAGACATGATGGATGATATGCAGCGACTGGAACAGAAGATATCTTTAAAAGCTGATGAAGTTGTATTTACAATGGCAGTAGCTCACAGGAAGGAAATTGATCGCTTACAGGAAGAGATATTGACGATGAGAGAAGAAATAAAAGAGCTGAAAAAGAATCAAAAAGACTTACACATGGATCAGTCATTTTCACTTGCGGGCAGAAAGACCAGACTGATTTAATCGTCTCCATGTACCGTTTCTCCTGAGCATGGTAGGCTAGAGGGGAAGGGGTGAATCATTTATGAAAGATTTAGTTGAACTTACGGAGCAAGTGAAAGACATGATAGAAGAATTGCGGATAAAGTATGAGAAAGAAACCGAACCCGTAGATAAGAATGATCATGATTTTTTTCAAAAAGTCAAAACAGAAACGAAGTCAATGTTTCAGTTAAATGATAAATGGCTGGCAGCCGCTGAAGATTTTGTTAAGGATAAACATGTCAATGTACATCCCAACCAGGTGAAATCGACCCATGAAAATGTAGAGCTATTAATTTTACATAGCTACTACATTGATGTGAAAAAGAAACGGTATAAGGAGCTTAATCGCTCTGTCCATTATGTTATGGACATGCTGCTTGAAGATTGGAATGAAGGGAAAGGGGACCAATGACTGGTCCCTGTTTCTATTCTTTATAAGAGGTGCCTTCGGGTATTTTTCTTACTTGATCTCCAGACTCAGCAAAGCGTTTAGCTGTTTTAGGCTTTTCATGTTCATGGTTCTGACGTTTTGTTTTGAATCCTTTTCCGCGTCCCATACAATCAACCTCCTTTTTAATTATTATCACCTCTGATCTGATAATTAATTAAGGAAGAAAATGAAAAATGTCCTTGCACCAAAGTACAAGGACATTTTTTTATCGCTTTCTGACCCGATAAAGCATAAGGTAAAAAGCCGGTAACAGCAAGAGTGTAAGCAGGGTAGAAAAAAGCAATCCAGAAACAATTGAAATTGCTAACGGACGGAACAAGACGTCACCTGAAAAAATGATTGGCGTCAAAGCGGCGATAGAAGTCAAAGATGTCAAAATGATCGGTCGTAATCTTGCTTTGCCTGCCTGTGTGACTGCCTCGACAGTTGACTCGTATTTCTTCTTATTCTGCTCAATAAATTCCACCAGTATGACGGAGTTTCTCACAACGATCCCTGATAAAGAGACAATACCTAACACGGCTAAGAAGCTTAACGGCTGCCCGGTGACAAATAAACCGATTATTGCTCCAGTCCCAGCTAAAAATACGGAGCTGGTTATCAGGAAAGGCATACTTAATGAATTGAATTGAATGGCAAGCGTCAGGTAAATCAGGAAAAGTACAATAACAAATAATTTTGCCACTTCCACGAAGAATTCACTTCGCGCATTCGATTCGCCCGTTTGGAATACCTGATAATCTCCAGATGTCTCTTGCTGATATTCCTCAATAAGTTCGTTTGATTCCTGTTCAAAGTTCGACTCTTCTCCTTTTTTCGGATAGGCTTCCAAAGTAAAAGCCCTTTTTCCATCCAGATGTGGTATCGCACCTACCTGCGTGTATTCTTCCTGGCTGATAATTTCATCTAATGAAAATGTAGCAGGCTGTTGAGGAGCATCACGATTATCCATAGAGCCGGTACGAGACTGGCTGGCAATTTGCAGTTCTTCCAAATTGACCCCATTTTCTTCTCCGTCATCCACATTTACCTGGATAGGTAAACGATCATTTCCATTATCGAATACACCAAGCGGTATCCCGGTATTGGCAATCTGCAAAAGGGAGGTTACCTGATCGGTTCCAATACCATTTTCAGCCAGTAAATCACGGTCCAGCTGATAACGGAGGAACGGTTGCTCACTGGCAGCATCCAGTGTTGTCAACTCAGTGCTTTCCAATTGGTCAAAGCGGTTTTGTATATCCTTGGATAACTCCAGGAGCTGATCTAATTCCGGTTCCTGTACTTTCAACTCAATCGGCGGTGAGGCAGGAGGACCTGATTCTATTGTATCCATGAATATTTCTGCTTCGTTAAATTGATTGCGCAGGTCATTTTCCCATTTATTAATAAAGGCCGTGGCACTGGTTTTATCACGATCAACACGGACAAGTATTTGTCCGGTATTTTCTCCCGACCTGTTTAAAGCTGAACTAAACAGGTTAGGCAGGCCGCTTCCTGCATAAACTGCTGTCTCTGTAATGACAGTATCATCACTGGAAAGGTAAGATTCCATTTCTTCAAGTGAAGCCTGTGTCTCTTCTAAGGGGGTCCCTTGTGGGTAGGTGACGGATACCGTCACTTCCGGGCGGTCTGCGCTAGGGAAAAATTCAAACGGAATTTTTATAACCAGCATAGCTAATAGCACACATGCTAAGAGTCCAATCGCTCCTGTCAACCAAGGCCGTTTTGTGACCTTTGGCAGTACTCTGTCCCCGTATAAGGCCTCTAAACGATTGAATAAACCGCCAAGCAGGCCAATCTTCTTATTTGATTTAATTTTTTTGCTTTTATGACGAGCGTATTGGACAGTCGGAATTAATGTGAATGCCATCACCGTAGAGGACAGGATGGTTAATATTAACACCATTGGCAGGGCACGGATAAAATCTCCATTGCTTCCAGACAAAAATGTTAATGGAAGAAAGCTGAATATGATCATTAAAGTAGACGTCAATATCGATATGCCTACTTCTTTGACGCCGTTGATTGTACCTTCTAAAGGCCCATCGCCCAGCTGATACCTCCGTTGGATATTATCATTCACTACAATCGCATCATCTACAAGTATTCCTATGGCTATAATCATCCCGATAATTGAAATTTGATTTAAATCAACCCCAGTATAAGGGAGTGGGATTAATCCGATAATGATCGATAAAGGTACGGCTAAACCTACCAGTATAGCGGAGGAGATTGGCAAACCGATAATCATTATGAAAAAAACAGAGAATAGCGAAATTCCAAATGACACAAGCAGGTTAGTAAAAACTTCTTCGATAATCGTATTTTGCGTGTAGAACTGTTCTGTCTCCACTCCTTCAGGTAGACTCGAAGATAATTGTTCAACTTTTTCATTGATTTGTTCTTGAAGTGCCGACATGTTCACTCCTTCCTCTGCAAGAAGGGTGACTGAAAGAGCCGGCTTTTCATTGAAGGTGATAAGATCTTGTGGATTAATGGTCGTCATCCCAACTTCTCCTACATCCCGTAAATATAAGGGTCCTTCACTATTTTGACCAATTGATATCTCTTCGAGCATTTCAATCTCAGAGATATTATCCACTACTAACTGATAAATTTTCCCATCGTTCATGGTGGTGCCAATTGCATTCGGTGCTAACTCTGAATTTACAGCTTCTATTACCTGAAAAGGGGATAGCTGATTTTCTTGGAGCGCTCCATTATCAAGAGAAAGTTCAATCTCTCTGTCTGGGAGTCCTTTGATTTCTACTTCTTCAATACCAGGGATATCTTTAAGTTCTTCTTGCCAGATGCTTAATTCTTCGTGCAACGAGTAGAAATCCTCATGATTTTCAGCTAATAAATGATAGGAGGCGGCTGCAGACATCATGAGATCAGTTTCTATTTCAGGAGAATCTGCTTCCTCAGGAAAATTCCTTGAAACATTTGTTACAGCCTGTTGAATTTTGGAATTGACTATATCTGCATTAGCATTATCTGACAAAGAAGCGGTCACAGATGAGAAGCCGGTTGTTGATGCGGAGGTGATTTCGTCAATTCCTGTAATGGTTGATATTTCTTCCTCCAGAGGAGTTGTAATCGTACGTTCCACTTCCTCCGGTGTCGCCCCTGGATAAACTGTAGACAGGGAAGTAAGGTTGACATTAATTTCAGGAATCTCTCTTTTGGGGAGTTGGAAATATGTAAAAATCCCGGTAAAGAGGAGAAGCAAGATAAAAATCCAGACAATTTTGCGGTAATGTAAAATTTTCCCCATAGTCATCCACCCTTTTAAATTATTTTAACAAAACTTATACAAATAGTTATACCACATTTTATTGCTTCTGTAACTTTTTAGAAGTAATTTATTTTAGGCTGGATGATTGTAAACGCTTTACAATTATATTCATATATTTTATAATTATCTTCCCACTATAAGGGGGAGGGATAAACAGATGATAAACCAACAGCTACTTGAAAAAGCAAAAGAAATTCGTGAGCGTGCTTACACCCCGTATTCGAAGTTCAAGGTCGGAGCAGCGCTGGTAACTAAGTCAGGAAAAACATACGAAGGATGCAACATAGAAAATGCAGCTTATCCTGTAACCTGTTGTGCAGAAAGAGTTGCCATCTTCAAGGCGATCGCTGACGGGGAGACTGAATTCCAGGAAATGGCTGTAGTTGCTGACACTGCCCGCCCGGTCCCGCCATGCGGTTCGTGCCGTCAGGTAATGAGTGAATTCTTTCCGAGCGACATGAGAATCCATACCAGTAATCTTTCAGGGAATGTGAAAACCATGACGATGGAAGAATTATTGCCGTTTTCCTTTGCGCAAAGTGATTTAGCTGCAGAAGAATAATCGATACATAAAAGCACCCAGTCCAGCTGGGTGTTTTTTATTGCCTAAAATAGTCGTTTGCCTCAGTACATGTTATGAGCCCGGCACATACCCTAATAATGAAAGATGAATCTTACAGAAAGGGGAATAAAAGATGCATCACAAAAAATGCATGGGTCCTGGCCAAACAGGACCGAGGCAGCAAGTAGTCTGCCCCACTAGACATTGTGTACAGAACAATCATTTCCTGAATGAAGTCGACGTTATCCATCCGACTCACACCACTGTCATGAATCATCATTTGACGAAAAACTACCACCACTTCCCACAAACACAATCTGTAATGAATACCTTCGATTCAGAAGATATATTCATGCCGCAACAACGCCCGGAGATGATAGGACCGATGGGAATGGGGCCGCAGGTGATGGGAGCACAAACGGGACCAATGCCGCCAATGGGCATGCCGCAACAAGGAATGGGACCTCAAGTAGCAGGAGCAGAAGATGACGGAATGATGCCACAGGGAATGCCATATGGGCCAATGGGACCTGGACCTGGCAGTTGTCACATGGGCAAAGGATGCCATCATCCATGGTGGCGTGATTAATAGTTAAAACGAGTATCTTCTCTAGGATACTCGTTTTTTTGTGCTGAAAGGATGCTATATTTAACGTTGATATTTTCTAATGAAAGTTCAATACTTGATTTTTAGAGCTTTTTGAAACAGAACATGATGGAGCTTATATGTTACTGATTGATTATAAAGCAAAAATGGATAAATCTTGGAGTTTTCTTGTCAGGAACTTGGGAAAGCGACATATGGAAGAGGAGGCAGGTTTGAGATATACTGAGTGAAGAAAGAAATCGCTCAAGGAGCCGTATGTGATGAAAACAATAGTTGTTACAGGATACAAGCCGATGGAATTGGGAATATATAAGAATGACGATCAAAGAATTTTCTATATTAAAGAAAGCCTGAAAAATAAGCTGGCAGGACTCGTGGAAGAAGGACTCGAATGGGTGTTGATTTCAGGCCAGATGGGAGTAGAGTTATGGGCCGGAGAAGTAGTGATGGACTTAAAAGAAACCTATGACATTCAGCTTGGCTTACTTCCACCATTTATCAATCAAGAATCACGATGGCCGGACGATATGAAGCACCAATATGAAGAACTAACGATGGTTGCTGATTTTTATCAGCCTATCTACGAAAAAGAATACCAGGGGCCATATCAATTTAAAGCGAAGGACCAGTTTCTGATCGATCATTCGGATGGTGTCCTGATGCTTTACGACGAGGATACACCAGGAAGTCCTGACTTTTTACGGAAAAGGGCTATAGCTGCAGAGGAAAAGGGGTATAAAATATTATATATCACTCCTTTTGATCTCCAGGAAACGGTCGAGCAGATACAAATGGCAGACCCTGATTATTGGAATCAATAAGTCATAATAAAAATTGACATTCCTTCGAAGTTTTGGAAAAATAAGAGTAAGGTGCGTAAACAGAGGTGATACTGATGTTCAATGACAAATTGAATTTAGATGGTAAACAGATTTTAGAAAAAGACTTTAAGACATCCATGAGGGGTTATAATCAGGAAGAAGTAGACGAGTTTTTAGATCTGATCATTCAGGATTATGATGTATTTAACCAGGAGATAGAACGGCTAAGACAGGAAAATGAACGTCTGAAACGGACACCTTCCAGAGAGACTACCAGAAGTCGTCCAGTCCAAAGTGAAAATCAGACGCCCAATCATCAGGTTAATTATGATGTACTAAAGCGCCTCTCCAATTTAGAAAAAGCTGTTTTTGGGAAGAAATACGCTGACTCCTAATTTGCCAAAAAATGGAGTGTGCAGGCTGTCTTCTTGTATGCTATAATAGTTATTCCATTGACAGTAATCAGTCAACTAGTTACAATTATAAAGCAGTTTTGAATACTTGGGTAATCGCTGTATGTTTAACATGCAGAGGAAAGTCCATGCTCGCACAGGCTGAGATGCCTGTAGTGTTCATGCCTGACGAAACCATAAGTCAGGGTAGCCTTTTGGCTAACGGCAGGGAAAATGCCTAAGTCCTGATGGATATGGCATTCCAACCTTGAAAGTGCCACAGTGACGTAGTCAAAGCAGAAATGCTTTGAATGGAACGCGGTAAACCCCATGAGCGAGCAACCCAAATGAAGGTAGGGGCACTCTTGGAAGGGAAATGAACCTGATAAGAGGCAAGCATTTATGCTTGCAGATAGATGATTACCACCGGAGTACGAGGTTGACCACCGCTGGCAGTACGATGGTACAGAACATGGCTTACAAAGTATTCAAAGGTCTGACTTTGAAATGATCCCTTTCTAAATGCAGTTATTGCGTTAGAAAGGGTTTTTTATACTTTTAGAAGAAAAGTTTGTTTAGATATCATTATCCATGAAAAGGAATGAATGTTTTATGCCGCAAAAAGTAACCTTGATCGCTACCGCAGCAATGGGATTGGAATCCATCGTTGCGCAGGAAGTAAAAAATCTTGGATATGAAGATGTAGAAGTGGAGAATGGCAGAGTTACCTTTGAAGCGGATATATCAGCAATCCCCAGGGCCAACCTTTGGCTTAGGACAGCTGATCGCGTCAAGCTTCAGGTTGGAAAGTTCAAAGCTTTCACCTTTGATGAATTGTTTGAAAAGACCAAAGCCCTTCCATGGGAATCTTACATACCAGAAGATGGCGAGTTCCCCGTTATTGGTAAGTCAGTGAAATCAAAATTATATAGCGTTCCTGATTGCCAATCGATTGTAAAGAAGGCGATCGTTGAACGGATGAAGCAGCGTCATGGGATCGCTTCATGGCTGAAAGAAGACGGGGCATTCTACCGTGTGGAAATTGCCTTGCATAAAGATACTGCATTACTCACAATTGATACCTCTGGTACCGGGTTGCACAAAAGAGGTTATCGAACCGGACAGGGAGAAGCGCCCTTAAAAGAGACTTTAGCTGCCGCTCTCGTGCAATTAACCAACTGGACGCCTGATAAGCCATTCGTCGATCCTTTCTGCGGCTCGGGTACCATTGCGATTGAAGCCGCGTTTATCGGTCAAAATATTGCTCCTGGCTTTAATAGAGAATTTGCATCAGAAGATTGGAATTGGATTCCTCAAAAAGTATGGGATGATGCTTTTCAGGAAGCAGAGGATCATGCAAACTACGACCAGCCTTTGGATATAACTGGTTACGATATTGACCATCGCATGATTGAAGTCTCAAAAGCAAACGCCATGGAAGCCGGGCTGGGTGATCTGATCCAGTGGAAACAGATGCAGGTAAAAGATTTGCGCCCCAAGCAGGAAAATGGGTACCTGGTGTCTAATCCTCCTTATGGAGAGCGAATCGGGGAGCGGGAAGAAGTGGAGACCATGTACAGAGATCTTGGCTCGATTATGAGAGACCATCCGACCTGGAGTGTCTACATCCTTACTTCCCATTCAGGATTTGAACAAATTTATGGGCGGCGGGCTTCTAAAAAGCGGAAATTATTCAATGGATACATCAAAACCGATTATTATCAGTTTTTTGGAAAGCGGCCGAAATAGGGGGAGACATTTGTGAGTAAAGAGTTGGAGCAGGACTTTTTGAACTTATTGAAAGAAAAAGCTTCCTATGAAGAAGCACTTGGGCTGATGTTTTGGGACTTAAGGACAAATGCACCAAAAAAAGCAGTCGGTAATCGATCAGAAGTAATTGGCATGGTGTCCCAGAAAGTTCACCAGATCACTACCTCCGATCAAATGAAGGGCTACATTGATGAGTTAAAGAACAACACCGAGAATGAGATTATCAAAAAAGCAGTGGAAAAATCAGAAGAGAGTTACAATCGGAGTGCAAAAATTCCAGCAGAAGAATATAAAGAGTATGTCATGCTGCAATCCAAAGCAGAATCCGTGTGGGAGGAAGCGAAAGAAAAAGATGACTTCGAAAGTTTCGAACCTTATCTCGAAAAACTTGTTGATTACAATCAGA
This sequence comes from Thalassobacillus sp. B23F22_16, assembly GCF_043496955.1. Taxonomy (NCBI): domain Bacteria; kingdom Bacillati; phylum Bacillota; class Bacilli; order Caryophanales; family Bacillaceae; genus Thalassobacillus; species Thalassobacillus sp. B23F22_16. The sequence goes on along the minus strand of NZ_JBIEKD010000003.1, from coordinate 29,016 downwards.
AGTTTGCTGGTTATTGGGGTTATGACAATCATATCTATGATGCTCTGTTGGATAACTATGAACCTGGTGTAACAGTAGCTGTTTTAGATGATGTATTTCCTAAGGTAAGGAAGTCGTTGTCAGGTTTACTGGACACAATACAGCAGTCTCCAATTCAACCGGATCCTTCTGTGCTTCATGGGCATTTTCCAAAAGCTGATCAGGAGAAATTCAGTCTCGAGATACTTGCGCGCATGGGGTATGATTTTGAAGCGGGCAGGCTGGACGAAACAGTTCATCCATTTGCAATCGGCTTGAATATCAATGATGTCCGTGTCACCACAAAATACGATGAGAAAGATTTCCGTACCGCCGTATTTGGAACGATTCACGAAGGTGGTCACGCCCTATATGAACAGAATATCAACCCTGAACTGGCATTTACCCCCCTAGCTGATGGGACCTCAATGGGAATTCATGAGTCCCAATCGCTTTTCTGGGAAAATTTCATAGCCAGAAGTGAAGCGTTCTGGGAAAATCATTATAAGCTATTCAAAACTTATGCACCGGACAGTTTCAGTGACCTTCCGTTGGATCCTTTTTATAAAGCTATCAATGAAGTGAAACCTTCCTATATACGGATTGAAGCAGATGAACTTACGTATCCTTTACACATTATGGTCCGTTATGAACTGGAAAAAGCATTGATTGCGGGGGACATAAAGGTTAAGGACCTTCCAGAACTTTGGAATGATAAAATGGAGGAATACGTAGGAATAAGGCCACGCAATGATGCGGAAGGTGTGCTGCAGGACGTACATTGGGCAGGTGGAAGTTTCGGCTACTTCCCCTCTTATGCATTAGGTTATATGTATGCCGCCCAATTCTACAATCGTATGGAACAGGATATTGATTTTGATAAGGTAATTCGAGCAGGAGACTTTACTGGGATTAAAGAGTGGCTTACGAAAAATATACATCAATATGGGAGTATGAAAAAGCCCCTTGAAATTTTGAATGAAGTAACAGGAGAGAAGCTTAATCCTGATTATTTAGTACAATACTTGACTAAGAAATACAGTAAGATATATCAGTTTTAATATTTCTGCTAATATTGGAAAGTTGGAAAGGAAAATAGTAAAAGAGCATGGAATCCTCAATTCCATGCTCTTTTTTTCGATCATCACCCGTTTCCAATCGGCCATTCAAAAGGTGGCGATCCTGGAGGTGAATTCTGAATGATATCCACGAAAGGAATAGTATAAGCAAATGCAATCAATACGACAGTAATCCCTATCCATAACTTCCAATTCTCCAATACCAAAGGGGTCGGCTCTGAACCATCAGGCGCTTCTGCAATTGGGAATTCTTCGACGCCTTTTGGGGCCTTGAATGTCATATAGAAGAAGTTATAAAGCATGATCAGAATGCCAATGAATAGGATAGAACCACCAATCGCCTGACCGTATTGATATCCGATCCATTCTGCAGCCTGTGCGCTGCCCTGGTAGTCGGAAAATGCAGAACGTCTCGGAGCTCCAAGCAGACCTGCCAAATGCATTGAGCCTGACATGAAGAACATGCCGACAAGCCAAACAATCGTTTGCGTCATACCAAGGGTGTTGATTTTTTTGTCAATTTTCCTGCCCGTAAGTACAGGTACAAGCCAGTACGTAATTCCGAAGAAAGTAAGAATGACGGTGGTCGCAAGTGTGAGGTGGAAATGTCCAGTCACCCAGATGGTATTATGAACTACCTGGTTCATCTGATTGGAAGCGTTGATAATGCCCCCTGCACCTGCTGGAATAAATGCAACCATCCCCATGAATGGTGCGAAGAATCGAACATCTTTCCAAGGAAGATGCCGGAACCAGCCGAATAATCCTGTATACCCTTTTTGTCTGCCCGTGATTTCAAATGTAGCGAACATTGAAAATGCAGTCAACAAGGACGGTATGATAACAGCGAATGTAAGTACAACTTGAATGTATTTCCACATAGGATCAATTCCCGGCTCCAAAAGCTGATGGTGAAAACCTACTGGAATCGAGAAAATCAAAAATAGAATAAACGCAAGGCGGGCCAGCGAATCGCTGAATATCTTGCCGCCGATAATTTTTGGCAGGATGGCATACCATGCCATATAGGCAGGAAGCAGCCAGAAATAAACTAGTGGATGACCGAAATACCAGAATAAGGTTCGACTAACCAGGATATTTATTTCCCCAACTAACCCTAAGGACCAAGGAATAAATTGGATTAATACAGTAGCTGCCACACCGAGTGTGCATATAAACCACATTAGCATATTGATGACAACCATGAATGCTAACAAAGGGGAATGTTCACCCTGATGTTTCTTTTTCCATTGATACAATTGGTGGAAATTTACAAAACAGGCAATCCACGATCCTACTACGACAAACGTAAGGCCGAAGTAAAAAATCGGGTGTGCTTTCAAAGGAGCGTAGAAAGTGTATAGTACACTTGCTTTACCTAATAGAATCATGATAGCACTTGCTATTGTGCCTATGAGCATAACCCAGAAGGATGCCCATGCCCACTTTCGTTGTTTATTGGTCATCCCAACAGTCTTAGCCATTAAAGCGAACTGAAATCCAATGATGAAAAATGTAGTAAGGACCAGTCCTAATATGACACCGTGGACAGTCAAAATTTGATAATAACCGATACCGAACGGCAAATTGAAGTTACCAGTTCTTACCAATGTTTGCAGCAGTCCCATCAGACCGCCGATCAGCAAAGAAATGAAAGTGACCCACATAAATGACATAACTAATCTAGAATCAGCTTTGCTCAGCCCTGTTTTTTCTGCAATCATTCTTCATACACCTCCACGGTCGCAGTCATAAGATGGTGACCGGTACCACAATATTCATTACAAATAAGAGTATAAGTTCCCGGGTTATCTAATGTGGTTTCCAGAGTAGAAATATATCCTGGTTCCAGCATCATATTGACATTGGTGCCGGCAAGCTGAAAACCATGAATGACATCTTCAGTAGTAGCCTGGAACATTACTTTAGATCCTGCTGGTATTCGAATGGTCTTGACATTATTTCCATCTTCATCTTTACCTAAATTATAGTTGAAAGCAGAAGCAAGGACATTCAATGTATATTCTTTTTCTCCCAGTTGTTGAAGTCCAAGATTTTCTTCTTTGAACGCTTCATGTGCCTGGACATTCTGCGGATCTAATGTAACCATACAGCTTGGCGGCTGTGTACCCTGATAGAAAGCACCGATACCGAGAACAATTAAAAAGACAAGCAATGTTCCCACTCCGGATGCCATCCATATTTTTTCGTATTTATGCAGGTGCATCATAATCCCCCTTTTCCTAAGTTAAAGTACTATCGTGCTAAAAACAGGCCGAAAACGGCAAGCCAGGATAAAACTAGAAATCCTCCTACTACTGAAACGGAAATCAGTGTTCCTTTTAAATTAGGTTCGCTCGAGCTGTGCTCTTGCTCGACTTGATGTTTCAGATTTGTGCTAGGCATTTATACCCACCCCTTTCGTTTTTTTTTGCTTTTGTTATTAACTATCTTACAGCAAATTAATGTAAATTCGACTTGAAATTCACATGTTTCACAAATTGTTCAATAACAACTGAAAACACTGTAGTAAAAGGGTTTACCTGTGATTTTTATCATCGTAAGTAATAAAAATGTGTATAGTTTGTGAAAAGTGTTAAGTGTGCTATCACAAAACGAAAAGGCAAGCAATCACATAATATTGGAATAATGTGAAGAAAATTAGAACTTTTTACTTATAAGATCACTAGAGAATTAGCGGATGAGGGGTTCTTTACCAAATAATGATATAATAATGAAAAATAACCTTCAGGAGGAAAAAGATGTTTCTACCAAGTTTTAAATTAACGAATAAGTTAGCGGTTATAACAGGGGCAACCAAAGGAATTGGAAAAGCAATCGCAGTTTCTTATGCTGAAGCTGGAGCGGATGTTGTCCTCATAGCGCGATCAAAAGAACAATTGGAAGAAGTAAAGGCCGTCATTGAAGAGCTTGGAAGAAAGGCTTTTACTATACAAGCTGATGTAAACGAATATGAATTAATCAAAAAACAGATGGATGGTATTATTGCCGAACGGCCATTAGATATTTGGGTGAATAATGCAGGAATGAATATTCGCAGCGAAGCTATGGAAGTGACTGAGGCAGAGTGGGATCAGATTGTTTCAACTAATATGAAGAGTGCATTTTTCTTATCTCAATATGCTGCTGAAAATATGAAAGATAATCAGCAAGGGAAAATTATCAATATATCTTCCGTCGGAGGTCATACCGCACTTAGAACGGGTGTTGTCTATGCGATGACCAAGAGCGCTCTGATACAAATGACTAAGAACCTGGCGATGGAATGGGGAAAATATAACATTAATGTTAATGCAATTGGTCCCTGGTATTTCCCTACTGCATTGACTGAAAAGCTATTACAGGATGAAAACTATGTCCAGGATATATTGTCACGTACCCCGCTTAAACGAATAGGTAAACTGTCGGAACTGGCAGGGACTGCTGTATTCCTGGCTGCCGAAGCCAGTGATTACATGACCGGACAAACTTTGTTTGTAGATGGCGGCATGACGATCTATGGGTTTTAATAGCTGAAAAATTCGCTACATTAATAAGAAGACTGCCAAAATTAACGGCAGTCTTCTTTATTTTTCTTCTAAACTCTTTAATGAAAGCAGCTCCCTAATACATAGAACAAGCGGAACTGTACAATATAAGCCTAAAAAGGAGAACTTATGGCATACATTCTCTCTGTTGGAAAAAGTAAACCACAATATGAGATGGAACAAGAGAAAGTCAAAGCCTTAGTTGAAAATCTGTTTCCGTTGTCTGAGCGTGAAAAGCAAAGACTACTGCCTGTATTTGACCACTCTTTAATAGAGAAAAGGCAATTTGTGGTAGAAGAAGAATGGTTTAAGCAAACACATGGTTTACGGGCAAGAAATGAAATATATATCAAAGAGGCCTATCGCCATGCACTCTCGGCAATAGACGATTGTCTATCCAATCCTTTGTTTCTTAATGATAAGGTTAATGCCGATTTAATTGATATGATTATATTTGTCTCTACTACAGGGCTGGCTACTCCTTCGATGGAAGCAAGGTTGATGAATGCCAGGAATTTCCGGGAAGACGTTAAGCGGGTGCCTTTGTTCGGGCTGGGTTGTGCAGGTGGGGTAAGTGGTCTTGCAAGGGCCTATGAGTTTCTGAAAGCGTATCCCGCCAAGAATGTCCTTGTCATTAACTTGGAATTTTGTAGTTTAACTTTCCAAAAGACCGACTCCAGAAAAAGTAACTTTGTGGGCACAGCACTATTTGGTGATGGCGTTAGTGCCACGTTGGTGACTGGTTCTGATTCTGTTCTTATGGAAAAACAGAAGGGTACTGTCCCATTAATCAAGGGTACAAGCTCTAGAACGAAAAAAGATTCAATTGATGTGATGGGATGGGAAATCACTGACACAGGGTTTGAAGTGATTTTTAATAAGAGTATTCCTCATCTAGTAAAAGACTTCTGGAAAAGTCATGTTAATAATTTCATGCAGTCATACAATATGGAGACTGATGAGCTTCCATTTATAGTTGCCCACCCTGGAGGTAAAAAAGTGTTGGAATCCTATCAAGAAGTCTTGCAGATGAATAAAGAGGTTTTTCAGGCATCTTATCAAGTGTTGAGAGACCATGGGAATATGTCATCTGTTACTGTCTGTTATGTGTTGTATGAATACATGAAAGATTTTCCTTCTACAGGAACGAAGTCACTAATGGCAGCACTTGGGCCGGGGTTCAGTTCCGAGTTGATGAGTTTGGAGTGGGTATGATGCCAATTGTTTTTATGGTCTTGTTAGGAGCGGTAATTTTACAACGACTCGTAGAGCTGCTGGTTGCAAATGCTAACCGAAAGTGGGCGCTCGAACGGGGTGGAAAAGAATATGGTGAAACTCATTATAAGTGGTTTATCCTAGTCCATGCGTGCTTTTTCATAAGCTTGGCTGTTGAATCATCTTTATACTTTAATGGATGGAAACCTATTCCCTTCATTTTATTATTTTCTATCTTTACTGCTTTGCAGTTATTCCGGGTATGGTGCATTTTATCCTTAGGGAAATACTGGAATACCAGGGTGATCGTCATCCCGGGCCATGACATTATCGCAAAAGGACCTTACAGATTTTTTAAGCACCCGAATTACTGGGTGGTATTCATGGAGTTCATCATTATCCCGTTACTTTTTCAGGCTTATGCGACGGCGATCATTTTTCCGGTCCTACATTTGTTACTGTTACGAATTCGAATTCCAATAGAAGAAAAAGCCCTGCATCAATATAGCGCAGCTGATCAATTGTGACAATAATTCATATAATTATGAATCTCGATTGCCAAGAGCAGAATCGTTTGCTATAATCCTAATTAGAAATGAAAATCATTATCAATTGTAGAAAGAAGGTTCTGCATATGATAGTTATGATCGGACTAACTGTTTCTGTTTACAGTGGATTAGCCGTATATATTCTGAATAAGATTAACTCCTCTCCTGCTCGTAAATTAAAGGGGAGAAACAAGACAACGGCAAGTATGGAACAGAGACAAAAACAATATGAACACATTCTATCAGCCAGGTGACCGACACCTGGTTTTATTTTTGTTATAATAGAAAAAAGTCGAAAGGTGAGGGACTATGTCGAATATTATGTCTGTGGAAAAAGCGAAGGAATGGTCAGAGGAGAAAAATGTAGTGTTTGCGGACTGCCGGTTTGAGTTAAGTGATCCAGAACAGGGGTATAAAAAATATAAGCGGGAACACATACCGGGAGCTGCTTATTTTGATTTAGAAAAAGATTTGAGTGGAGAGATAAAAAAACATGGTGGCAGACATCCACTTCCCGACATAAATTCACTCCAAAAGAATCTTGCGGCTACAGGAATTGATAAAGACACAATCGTAATAGCTTAGGACCAAAATAATAGTGTCATGTCTGCCAGGATGTTATGGTTATTGAAATTTTGTGGATATGAACGGGTATTTATATTGAATGGTGGGCTTGATGCGTGGAAAAAGGCCGGTTTTCCAGTAGATGACAAACCAGATAACTTAAAACAGGCCGTGGAACATACAATCGAACCGCGACATGAAATGGCATGCGGAGAATCGTATGTCAGAATGAAAAAGGACCAAGAGAACACTGCCCTTATCGATTCCCGCAGCTATGAACGTTATGCTGGCTTTGAAGAACCTATCGACAAAAAGAAAGGCCATATCCCAGGAGCTTTACAATACGATTGGATCGATGTCTACAAAGAAGATGGATTATGGAAAACGGCAGAAGAATTAAGAAAACATTTCAAGGATTTGGGAAGTAAGCAGGAAATTATTGTTTATTGTGGTTCAGGAGTTACCGCTTCCTCTAACGTTATCGGCTTATGGGAAGCAGGGTTTAGTAACGTCAAACTGTATGTTGGAAGTTTTAGTGATTGGATTACTTATGAAGAAAATGAAGTGGCAACTATCAGCAAGTAAGTCAGGAACGGAATAAATTCAGACCAGAGGGTGGCGGTGCATGAAACAGCAATATACTTTAGCCTATTTTCTAGAGGATTTATGGGCAAAAGGGTTTAAACTATCAGATGAAGATGTTCGCTTCATTTATTTTGGCATGAATTCCACGAATGCTCCTGTATGGAAAGTGATTATCGCTCTCAAGGCTACGTTGCAATTCCAGCAAGCATTTGATGGAAGTTTTTATATGGGAGTTCTCGAACATATCTCCAGAGATGGTGTTACCTCTAAAAAGAAAGCATGGAGAGTTTTAGAAGCAAAAGGCCTGTCAAAACAGAAAGCAATCCGCCATAATAAACCCGCAGACTTATCATCGTAAGTCTGCGGGTCATTTTTTTAGAACCATCCGGGCAAGAGAATCCGCTTTTCCATTTTGTTTTTCAGGAATCCATTTGAAAAAGACATAAGGGAACCCTGATTGCAGTTGATTAATTTTTTCCAGCAAAGATATGAAATTAGAGTTTTTTGTATGATTTTTTTCGATGGTGTCTACCACAATTTTAGAGTCACTGCGAAATGATAAGATTTCTTCAGGAAAATGCTTCTGGCAGACTTCCAAAGCTTTGATCACTGCCCAGAATTCTGCTTCGTGATTAGACATTTCTCCTAAAGTAAAGGAAAATTCCTGATGGTCTTTGCCGTTTTTAATAAAAACCCCGGCTGCACTTGGACCAGGATCTCCTGCTGCTGCTCCATCTGTATAAACTTCAATCATTATCCTCATCCTTTAATTTCTTTCGGATTAATTATTGCTGCTTCATGTGCCATGTTGTCTCTGAAAAGTTTACGCTTAACAAAAGGGAAAATCCATAAGGATATATATTAATATAGGATATATATTAATATAGAATGATGTTTTTTATTATACGGAGGAAGATATAATTACACAAATGAAAAAGCGGCAATCCATGAGATTGCCGCTTGGTATATTGGTTTAAATTAGTTTTTTTCTACGTTGGCAGCTTGAGGGCCACGGTCGCCTTCGACGATTTCGAAAGTAACAGATTGACCTTCTTCTAGAGATTTAAAGCCTTCTTCGTTGATTGCAGAGAAGTGTACGAATACATCGTCGCCACCTTCTACTGAGATAAAGCCATAACCTTTTTCTGCGTTAAACCATTTTACTGTACCGTTTTGCATGATAAAAATCCTCCTAAAATCTTGCACGTAACACGTGTTAATTACAAAACAAATAAACCTGATATTAAGTTAATACCTATTCATCGTTTTGCTTGTTTCTAATATAGCTTATGAGTGTCTTTATTGTCAAGGAAGAATAGAAAATGATTGATAAATATTCATATCCAGCGGTCAGTCACCTTGTCAGAAAATTTAATCTTCTCCTTGGAGTATCAACAGATTGTCATCTCTGGGGTAAAATAAATACTGTACATAATAAAAGGGGGTTATTACATGAAGACGGATATAGAGATCGCGCAGCAAGCCGAAATGAAACCGATTGAAGAAATAACAAAAATGTTAGCGCTTACGAAAGATGATTGGGAACCATATGGACATTATAAAGCCAAACTTTCAGACAAACTCCTGGATAAACTGGCCGATCGCCCGGATGGAAAAGTCATTTTGACCACTTCCATCAATCCTACACCGGCAGGAGAAGGGAAGTCGACTGTAACTGTAGGACTGGGACAGGCACTGAATAAAATTAATAAAAAGGCTATTATTGCTCTAAGGGAGCCTTCTTTAGGTCCGACAATGGGGTTGAAAGGTGGAGCTGCGGGTGGAGGTTATTCTCAGGTCGTCCCCATGCAGGACATCAACCTTCATTTCACTGGAGATATCCATGCGATAACAACTGCCAATAATGCACTTTCTGCTTTTATCGATAATCACATTCACCGTGGGAATGAGCTTAACATTGACCCGAGAAGAGTTGAATGGAAACGTGTGATGGACTTGAATGACAGGGCTTTAAGAAATGTAGTCGTCGGTCTTGGGGGTCCTGTCCAGGGGATGCCGCGGGAAGATGGTTTTAATATTACCGTCGCATCTGAAATCATGGCCGTTCTGTGCCTGGCCAAAAATATGGCTGACCTGAAGCAGCGTCTTGCAAAAATACTGATCGGCTATACGTATGATAAAGAACCTGTAACGGTAGGACAATTAGGGTATGAAGGTGCTCTGACATTACTTTTAAAAGATGCTATTAAACCAAATCTGGTGCAAACATTGGAAAATACACCTGCCATCATCCATGGTGGTCCTTTCGCTAATATTGCTCATGGGTGCAATAGTGTTGTGGCGACGAAAATCGCTGCAAAGCTGGGTGACTATGTTGTAACAGAAGCTGGCTTCGGTGCTGATTTAGGAGCGGAGAAATTCATTGATATCAAAACACGTGCAGGCGAATTTGAGCCGGATGCTGTTGTCATTGTAGCTACAATCCGTGCCCTGAAAATGCATGGAGGTAAAGGTAAAAATGAGTTGGCGGAAGAAGACTTGGATGCTTTGAAAAAAGGGATGGAAAATCTGAAAAAACATATGGAAACTGTCGAAGGCTTCGGGCTGCCATATGTCATTGCCATCAACAAGTTCCCGACAGATACTGAGGAAGAAGTGAATTTTGTCCACCATTGGTGTGAGTCCAGGAATGCACTTGTATCAATCGCTGATGTTTTCGCTCAAGGTGGAGAAGGCGGTGTGGATCTGGCTGACAAAGTCGTTCAAGTATGTGAAAGAGAACAAACGAACCTCCAGTATGTTTATGAACTTGATGACAACTTAGAGCTTAAAATTCGCAAGATTGCTCAAAAGGTGTATGGAGCAGCAGATATAGAATTATCTCCAAAGGCCAAGAAACAGCTGATCCAATACGAAAAGCTCGGATTCGGTAACTTGCCTGTTTGTATGGCTAAAACCCAATATTCGTTATCAGATGACCCGAGTCTGCTTGGCAGGCCAAAGGATTTTACAGTCAACATCAGAGAGTTGCGTGCATCAGCAGGTGCTGGCTTTATCGTTGTTCTCACTGGCGATATTATGACAATGCCAGGACTACCGAAAAAACCGGCTGCTCTTAATATGGATGTGAAAGAGGACGGGACCATCACAGGTTTGTTCTAAAATGGATTACATTTAAGCTCCCTTAAATGGAAGGCTCAGTTTCAAGATATATTGTTTCCGTTACGGTAGTAACGGTGTGGAGGTCCGGGAAATCACTCGCTTTCCATGGGCGTACGGTGAGCTTCCTCGGGCTAAAGCCCTGCGGGATCTCACCATGTACTGTTCTCCCATTGGAGTCTCGCAATTTTCCGGACCTCCTTGCATTTATAAGAGAACGGAAACATCCGTACTCAAACCTTCGAATATAGAGTGAGTTAAGCATGAAATGCAATCTAAAAGCCCTCGCCTTTCTTCAAATATAATTCAGCAACTTAGAAGGGCACTACAATTTGACAGGGGTTCGTTTTCTCATCTTTCGGATGGGGTGGTTGGGAAACTGCGAGACTCCCGCGGGAGAAGGGGCTAGGCAAGACCCCACAGGGAGAGGAACGACCGAGGAGGCTTGCCAGTTCCCCCGCAGGAAAGCGAGTAGTTTCCCAGCCACCCCTGACTCGATTATGATAAAGAACCCTTGATATCTTGAAATCAAGTCTTCGACTTTTCGGCCCTTTTGTTGAATAAGCCTCTTTTGGTAAATTAACAACAACGTTCAATATAACTATGTAACAAAAGAATCTCCCAGCTGATAAGCGGGGAGATTTTTGCTACAATCAAAGGAATCATGGATAGTGCGAGGTGAAAGATAATGACTATAAAAATTGGAGTCACTGGCTGGGGGGACCACGATCTGTTATATGATGATCGTATAGCTGCAGGAGACAAGCTTTCCGCTTACGCCTCCCATTTCCCAGTAGTCGAAGTAGATACAGCTTTCTATGCCATTCAACCGGAAAAAAATTATCGCAAATGGCTGAGTCAGACTCCTGAAAACTTTTCGTTTGTCATAAAAGCCTATCAAAAGCTTACAGGACATGACCGCTCGAAGTTGACGCTACAGGAAGCGAAGGCGTTGATGGAGGAATACAGAGAATCCATTCAGCCTGTCATAGATGCAGGGAAATTGAATGCTATTCTGTTTCAGTTTCCTCCTTGGTTTGATGTTCGAAAAGCACATATCCAAAAACTGAAAACGATACGAGACTGGCTGCCGGACCTGCCCTTGGCTTTAGAGTTTCGTAACCAATCCTGGTTCGATCCTCACTATAAAAGGCAGACGCTTGACTTCATGAAAGAGGAAAAGTGGATTCATACAATCGTCGATGAGCCTCAGGCTGGCGAGAATTCCGTGCCTACCATACTGGAGCCGACACATCCTGATAAGACCTTAATCCGTTTTCATGGAAGGAATGTGCATGGATGGAACCGCAATGGCCGGGAAGGGAAAGACTGGCGTGCTGTTCGCTTTCTTTATCGCTATAACGAGAAAGAATTAGAAGAATGGGTAGAAAACCTTAAGAAACTGGAGCAGCAAACAAAGGATATTACTATCTTTTTTAATAATAATTCCGGCGGCGATGCAGCTGCTAATGCTAAGCAGCTGATTGATATGCTTGGGATCACATATGAAGACCTTAATCCAAGACAAATGGATTTATTCAACTTTTGAGGAGCAGCAATTATGGATGAGAATTTATTATTAAAGAAAATCGAAAGCTATGTAAAAGAACGGTTTGAAAATGATGTAACAGGCCATGATTACTTTCATATGAAACGTGTGGCTAAAACAGCGAGGCAAATAGCTGAAAAGGAAGGGGCACGCCTATTTCTGACTGAAGCTGCAGGCTGGCTGCATGATATAGGAGATGCCAAGTTATTCGCTGACTCTAATCAGGCAAGAAAGAGGATGATCGATTTTCTTAAGGAACTAAAGGTGCCTGTTGAAATGATTACAGAAATCGAAATTGCCATAGAGGATGTATCTTTTTCTAAAGGAAAAGTTCCTGAGACATTGGAGGGCAGAATTGTGCAGGATGCGGATCGTCTTGATGCGATTGGTGCCTTAGGAATTGCGAGGACTTTCGCATTTGGTGGTGCAAAAGGTCAATTAATTTATGATGAAGAACAAGGAAGAACCTCTATTCAGCATTTTTATGATAAGTTATTGACACTTAAGGATAAAATGAATACCGAGTCTGCAAAGCTGGAGGCTTTAGAACGGCATGCATTAATGGAGTCTTATTTAAATCAATTTTATCAGGAGTGGCACACATGCTAGAATAGAGAAAAGAAAACGACGAGGAGTGACGGGATATGACAACGGGAGAACAGGCTTATCTGGAAATGTGTCAGGAAGTGTTAGAGAATGGGACGAAAAAAGGGGATCGGACTGGCACAGGTACATATTCCACTTTTGGAAAGCAGCTTCGATTTGATTTGGCAGAGGGATTTCCGTTACTGACGACGAAGCGTGTGCCTTTCCGCTTGATTGCGAGTGAATTGCTCTGGTTCATCAAAGGGGACACCAACATTCGTTACCTTTTACAGCACAATAATAATATTTGGAACGAATGGGCGTTCAAAAAATGGGTGGAAAGCGATGAGTATGATGGACCGGATATGACGGATTTTGGCATCCGCAGTCAGCAGGATGAAGCCTTTCATGCTATTTATCAAGAGCAGATGGACCGCTTCAAACAATTAATTCTTGAGGATGATCATTTTGCAGAAGCATATGGAGATCTAGGCTCCGTATACGGAAAGCAATGGCGGGCATGGAAGACTTCCCAGGGAGAAACGATTGACCAGCTCAAAGAAGTAATAGACAACATTAGAACTAATCCCGATTCAAGAAGGCATATCGTAACCGCATGGAATCCGGAAGACGTTCCTTCAAACATGGCTCTGCCGCCGTGTCATACCATGTTTCAATTTTACGTAGCTGAGGGCAGACTTTCCTGCCAGTTGTATCAGCGCAGCGGTGATATCTTCCTCGGTGTTCCGTTCAATATTGCCAGTTATGCACTTCTTACCCATCTTATTGCTCATGAATGCGGTCTTGAACCTGGAGAATTCATCCATACCCTGGGAGACGCTCATATTTACACCAACCATACCGAACAAGTAAAGACCCAATTGGCTCGTGAGCCGAGAGCTTTCCCGGCACTGAAACTGAATCAAGAAAAGTCCTCCATATTTGATATTGAAATGGAAGACATGAAAATAGAGGGCTATGACCCACATCCAGGCATTAAAGCACCTGTTGCTGTTTAGAAGGGAGCACTGAAATGATATCACTACTATTTGCAATGGATAGGAATCGGGTTATGGGGAAGGACAATGACCTCCCGTGGCATTTACCTAATGATTTGAAATTCTTTAAAGAAAAAACAATCGGCCATACCATTATAATGGGAAGAAAAACCTATGAATCCTTCAATCGCCCATTACCGAAAAGAGAGAATGTCATACTGACAAAAGATGAGTCCTATCAGCAGCCAGGGTGTAAAATCATTCATGATATGAGCGAAATACTGAGGTGGAATGAAGAAAACCCTGAAACTGAGTGGTTCGTTATTGGCGGTAGTGTATTGTTTGAACAGATTCTTGATCAAGCGGATCGTATGTATATGACCTATATTGATGAAACTTTTCAAGGAGATACCTACTTCCCAGAGTATAAAGAAGATGAGTGGGAATTGACGCATGAAGAAAAAGGTGTCAAGGATGAGAAAAATCCGTATAATTATTATTTCCGTACGTATGATCGGGTGAACAAATGACAGACTATTGTGGGGTCTTATTAGCCGGCGGGCAGTCAAGCAGGATGGGAACCGATAAAGCGCTGCTTGAGCTAGGAGGCTTCAAGACAATCCAATGGGTGGACGAGAAACTTAGCATGGTAACAGATCAGAGGGCAATCATCACTAATCAGAAGGAACGCTTTGCTTTTGTGGATATTCCTTCTTATCCTGATGTATTTAAGGGAGAAGGGCCGATGGCGGGACTGCATGCTGCGATCCACTATCTTCCTTCTGATTATTATCTGTTATCCGCCTGCGATACTCCTTTCCTTTCTCCGGCTGTCTATGAAGTTTTAAAACAACAGGTGGTGGGCCATGATATTGCCATCCCCGTTTTCAATGGAAAGTTCCACCCGATGTCAGGCGTTTACTCAGTCGAAGTTTATAAGAAAGCCGGGGAGCTTTTAAATCAAGGCAAGAGAAGCATGAAGGCGTTATTCAACGAAACGGATACGGTGTTCGTCGACCAGTTTCCATCCATCGATACGGTTGAACTGGAGAGGCACTTTTTTAATATGAACGATCCAAAGGACTATGAGAAAGCTCAAGAAATTGTAAAAATAATTAAGAGTTAAAGGACATGGACCGTAATCCGTGGTAGAATGTAGTTGCTTGAGACAAGATTCGCTTAAACAATCGAACATTTTATGACAACAGTGAAAAAACTACAGTATTTCAAGTGCGGAACCGTTATAATGGGACCATGATAAATCGTTTCTATCTTGTAATCTATTTTGGGAAGGATGGTGAAAGGAATGTTAACAAGTATCGGTGTACCTGGGTTGATTTTGATTTTAGTCATTGCATTGGTTATTTTCGGCCCATCAAAACTTCCTGAAATAGGTAAAGCTGCTGGCCAGACTTTAAGTGAATTTAAAAAGTCAGCGAAAGACATGACAGGCGATGTAGCCGGTGATGTCAAAGAAGTAAAACAAGCGTTCACGGATGATCAGCAATCATCGAATAAATAATCTCTCTTAGAGGTGATAGTTATGTTCAGTAACATCGGCGTTCCTGGTTTGATTTTGATACTAGTCATTGCTTTAGTCATCTTCGGCCCGTCCAAGCTTCCTGAAATAGGTAAAGCTGTAGGCAGTTCCTTAAAAGAGTTCAAGAAAGCCACCAATGATATGATGTCGGATGATGATAAAAAGTCGGACGATAAAAATGATAACAAATAACAATGAATACCAGGAAGGTGTAAGGGGCGACCTTGCATCTTCTTTACTTGTGGGATAGGAAGTTTTACATTTGCATATGCTTGACGGCCCCCTGCAAGATGCAGGTTATGCCGGCACGTCAAACGAGCATGAGTACATAACGCTTGAGCTTTAAACTGGAATGGTGCAGCGGGAGGTGTTGAGGTTGAAAAAACAGAAACAAATAGAAGACGTCGAAATGAATTTGACAGACCATTTAACAGAACTGAGAAAGCGGATCATTTGGACCCTTGTCTCCTTTGTGGCCTTTTTTATTACTGGATTCATTTTTATTAAAGATATTTATGAGTTCTTTGTCAGTGATCTCGCATTCGACTTACATGTAACGAGCCCTGGGGAGATCATCTGGATTTATTTCTCCATGGCAAGTATCGTTGCTTTGATCGGTACACTGCCAATTCTCAGCCTGCAAATCTGGCTATTTGTAAAACCGGCTTTGACACCGAAAGAGACAAAGGTTTCTCTTTCTTATATCCCGGCTATATTTTTGTTATTTTTAGCTGGATTGACTTTCGGTTATGTCATTTTTATCCAATTGATACTTCCGTTCTTGTTATCCTTGAATGATGGAATGTTCAATGAAATTTTCACGGTCGATCGTTATTTCAAGTTTTTGTTCCGGGTGACCATCCCGTTTGCTATTTTATTTGAAATACCTATCATCACAATGTTCTTGACAAGCCTGGGCGTGATCAACCCTGTTATGTTAGTGAAAATCAGAAAGTATGCGTATTTTGTATTGATCATCATAGGTACCATGATTTCACCACCTGATTTTATTTTACAGCTGGTGACAGCCGTTCCACTGATTATCTTATACGAAGTGAGTATCATTCTCTCTCGTGTCGTGTATCGCAAAAAATTAAAGCATCACCGCGAATTTATGGAGCAGGATTTCGAAGATGATGAGTATGGAAGCTGACAATAAACCCGCTGTCCTCTGTGACAGCGGGTTTTTATGTAGCGATATAGTCTAAGCATGCAGGAGCTAAAGGGCTGTAATTTTTCAAAAAAAAAGACCTCAACTGTTTTTACAGTCAAGGCCAAAGCACAAACAAAGGATCATCACTTGCACATCTATATAATACCAGCATACTTTAGGTCTGGAAGTGAGGTTTATCACTAATTCATTGATTTTAACGAAAAACCATGATAAAACTTATACAATAGTTCGTATGAAGTAAGGGGGAGCTTTGGGTGCGTTCATTTTACCATTATATGATGCGATTCAGAGGGAACAAGCAGCAAGATCACGAAAAAGAATTGGCAGACTGGATGTTTGAGGATCATAGTTTTCCTAAGCAATCTACATCTTATCATGAAGTTAGTGACTATCTGGAATGGAATGCTCCATTCCCAGAAGCACTTAGCGTTTTTGATCGGTTATGGGAGTCTTATCAAGTGGATGAAAAAGAATAGTTAAAATGGAATCGTGCAGCTGGCTGGTTGTGCGGTTTTTCATTTTACCAACAGGTAACATTTCCCTGTTGTTCGTAACGGAACCCACGTTCGTGTATAATAAGCTTATACTATGAACAGTGTATTCAAGTATGAAAGTGAGGGTATTCTATGAAACTATTACATACCGCAGACTGGCATCTTGGTAAAATTGTCAACAGTGTACATATGACGGAGGACCAGCGCTATATTTTACAAGAATTTATGAAGATAGTAGATGACGAGCAGCCGGATGCAATCATTATCGCAGGCGATTTATATGATCGTTCGATCCCTCCAAGAGAAGCGGTTGAATTGTTGAATGATGTTTTGACGGGATTGGTAATCGATAAAAAAATCCCGGTATTAGCGATTTCAGGAAACCATGATAGTCCGGATAGACTGGAGTTCGGCAGTCAGTTATTCCGGTCTCAGCAATTATATTTAGATACAAAATTAAAAGGTGAATTTCAACCTGTCACGTTGCACGACGAACATGGGCCGGTCCATTTTCATCTGGTCCCTTATTTGGAACCGGCGGAAGTAAGACAGTTTTTTGACGATGATCGCGTCCAATCTCATCACCAGGCTGCGGAACGGATGATTGAACATATAAAATCGAATCATGATATGTCAGAGCGCCATGTGTGGGTCGGTCATTCCTTTTTAGCCGGTGGAATGGAAACAGAATCGGAAGAAAGGTTATCGATGATAGGCGGGAGTCCATATATCGATGCAGAACTGTTTGAGGATTTTTCCTACGTGGCATTAGGGCATTTGCATCAGCCACAACGGGTAAGGTCCGAACATATTCGTTACAGTGGGTCCATCTTAAAGTATTCTTTTTCTGAAGCGAACCACCGAAAGGGTGTCACAATTGTAGACCTGACCGGTGAAGATACCACCTTCAGACAAGTGCCCCTAAAACCACGACGGGACCTTGAAGTTGTAGAAGGCTACCTGGATGACTTTTTGAATCAGGATTTGCCTGCTCATCCGGAAAATTATCTTCATGTGAAATTGCTGGATGACGGTCAGTTAGTGGATCCGATGGGGAAGTTACGGAGGAAATACCCAAATATATTACGACTCGAACGGAATATGCTCTCCTCACAAAAAAAGCTACAGGATCTCACAAAAATCAAAGAACGTCAGGAAATGTCTCATACGGATTTATTTGCTTCCTTTTATGAAGAAATGAAAGGGGACGCTATCCCTGAAAAGAGGAGCCGGCATATTGAACAAGTCATCAATAAATTAATGACTGAAGAGCGGGTGAAATGACATGAAAGCTATTACATTAACTGTTACCGCATTCGGACCTTATCGTGGGAGACAGCATATCGATTTCAGCAGACTCGGGGAAGAATCGATATTTTTAGTAACTGGTCCGACTGGAGCGGGAAAAACGACGATATTTGATGCTATGTGCTTTGCATTATACGGAAAAGCAAGTGGCAGCGATCGGGATCAGGATACCTTGCGCAGTCACTTTGCTGAACCGGATGAACAGACAAGTGTTGAATTTGTGTTTGAACTGAGAGGGAAAACCTATCGTGTTATCCGAACACCGAAACAGCCGAAGAAAAAAGCGAGAGGTGAGGGGTTTACCGAGGATCCTGCAAAAGCAGAATTGTATCTGCTTGATGGAGAAAAAGAAATATTAGCAGCTTCTCGTATTAAAGAAGTGAATGAAACGCTGGAAGAGATGATCAGCCTCGATTATGAGCAATTTCGTAAAATGATCATGATTCCACAGGGAGAATTTCGAAAACTTATTTCAGAGAACAGTAAAGAACGGGAAGAAATACTCCAACGCATTTTCCATACCCATTTTTATGAAAGAGTCACGGAGGAGCTTAAACAGCACTCCAGGCAATTAAAAGAAGAGATAAGCCAGTATCAATGGAAGATCAAACAAGAGACAACTAAAGTTACCTGGGACGAAGATGAAGATGTTGATACGTTAGAAGATCCGAAAGAGATCTTGACAATGCTGGAACAAAAAGAAAAACAGGGGCAGAGTTCCCTACAGCACGTGGAGGAGCAGCTGACAAAACAAAACGTCAAGTTAAAAAAGACGCAGGAGTCCTTTTACCAGGCCAAGCAGTTGCAGGAAGATTTTTCGAGGTTGAAAAAATACCAGGAAGAAAAACAAGCATTGATGCAGCAACAGCCGGAAATGGAAAAAGTGAAAGAAAAACTGTCGCAAGCTGAAAATGCGATGGAAGTGATACCGGTCGAGGAGCAATGGAAGAGCCGGCAGCAGGATTATGAACGCTTGAAAGCACAGTTAGAACAAAAACAGACTTATCTTGCTGAAAACCGCGAACAGTTCGTCAAACTTCAGAAAACATATGAACAAGAATCAGAAAAAGAACCAGAGCGGGAGCGGTTAAAGGAAGATATCAAACGAAACAAAGAGGAGCTGGAGAAACTTAACAAACTGAAAGTCCTTCACGAAGAGAAAGAAAAGGCCAGAAAGCAGCTGGAAGGAAAATCTCAAGCTATTCAAAAGCTGAAGCATGCAGTTGAAGCGAACAAACGGGAAAGGACAGAGCTCCAGGGGATGCTTAAGCGGGAAAGTGAATGGAATAAAGCTTATTATCAGTGGAAGCAGGATTTTCAGGAACAAAAAACCATTCAAAATAGAATCGAAAAATTAGTCAAAGTTAATGAAGACATCTTGAAGATGCGAAACAGGTACCGGGATTTCAGACGGCAATACGATAAAAAGGTTTCGGAAGCCGAGCATATGAAGAACCAGCTGGATGAAAAGCAAAAAGAATTGAATCAGCAGCACGCTTTCCTGTTAGCGAGTTCCCTTGAAGCAGGAGAACCCTGCCCGGTGTGCGGTTCTGAACACCATCCTTCTCCGGCTGGGGCATCCAGCCAGGGAACTTCATCCCTGGAGGTTGTCGAGCAGTTACAGGAAAAGTACCGGCAGGCTGAAGAAGCTGTCAAGAAAGAGGAAGAGCAAAATATACAACTGAAGGCGGAAGGACAATCACAAAAACA
Source organism: Thalassobacillus sp. B23F22_16 (assembly GCF_043496955.1). Classification (NCBI taxonomy): domain Bacteria; kingdom Bacillati; phylum Bacillota; class Bacilli; order Caryophanales; family Bacillaceae; genus Thalassobacillus; species Thalassobacillus sp. B23F22_16. The sequence goes on along the minus strand of NZ_JBIEKD010000003.1, from coordinate 8,981 downwards.
GTTACTCGTAGCGGTTCATGAAGAAGTCGCTGAACATGTTCCTGACCTTCAGGAGGAAACGATTAAGAAAGTACAGCAAAAACAGGCAGAAGCGATGGCTATGTATCAACAGAAAATAACGGAAATAGAGGCCAAACTGAAAGAAATAGCTGATGCAAATGAAAAAGCGAAGCGGTTGGATAATCAGCTGGAAGCCTATCAAAGCGAACTGGAAGCTGAGCGGGAACAATACAATCAGCTTGAGAACAGTTTCGTGAAAACAGAAACATGGATCGAAAAGTTGAGTGAAGGAATGAACACCACCCTGGACGGTTTAGGGCAAATGAAAGAAACGATTGCCCGTATGGAACGGGATTATCACCAGGCTGTAGCAGAATGGGAAGAAGTAAAAGAACGGTTTGAAAAGAAGAAAGAACAACTGCAAAAGCTGGAAGTGGAAGTTTCTGAGCTTACCAATTATACAGAAGAAAGCAGACAGATGGTCGCAAAATGGCAGGAGAAGTTAGAGGAACAGCTAACCAAGTACGATTTTGCCAGTTTAGAAGCCTACCAGGCGGTTAAGCTTCCTAAGGAAGACTGGGAAAAATTAAAATATAAACTGGAACAGTACAAGCAGAAGCTGGTCACGAATGGAGAGCAGACCGCGGAACTGGAAGCACACTTGAAAGACAAGGAAGAACCTGAAATAGAATCATTACAAGCAAAGCTCGAGCAGGAAGAGAAAGTGAAAGAAGTACTCGCTTCGCGTAAAAACGAAGCCGAACTGCATCTTAAAATGATTCAGGACGTTCAAACAGCGGTGGAGTCGTTATATAAGGAACAGGAGCAATTGCTGAACGATTATTATGATATTGGTGAACTTGCCGATTTAGCCAGAGGAGAAAATCACTTGCGTCTATCCTTTGAACGGTACGTTCTTTCTGCATTCTTAGATGAGATTCTTATGCAGGCAAACATCCGCTTCGATCAAATGACTGATCATCGCTACCAGCTGATCAGAAGTGACCAGGTCGCAAAACGTGGAGCCCAGAGTGGTCTTGATTTGGAAGTTATGGATCATCACACAGGGCTGCAGCGTTCGGTCCGAACACTTTCAGGTGGTGAGGGATTCAAGGCAGCATTGAGCCTTGCCTTAGGAATGGCTGATGTCGTCCAGGCTCATGCAGGAGGCGTGCAGCTGGATACTCTGTTCATCGATGAAGGCTTCGGCACCCTTGATGATTTATCGTTAGAGCAAGCGATCGGCTGTCTGAAAGATTTGCAGGACGGCAACCGTATGCTTGGGATCATTTCCCATGTTCCCCAATTGAAAGAGGAAATTAAAGCGAAGCTCCATATTTCACCAAGTCCGGAAGGCTCAACGGTACAGTTTGTATTCCATTAATTACTTTTTAAAACTATGTTTCTCTCATGTTATATTATTAAATGCACATGTTAGAAGCAGAGAGGGCGTTTCACATGAAAGTTATTAATGCACCAACGACAGCTCAGGTGGAAGAGTTACATGGGCTATGGGGACAATTTCAAGACGAAATATTACCATGTTATCTTTCTACATCTTATTTAAGACAATTAGGAAACACTGATATTTTTCACTTGCCAGATTTGGATGTCAAGGATCAGGCTGACATCATTGAAATGACGATTGCGCTTCAGACGATTATCCATCTGCTGGATGCTTCCTCAAATAAGCAGGAAAAATACGGCTATCTGTTTGAATCTAATAAAAAGATACTCACCAAACACGGAGTTTCCTTTCCTTTTGAAGCACGGTTATTCGAACTTCCTGAAAAAAATTATCGCCGCTACCACTAAGATGCTTGTAATTCTCTTTGTAATTAAATAGGATAAAAGTAAAGAAGAGCGGAGGTTTAGCCATGTCTACACCATTTTCAATGGAATGGAAAATGATTACGGAAGGCCAGGAAAAACGGATCAATGCAGAGGATAATATATTTGAGATCACTTTCGAGGGTTATAAAATATTTCCCATGGAGGAAATAATCGAAATCAAGCGCCATCCGGATGCGGATTTGATCGGAAGCGGGAAAGTTGTCGAATTGATTTTCAAAAATCAACAGACTACTTGCAAATATCAACTAATTTCGCTATATAGTGTCAATTAACGGATCTCCGTATAGCGAAAGGCGTCTGTTTTTGCGCTTGCCCGGGAAATACTTTGCTGAATTATTTCCCTTTGTCCCAACAAGATTCAAAGAATTGCCACATTCCCTACGTTTGTTATGAAGATATTCACCTTATACTTTAAGTAGCTACATGAATATTTTCAATAGGGGGAAGATAACATGCTCAGCAGTGTTTTGTTTGGTTTAATTCTAAGTGGTTTTATAGGCTTGATCATTACAGCAGATTTGGTATCAGAATAAAAGTGAATGAAGCGGGAAATCCTATCCATTCTCCAGGTTGCATTTACCTGGAGAATTTTTTTGTTAAATTGATAGGTTTTGTTATTATTTTTATAGAGTTGTGAAAGGAAGGGTGAGGGATATGAAGATATTACATAACGATTGGGCGCCACTGCTGGAGCAGGAGTTTGAAAAAAAATACTACCAGAAGCTACGGGAGTTTCTGAAAAAGGAATACCACCATCATACCGTTTACCCGGACATGCATGAGATTTATCAGGCTCTGCATACAACATCCTATCAAAATACAAAAGTAGTCATTTTAGGACAAGATCCATATCATGGGCCAGATCAAGCACATGGTTTCAGTTTTTCAGTTAAGCCGGGGATTGATATACCGCCGTCTTTAAAAAATATATATAAAGAACTGGAAGCTGATGTAGGGTTTGAAATTCCTAATCATGGCTATTTAAAGCCGTGGGCCGAGCAAGGGGTATTATTATTGAATAATGTGCTGACTGTCAGGGCACATCAGGCACACTCCCATCAGGGAGCAGGCTGGGAAACATTCACCGATGAAGTCATTGAGGCGTTGAATGAAAGAGAAAAGCCAGTAGTATTCATGCTGTGGGGAAAACATGCGCAGAAGAAGGCTTCGTTTGTCGATCGCGGCCGTCACTATGTGATTCAATCCCCACATCCCAGTCCATTATCGGCGTATCGAGGATTTTTCGGCAGTCGCCCATTTTCAAAAGCTAATCGTTTCCTGGAGGAAATAGGCGAGTCGCCGATCGATTGGGAGCTGCCACATCACGTAACAAGGGCTTAAGCCCATGCAAACTCAGCAGGTGCACATATACTATCCTATGACGAGACAATGAGTACGGAGGGATAGATATGTTTCCACCTGCAAGACCTCCGATGGGAGGAAGACCACCAGGGTTTGGCGGGCAATCGCCTTTTCAAATCGGGCCGTATGGTAATCAGTTCGGAATGGGCAATCAGTTTAGGGGAATGCCGCAAAAGCAAGGATTCCTATCCAAACTTTTAGCTAAAAGAGGAGCAGGTGCTGCAGCGCGTGGAGGCTTTGGAGCCGTTCAGGGGGGCGGTACTGATTTTGCTTCTATGCTTGGGAACGCACAGCAAGTACTGAAAGTGGCACAGAGTGCTGCACCGATGATCCAGCAATATGGACCGATGGTAAAAAACATACCAACATTGATCAATCTATGGAAAATCATGCGCGAGCCTGATGGAGAAACAGAAACACAGGCAGAAAGTTCTCTAAGATCTCCGGATAGAATGGAGTCAAGAGTGAGCAGCAATCGGGAAAGCACTAGGAGACACGAGGAATCATCCGGTGCGTTACGTTCTAATAAAGGATCTCGTTCTAATCAAGGCACATCACAGCCCAAATTATATATTTGAGCTGTGCATGTGACTTGATTTTTTTTCCTAAAACCGAAAGAATAAGGGAAATACGTGTTATATTCACACTTTCTTCTTGGAGGTTTTAAATATGTCTGAACAGAATTTGAAAAAAGCTACCTTTGCTGGCGGCTGTTTCTGGTGCATGGTCGAGCCATTTGATGAACGACCGGGTATAGAGAAGGTGGTTTCCGGATATACGGGCGGCCATACAGAGAACCCTTCCTATGAAGATGTTTTTACGAAAGATACAGGGCACGTGGAAGCGGTAGAGATCACATACAATCCTGAAATTTTTTCTTACGAGCGGTTGGTCGAAATATTTTGGCAGCAGATCGACCCTACCGATCCAGGAGGACAGTTCAACGACCGGGGGGAACATTACACAACTGCCATATTTTACCATGACGAAGAACAGAAGCTAATAGCTGAAAGCAGTAAGCGAACTCTTGAGGAAAGTGGCAAATTTAAAGATCCGATTGTAACCAAAATACTGCCAGCTAAACCTTTCTACCCTGCTGAAGAAGCCCATCAGGACTACTATAAAAAACAGTCGTTTCATTATAACCTGTATAAAAAAGGTTCCGGCCGAGCTGATTTCATCAAAGAGAACTGGGGTTATAAAAAGGACAAGGATGAACTGAAGCATCAGCTGACGGATATGCAGTATTTTGTCACCCAGGAAAATGGCACAGAACCGCCGTTCCGTAATGAATACAACGATAACGAGGAAGAGGGCATTTATGTAGATATCGTATCCGGGGAACCATTATTTAGTTCTACGGATAAATACGATGCCGGCTGCGGATGGCCAAGCTTTACCAAACCGATCGAAAAACAGCAAGTGGCAGAAAACACTGATACTTCCCACGGGATGATCAGGACCGAGGTGCGAAGTCAGGAAGGGGACTCCCATCTCGGGCATGTTTTTGAAGATGGTCCGAGAGATAAAGGCGGTCTTCGGTACTGCATCAATTCAGCAGCACTTAAATTCGTACCTAAGGAGAAGATGGAAGAAGAAGGGTATGGATATCTCCGTTATTTGTTTGATTAATGTCATCTTAGATAACCTGAGATATTAAATGGAATTAATGTGACTTTGTAGCACTTAGACGACACATGTGGAGTGTGTGAGCTGGTTGGAGAAAAAGAGCGATGTATTTCTTCAACTATAATTAAGTCGAAATACTTTATGTTGATTAAGCAGGAAGCTCACCTAAGAGCTCCTGCTTTTTAACATGGGAAGGGATTCAACTTTGATTGGAGAATTGAATAAGGATAGTGATTGATATTACTTACACGAAAAAAATGTACTCATGAAAAAAGTAATGGAGATCATCTCACTTTTAGCAGACAGGACAATAACTTTTGGATACTGGAAAATTACGGAAGGAACAAGAAGAAAACGTATTGATGCTTTTTTAAAAAAGATCAATCAATTATGAGTTATCCATGTTACATAAGCGGATAAAAGATTCAATAAGAGATAGATTAATATAGTTAGGAAAAAATATGAAAATACTGAATGGTGCTTAAAATGTTTTTAGAATTCTGAAAATATAAAGTTACGTATTAAAGTGATTTCTTTTATATGTTCATCCTTGGTTAATGATTTCTGAAGAAGCACCAGAACCGTCCGGGGCGTCTCGGTGTGTCTGAATTGTGACAGAAGAAAGTGGAGGGGTAATCAAATGAGAAAAATCAAAGTTGGCTTAGTTGGATATGGCTTTTCAGGTGCTACATTCCATGCGCCATTTCTTAGTGTATTAAAGGAATATGAGTTGACGAAAGTTGTTAGTTCTAAAAAGAAAGAGGTTCAAAAGGATTTAGGAAATGTAGTTGTAGTAGGTAGCTTAGAAGAGGTTCTTGAAGATCAAACGACTGATTTAGTCATTATTACAACACCAAGCGGTATGCACTTTGAAATGGCAAAACAAAGCTTAATGGCCGGAAAGCATGTAATATTGGAGAAACCGATGGTTGTTAAAACTTGGGAGGCAGAGGAACTAATTAAAATTGCCTCAGGCCCTGGCTCGGGCATACTATATGATTTAGGCTCTCATCTTATAGATCAAGCCTTACATCTTTTTGGCTGGCCACAATTCGTATCAGCCGATGTATTTGCACAAAGAGAAAAAGCGGAAACGGATGATTATTTCCATATTACTTTAGGATACGATAAGCTACGAGTTATTTTACATTCTGGCTCAATTGTTCCAGAGAGTGGACCGCGTTTTCAGGTGCATGGAACAAAAGGAAGCTTTATTAAATATGGCCTTGATGGACAGGAATCTGCACTTATAGCTGGCAAAAAGCCGACCGATTATACGTGGGGAGCAGATGATCCACAATTTTATGGAGAACTTCATACAGTAGATGGGGAAGAAGTAAAGCAAGAGTTGATTGAAACATTAAATGGCTCCTATACAACTTATTATGAAAAATTTGCTGAAAATGTTTTGGAGGGAAAATGTCTTCCTGTTACAGCATATGAAGGGTTATCCGTTATTAAAATTATTGAGGCTGCCTTTCAAAGTAGTAAAGAAAAGAAAGTAATTCTAGTATAAAGATAGCCCAGAGTTTACCTCTGGGCTTTTTGTGTTCTACTATTGTGTGATCATCCATATGGTTGGACTATTTGCTTTTAATGCAACTTAAATTGTCTATCGTCTGCTTCGGCTCCTGGTTCCAGTCGTCTGATTCGAGTTCTCATTAATCCAGCTGGTTTTCCTTTCTGGACCTGAGTCTTCACTTTGTGTCAAATCCACATTTTCAAGTGGGTCTCTGTTATGGCTTGTTTCATTATTAACTATATTGTTAGGATACATGGATTTATTTTCTGTCTTGTTTGTCAGGAAGGTACGGTAGACTTTTTCTTCATTCTTTTCGTCCGCTTCAACCAGTACAATCGTCTTTCCATCTTTTAAATATTGTTCATACTGTTTTGCTTCTGCTTCCGGCATACCAGCTCCTACCATGGCTCCGACGATTCCTCCGCCGCCGGCACCGATGCCTGCGCCAGATAGTGCTGCTGCAATCGGACCAGCCGCTGCAATTTGACCGATTCCTGGGATAGCCAGAAGACCAAGACCTGTTATTAAACCGGCAATGCCCCCCAGGACACCGCCCGAAGCTGCTCCGATTCCGGCACCTTTACCAGCGTTTTTACCCCTGCCGCCTTTATTGGATGTAACGGTGGTATCTGTTTCATCTTCCAGCACATTAACCTTGTTTTTATCCTGGGCAAAGACAGAAATGTCATTACCGCTATAACCATGATTCTGTAAATCTCTGATTGCTCGTTCTGCGTCTCCCACGTGAGTGAATACGCCTCCAATGAGCTTTTTATCCATAATCAGCATCATCCTCCTTTGAATTTGTACATATTACCCCATACCCCGTTAACAAAAATTGTATGCATCACGGCTCGTTTTCCTTTTCGTAAAAACTTTAATTAATAAGGGTAATATTGAAGAATAATAAACGGTAATTCCTGTTTCTACAAAGTTAACTGAGGTTAGAAACCAACCGATCAGTGGTATGAGTGATGGTAAATGAAAAATTGTGCCAGCAGTAAGGAGAGAAAATGAATGTGGACGAAACACCCCTTTTTCAAATATATAACCGGTTTAATATTAATTCTAATCAGTATTTTCTTTTTGAAGGTTCTTGGATTCTTTGAACCAGTCAAAGTAGTAATAGAGAGCGTGTTTTATCCGATATTGATCGCTGGATTTCTCTATTTCATTTTGCGGCCGTTCGTAAGATTCTTTTCCAAGTATAAATATGTGCCGAATAGCTTAGCGGTGGTAATTGTTTTTGCAGGGATAGCTGGTCTTATTTATACTGCCTATTTAATTATGGCTGAGACACTGCAACAACAAATTTCCAATATCACGAATAAGTTACCGGAAGATCTGAAGAAATCTGCAGAAAAAACAGAACAGGCGATTGAAGAAAACGATATGGGGATGATTTCTATAAGCAGCCTCAGACAAAAAGCTACCAGCTTTTCGGGAGACATGGTTCAGACTGTAGGTGAAAATTTGCCGGAAGTCTTAAGCGCTATTACCAGTGCAGCCACTGTGCTTATCGTAGTTCCCTTCGTATTGTTTTATTTTTTGAAAGATGATCATCGCTTTATTCCATTTATGTTAAGACTCATCCCTGAAAAGCATGATCAGGAAGGTCAAAAGATATTAAAAAATATCAGCCAGACATTGTCCGCCTATATTATTGGTCAAATCACAGTGGCAGTAGTCGATGGAGTATTGATGTATATCGGTTATTTAATCATCGGTCTTGATTATGCTCTGGTACTGTCCATATTTGTAACACTTACCGCTGTAGTTCCATTTTTTGGTCCAATCATCGGTATACTGCCATCTCTTATCGTTGCACTGACACAAGAACCTTCCATGGTCGTATATGTACTGATTACCATGGCAATTGTCCAGCAAATGGAAAGCAGTCTGGTTGCCCCGGTGGTGCTCGGAAATCGTTTGGATGTTCATCCTTTGACCATTATTTTCCTTTTGATAACTGCGGCGTCATTATATGGATTTATAGGGATGCTAATCGCTATTCCTCTATATGCTGTTGTTAAAGTTACCATTAAAAATTTGTACTCCTTTTTCAGACTAAGGAAAGTTGTTTAACTATTTTCACACCAAAGCTCCTAATTGTGAAGGAGTTTCGAGACTCTTGATTGCGATTATGGTGGCTTGGAAAACGGATCGCTTTCCGTGGGCATGTGGTGAGCTTCCTCAGGCTTCGCCTTGCGGGATCTCACCGCTCATGTTCATCCCACTGGACTTTGAAATACTTCTTCGAAAAGACACCGCACGAAGGAAATGCGTAGCATTTTCGAGGAGTCTCACTGTTTTCCCAGCCACCATACGTTCGTTAGTTTCTCGAAACTTCGATCAGAATTAGAGTGCTTTTGGAGCAGAAGATACGGTCAACTTGCCATTGTAATAGGGTTCTCATAACAAAATAGGACTGGACTTTCCAAACACGATTTCGAGTACCTTATATGGCAAGGGGCGTGGGGGAAGGGTGAGACTCCCTCCGGAAATGTTGATACACCAAGGGTTAAAGATCGTTTTAACACTTTTAAAAATTTTTTATACTCCATTTGTTAAACAAGTTATTCCTTTTCTTCAATATTAAGGAAAACAAAGGGAC